>NZ_JBEZZW010000030.1:0-88676 GCF_040639415.1 Micromonospora sp. NPDC023888 | reverse complement strand
CGCCAGTTGAGGACCACGAAATCACCCGGGGCGACGTCGGTGACGCCCTCGCCCACCTGCTCGACGATGCCCGCCGCCTCGTGGCCGAGCAGGAACGGGTAGTCGTCGTTGATGCCACCCTCGCGGTAGTGCAGGTCGGTGTGGCAGACGCCGCAGGACTGGATCCGGACGATCGCCTCGCCGGGGCCGGGATCGGGCACCACGATGGTGGTCACCTCGACCGGCGCGCCCTTGCTGCGGGAGATGACTCCCCGGACTTCCTGGCTCACTTCGCCTCCTGCTGGTGGTGTGCGGCAGGGCCGGGCGCCGGGTGGGCGGGTGTGCCACGGGCTCGGCGGTGGGCCCCCGGCGAACCTACCGCGACCACCACGGCCAGCCCAGCCGGCCGGACGGGTTATCGCGGGCGGTGCGGGGTACGCGTGCCGCATTCGACCACGGCCACACAGGGAGTGATCATGAAGCTCGCGCACCTGCCGCTCCGGCTCAGCATCGGCGCGTACTTTCTCAACTCGGGTCTGGGCAAGCGGAACCTGGAGGGGGCCGCCGCGGAGGGCATGCACGGGATGGCGGTCGCCGCCATGCCGCAACTCGGCCAGTTGGACCCACCGCGCTTCGCGAAGCTGCTGTCGTACTCGGAGATCGCGCTGGGGGCCGCGCTGCTCGCGCCGATCGTCCCGGCCCCCCTGGTCGGGTTGGGCCTCACCGCGTTCGGCGTGGGCCTCGTGCAGCTCTACCTGAAGACGCCGGGAATGCGGGAGCCCGGCAGCGTCCGACCGACCCAGCAGGGCGCCGGGCTCGCCAAGGACGTCTGGCTGGTCGGTGCCGGACTGACCCTGGTGTTGGAGGGGTTGACCCACGGCCGCCGACGCCAGTGAGTCCAGCCTGAGGAGCGGCGGTGACGCATTCTCGTTCGGTGCGGCCGTTCTACCGGCCGATGCGGCCCCGTCGTCGCGACGAGCCACACCGCTCGGCCACCCCGCTGGAACTCTTCTTCGACCTCTGTTTCGTGGTGGCCGTCGCCCAGGCGGCCAGCAGCCTGCACCACGACGTCGCCGAGGGCCACCTCGGCCACGCCGCGACCAGCTACGCCATGGTGTTCTTCGCGATCTGGTGGTCGTGGGTGAACTTCACCTGGTTCGCCTCGGCGTACGACACCGACGACGACGTCTACCGGATCACCACCCTGGTGCAGATCTCCGGAGCGCTGATCCTGGCCGCCGGAGTGCCACGCGCCTTCGCCGACGGTGACTTCGCCGTCATCACCTACGGGTACGTGGTGATGCGACTGGCCGCCGTCGTGCACTGGACCCGAGCCGCCGCCGGCGACCCCCGGCACCGCGCGGCGGCGACCCGCTACGCGATCGGCGTGACGGTGGTGCAGCTCGGCTGGCTGCTGCGGCTGGTGCTGCCCGGCGGGTGGGGCATCGCGACGTTCGTGCTGCTGGCGCTGGCCGACCTGCTGGTGCCGGCGGTGGCCGAACGTCCCGGCATGACCCCCTGGCACCCCCGGCACATCGCCGAGCGGTACGGGTTGTTCACCCTGATCGTGCTCGGCGAGGCCGTCCTGGCCATCTCGATCGCGATCCAGACCGGGCTCGACGCCGGGGAGCACGGCCTCTGGTCGCTCGCGGCGGCCGGCGCGGTCATCGTGTTCGCGCTCTGGTGGCTCTACTTCGACCGGCCCAACGAGGCGCCCGACCGACTGCCGTACTCCCTGATCTGGGGCTACGGCCACTACCTGATCTTCGCCGCGATCGCCGCGATCGGCGCCGGCCTGGGGGTGTCGGTGGACGTCGAGCGGCACCTCGCGCACGTCTCCGCAAGCACCGCCGGGTACGCGGTGGCCATCCCCATCGCCGTCTTCCTGCTCACGGTCTGGGTGCTGCACGTACGCCGGCAGCAGCACGGCGCGGTGGTCGTCGCCTTTCCCGTCGTCGCGCTGCTGGCGCTGCTCGCGCCGCTCGGGCCGGCCCCGGTGTACGTCCTCGCGGCGCTGCTCGTCGCCCTCGTGACGCTCACCGTGCTGCTGCGCCGCCGCGACGTCGGGCCGAGCGCGGCGGTCGCCGGGGTCAACCCGTCCTGACTCGCCGGCGGGCATCCGGTGCCCGACCCCCGGTGCGGCACCGGGCGCGGCGGCCGCGAGATAGGCAGAATTGCTGCATGCCTCGCCGCCGATGGTTGCTGGCCGATCAGCTCGGGCCGCACTTCCTCGACGACCCCGACCAACAGGTGTTGCTCGTGGAGATCCGGGACCTGTTCCGCCGCCGGCCAATGCACCGACAGAAGGCGCACCTCATCCTGTCCGCGCTGCGCCACCGCGCCGCCGAGCTGGGTGACCGGGCGTTGCTGCTGCGCACCGACACGTTCCGGCAGGCGCTGGCGCAGGTCGGTGAGCCACTGGAGGTGTGCCATCCGCACTCCCGGGCGGCGCTGCGGTTCGCCCGGTCGGTGCCGGGGCTGACCGTGCTGCCAGCGCGCGGCTTCATCACCAGCCAGAGCGACTTCGCCGGCTGGGCGGACCGCGCGCGACGCGGCCCGCTGCGGATGACCGACTTCTACCGGCACGCCCGCCGCCGCCACGACGTGCTGAGCACCGCGACCGGGCCGGGACGCCGACCGCGAGCCGAGAACCGTGCCGTGCCTGTCGCACCACCCCCACCCCCGCCGGTCGTCGAAGACGACATCGACGCGGAGGTCCGCCGCGACCTGGACCGGTGGGCCGCCGACGGGGTGCGGTTCGTCGGCCGCGACGGTCCCCGGCGGCATCCGGCCACCCACACCGAGGCGCAGGCCCGGCTCACGCACTTCCTGACCCACCGGCTACCCGGGTACGGCCGCTACGCCGACGTGATGAGCGGCGCGGACCCGCTGCTCGCGCACTCGATGCTCTCGTCGTCGTTCAACCTGGGGTTGCTGCACCCGGAGCCCGCGGTGCGCGCCGCCGAGCAGGCGTGGCGGGCCGGCACGGCCCCGCGTACGGCGGTGGAGCCGTTCATCCGGGGGCTGCTCGGCTGGCGGGAGTTCCTCTGGCAGCTCTACTGGTACTTCGAGCCGCGCTACCGGGGGGCGAACTGGCTGGCCGCCACCGAGCCGCTGCCGCAGTGGTTCGCCGAGCTGGACGCCGACGCGGTGGAGGCCCGCTGCCTGGCCGACGTCCTCGCCACCGTCCGGGATCGGGCCTGGACGCACCACACGCCCCGGCTGCTGGTGCTGGCGAACTACGCGTTGCAACGCGGCTGGCGTCCCACCGAGGTGGCGGACTGGTTCCAGCGCTGCTTCGTCGACGGCACCGACTGGGTGATGAACGCGACGGTGATCGGCATGAGCCAGTACGCCGACCTGGCCCGGGTGGACACCCGCCCGTACGCGGTGGACGGCACCGACATCGACGAGATCAGCGACTACTGCGCCGGCTGCCGCTACACGCCGGAGCGGGCGCTCGGCGACCTGGCCTGCCCGTACACCGGGGGTTTCGAGAGTTTCCTGCACCGCAACCGGGTGCGGCTGACGACCGATGCGCGCCTCGCCGCCGAGCTGGCCCGCCGCGACGAGCCGGAGCACCGCGAGGCGGTGCTGGCCCAGGAGGAGAAGCGGGGCAGCACACCGCCGTGACCGCGTCGCCGGGTCAGGCCACCTCGCGGGCCGGGTCGACGTCGCCGGTGCGTTGCGCCGGCACCGCGGGGGTGGGTGCCGCCGGCCGGACGACGCCCCGGTTCAGGCCGGCGACCAGCAGCCGGTTGTACGAGCCCGGCAGGACCCGGGCCAGCAGGTCCGGCAGCTTCGCCGACCAGCCGATCAGCACCCGACCCCGCCGCCGCTCGACGCCGCGCAGGATCACCTCCGCGGCGCGGCTCGGTGCGATGGTGAGCAGTTTCTCGAACTGCGCCCGGCCGGCCGCGTACTCCTCGGGTGAGACGCCACTGCCGATCCGGGCGTTCTCGGTGATCCGGGTGCGGATCCCGCCGGGATGCACCGAGGTCACCCCGATGCCGTCGTCGACCAGCTCGTGGCGCAGCGCCTCGGTGAAGCCGCGCACCGCGAACTTGCTCGCCGAGTACGCGGTCTGCCCGGCCGGCGCGATCAGCCCGAACAGGCTGGAGACGTTTACCAGGTGCGCGCCCGACTCGGCCTTGAGCGTCGGCAGCAGTGCGTGGGTGAGCTGCACCACGGCCCGGAAGTTGACCTCGATCACCCAGCTGAACTCGTCGAACGTCACCTGGTCGAACCGGCCGCCGAGGCCGACGCCGGCGTTGTTCACCAGCAGCCGTACGCGCGGGTGCCGGTTGCCGATCTCGGCGGCCACCCGGGTGGTGGCGGTGGCGTCGGCGAGGTCCACCAGGTACGTGTGCACCTGGCGCGCCGGGTGCTCGGCGCGGATCGCGGTGGCGACCGCGTCCAGCCGCTCGGCGTCGCGGTCCAGCAGGACCAGGTCGGTGCCCCGGTCGGCGAGCGCGTGCGCCAGCGCCTCGCCGATGCCACTGGCCGCCCCGGTGACCACTGCTGTCGCGCCGGTGAAGTCGAATCTCCGCACGGTCGGTGCTCCTCCGCTGACGGTTACCGGCGAGCAGCCGGACGGGTCGGGACGGGACGCCGGGTGGGCGCGGGCGTCGCGGTGGCACGGGAGAACCGCACACCCTCGTCGGTGAGTCGCCCGTACCGCATCAGCAGCACGTCGCGGGCGTAGTTCTGATGCAGCCGCCAGGGTGCGCGCACACCCTGCCGGGGCAGCGCGCCGACACTGCGCAGCACGTAGGAGGAACGCAGGTCGATCAACGGGACGCGCCCGTCGTCGGCGGGTGGGAGCGGGGTGACGACCTGCTGGCCGGTGCGGTCCAGGTGGCGCAGCAACCGGCAGACGTACCCGGCGACCAGGTCGGCCTTGAGCGTCCACGACGCGTTGGTGTAGCCGAGGGTCAGCGCGAAGTTCGGCACCCCGGACACCATCATGCCCTTGTAGGCCACGGTGCTCGCGAGGTCGACCTCGGTGCCGTCCACGCGCACTGTCAGGCCACCGAGGGCGAGCAGGTTGAGCCCGGTCGCGGTGACCACGATGTCGGCGGGCACCTCCGCACCGGAGGTCAACCGGACACCGCGCGCGGTGAAGGTGTCGATGGTGTCGGTCACCACCGACGCCCTGCCCTCGCGCACGGCGGTGAACAGGTCGCCGTCGGGTGCCACGCAGAGCCGCTGGTCCCACGGGTCGTAACGGGGCGAGAAGTGCCTGTCGACGTCGTAGCCCGCCGGGAGCCGGCCGGTCGCGGCCCGGCGCAGCGACCGCTTCACCAGGCCGGGGGCACGCCGGCTGAGCTGGAAGGTGACGGTGGACAGCAGCACGTTCTTCCACCGCACCACCGGGTACGCGGCGGTCGCCGGCAGCCAGCGCCGCAGCGCGTCGGCCAGCCGGTCACGCGAGGGCAGCGCCAGGACGTACGTCGGTGAGCGCTGGAGCATTGTCACGTGGGCGGCCCGCTGCGCCATGGCCGGCACCAGGGTGACCGCTGTGGCGCCACTGCCGATCACCACCACCCGCCTGCCGGTGTGGTCGAGGTCGTCGGGCCAGTGCTGCGGGTGCGCCAGCCGCCCGGCGTACGCGTCGACGCCGGGCAGGGCCGGGGTGTAGCCCTCGTCGTAGCGGTAGTAGCCGGTGCAGGCGAACAGGAACGAGCAGGTCAGCACCACCGACTCGGCGGTGTCGGTGCGCTGCGCGTGCACCGTCCAGCGGGCCGTGCCGCTGTCCCAGTCGGCGCGCACCACCCGGTGCCGGAAGCGGATGTGCCGCTGCACGTCGTACTCCCGGGCGGTCTCCCGCACGTACTCCCGGATGGTGGCGCCGTCGGCGATGGCCTTCGGGTCGGTCCACGGCTTGAACGAGTAGCCGAGGGTGAACATGTCCGAGTCGGACCGGATGCCCGGGTAGCGGAACAGGTCCCAGGTGCCGCCGACGGCGTCGCGCGCCTCCAGCACCGCGTACGTCTTGTCGGGGCAGTCGCGGCGCAGGTGGCAGGCCGCGCCGATGCCGGACAGGCCGGCGCCGATGATCAGCACGTCGACGTGCTCGGAGGCCATCGCGTTCCTCCATCCGGGGCGGTGGGCGGACACTAACACCGCGACCACCGCCCCACCATGGTCCTGCGTCAGTCCCCCACCCGGGTGGACGTCATGATCCAGTTGGTCTCCCAGGTCTGCTCGCCGTCGACGGAGAACGCCTGCTCCCAGCGGGCCGTGGTCGCGCTGATGTCCGACCAGATGAACCGGCACCGCACCGGTCGGCCCTCGTGCTGGTCGTCGGCGTAGAAGCGGCCCACCCCGTCGACGAAGCGGCCCACCATCGGCGGCAGCCCCAGCACGCCGTCGACGCTGCTCATCCAGTAGATCGACCACTCCTGCCGGGCCGGGTCGAAGATCCGGACGGTGGCGCCCGCGGAGCCCTTGGTCGGGAAGGTGATCTCGTCGAAGTTGCCGCCACCACCGAAGAAGCTGTGCGCGACCGACACCCCGGGAAACTCCTCCCACTCGTCGGAGCCCACCAGCCGCTTGCGCAGCCGCCGGTTCACCACGTTCCAGGTGCCCACATAGAAGTCGAAGTCGCCCATCAGCGGCCCACCGGCCCTTCTGCTCGCGTGTCGTTGAGATATCCAGTCAGGTCGGGGGCCTCCGGCGCAAGCACGTGCCGAACCCAGGCGGCCCGCTCGTGCTCCAGCACCGCCAACTCCCACACACACCCGATCGCAGGTCGACGCACCTTCACGAAGTGGGTCGGGTCCTCGTCCGGGCAGTCCAACGCCGGCTGCCCGGCCGCGGCGACCCGGACCTCCACCGCGTTGTCCCACACCCAGGTGTACGCGAGGAGGTACGCGCCGCTGTCCGCGCCCCGGTGCAGCACCACCCAACCGGCGGCCGGGGTGCTGTCGTCGACGATGTCGACGAGCAGCAACGGCAGCTGGTCGTACGCGGCCTTCTCCACCTCCGGTTCGATCGGCTGCTCCGGCTGGTCGATGTGGTAGCGCTTGAACTGCCGGCCGCTCACCGACACCGGTCCGGGCGTGCGCAGTTCCTTGTCGCGAAATGCCATGCCGGGACGGTAGGACCGGTCCCCTGACAACTAGTGTCAGTGAAGTGCGGGCTTCTCGACTTCTCTCCATGATCCTCCTGCTCCAGCAGCACGGTCGGCTGACCGCCGCGCAGCTCGCCGAGCGGCTGACCGTCTCCCCGCGCACGATCTACCGGGACGTGGAGTCGCTGCACGCCGCGGGCATCCCGCTCTACGGAGAGGCCGGGCACGCCGGCGGCTACCACCTGGTCGACGGCTGGCGGACCCGGCTGACCGGGCTCACCACCGAGGAGGCCGACCGGTTGTTCCTGGCCGGGTTGCCTGGCCCGGCCGGCGAGCTGGGCTACGGCGACGTGGTGGCCGCGCTGCAACTCAAGCTGCACGCCGCACTCCCCGCTCCCCTGCGCGACCGGGCGACCCAGCTCCAGCAGCGCTTCCACCTGGACACTCCCGGCTGGTACGCCGACGGCGACGCCTCCCCCGAGCTGTCCCGCACCGCGGAGGCGGTCTGGCAGCAGCACCGCGTCGAGGTGCGCTACCGCGGGTGGAACGGCGAGGTGACCCGGGTGCTGGAGCCGTACGGCCTGGTGCTCAAGGGCGGCCGCTGGTACGTGGTGGCCGACCAGCCCGGCCGAGGCGCCCCAGCGACCTACCGGGTCAACCAGATCCTCGCGCTGACTCCGCTGGCGCAGCAGTTCGTCCGACCGGCCGACTTCGACCTGCCGGCCTGGTGGCAGGCGCACGTGGTGCAGTTCCGGGCCCGCCTGCACCGCGACGAGGCCACCGTCCGGCTCTCCCCCGCCGGCCGGCAACGGCTGCGCGAGATCGGCAGCGATCCGGTGGTGACCGCGATGGACGCCAGCGCCCAGCCGCCGGACGCGCGGGGCTGGGTGACAGCGGTGCTGCCGATCGAGTCACTCACCCACGCCCACGGCGAGCTGCTGCGCCTCGGTGCCGACGTCGAGGTGCTGACCCCGGTCGCGCTGCGCGAACGCCTGGCCGCCACCGCCGCCGGGCTCGCCGCGCTCTACGCGCCCGACTGACCAACGCCTGGTCATCCACAGTGGAAGGGCCGGGGGCATCGACTGTCGGCACGGTGTGCCACCCTGGGACGGTCATCAGCGGTCACCGGAGGTGAGGGCCACGTTACGGTTACGCGCACTGGTCGCCGTCCCCGGCAGCGGCCCGGTGACCCTCGACGTCCCCGCCGGCACCCTCGCCGCCCTGGTGGCACCACCCCGGTTCGGCACGGCGGTCGCCCGGGTGCTGGCCGGGCTCGCCGCCCCGGTGACCGGTCGCATCCTGGTCGGCGACCGGGACGTCACGCCCCTGCCGCCGCCGCGCCGGCAGATCGGCTACGTGCCCGCCGGCGGCGCGCTGCTCCCGCAGCTCACCGTCCGCCGCAACATCGAATACGGCCAGCGCAAACGTGAACGGGTGCACGCGGTGGCCGACGACTGGACGGCCACGGTGGTCGACCGGCTGGAGTTGGCGCTCACCCTCACCCTGCTGCCGCACCAGATCTCCGCCGCCCAGCGGTTCCGGGTG
Source organism: Micromonospora sp. NPDC023888 (assembly GCF_040639415.1). Lineage (NCBI taxonomy): Bacteria > Bacillati > Actinomycetota > Actinomycetes > Micromonosporales > Micromonosporaceae > Micromonospora > Micromonospora sp. NPDC023888. The sequence continues at coordinate 80,077 of NZ_JBEZZW010000030.1, read as the reverse complement.
GCGCTCGCCCGGGCGGCGGCCTGCCTGCCCGAGGTGCTCGTGATCGACCTGCCGGCCGGTTCGGCGGGCGACAGCCGCCTCGGTGACCTGATGCCCCGGCTCTCCCCACCGGACGCCCCCGGGGTGGCGGTGCTGGTCTGCACCTCCGACCCGACCACCCTGGCCGAGATTCCGCTGCGGCACGAGCTGGTCACCGAGCCGAGCGAGGCGACGTGACGACACCCACCGTCCGAGCCAGTCGTCGTACGCTGCTGCGCGCCGCTGCCGCAGGTGTCACCGCCCTGGCCGCCGGCTGCTCGGGCGGGACCCGGTCGGTGCAGGTCGCGGTGGTCTGGAGCACCAGCGAGTTGGACCGGTTCCGGGAGGTCCTGGCCCACTACCCGGCCCCGGTCCAGGTGGTCAGCGCCGGAAACGACATCGACGCGTTCCTGCGGGCCCGGCACCTCGCCGGCACCAGCCCGGACGTGGCGATCCTGCCCCGGCCCGGTCTCGTCACCGAGTACGCCCAACGGGGTTGGCTGAGCCCGGTGCGTCCGTCCGCCGAGTACGCCGTGCCCGACGGCCTGGGCGACCTGCTCACCGCCGAGGGCCGGCGCTACGGCGTCTGGGTGAAGGCGGCACACAAGTCGCTGGTCTGGCACCTGCCGTCGGTGCTGCCGCGCCAGCCGGCCAACTGGGACGAGCTGGTCGAGCTGACCCGTCGGCTCGGTGGGCTCGCCCGACGCACCGGCGGTCCGGCGCCGCTGGCCCTCGGCGCCGCCGACGGCTGGGTGCTGACGGACTGGTTCGAGAACGTCCTGGCCGACGTGGCACCCGACAGCTACGACACCCTCGCCGGGCCGGACGCCGACTGGCAGAGCAGGCCGGTACGCGACGCCCTGGACCGGCTCGCCGAGCTGTGGAGCATCGACGGCGCGTTCCTCGGCGGTGGCCGCCGCGCCCTGCTCACCCAGTACGAGGAGTCGGTGATCCAGGTGGTGCACACCCGTCGGGCGGTGCTGCTCGTCGGGGCCGACTTCACCGCCGACGTCGTCGGCCCGTTCCAGCGCGGCCCGGAGGCACCGACCACCTTCCGTTTCCCGGGCGCCCAGCCGGGCGGCGGGCCGCTGATCGTCGGCGGGGACGCGGCCGTGGCGTTCGCCGACGCCCGAGGTGGGGTCGAGCTGGTCGAGTGGCTGACCAGGGCCGACTCGTTCCAGCCCTGGGTGCGCGCCGGCGGCTACCTGTCGCCCAACACCAACGTGTCGATCACCAGCTACCCCGATCAGGTCGGCCAGCGGCTGGCCCGGGAGATGCGCGAGCCCGGCACGCTGCGTTTCGATCTCTCCGACCAGTTGCCCGGCGCGTTCACCGGCTCGGACGGCGTCGGCATCTGGCGGATCATGCAGGGCTTCTTCGCCGACGTCACCGACGGGGTCCGCGCCGACGAGGCGGTTCGCCGCGCCACCGGTCAGCTCGCCGCGGCGGCCCGCAACGCCGGTGGCGGCCGATGAGCCAGGTGCGGGTCCTCGGCGAGCTGGCGGTCCTCGACGACGTCGGGCCACCCCGGCGGGGCCGGGCATATCCGGCGGCGGGAGCGACGTCGGCGCTGCTGCTGCCCGCCGCGGTGCTGCTCGGTGGGCTGGTGCTGTGGCCGGTGCTGCGGACCCTGCACGCCAGCGTCACCACCGACGGTCGCTGGGTCGGTGCGGCGCACTTCCGTACCGCGCTCTCCGCCCCGGACACCGGCGCGGTGGTCGGCCGTACCTTCCTCTGGGCGCTGCTGGTCCCGGCGGTGGTGACGGCACTGGGATACCTGCTGGCCGCCGCGTCCCGCCGGTCGCAGGAGGGCGGCCTGGTCCGGTTGATCCTCCTGGTGCCGGTGGCGTTGCCACTTGTCGTCACCGGGGTGACCTTCCGGCTCATGTACGACCCGGACCCGAGCCGAGGGCTGGCCACCCTGGTCGCGGCCCGGCTGACCGGCCGATCGGCCGACGACGCGCCGCAGTTGCTCGGGCCGGGGCTGGTCACCGTCGCCCTGATGTCGGCGTTCGTGTGGGCCTGGGTGGGTCTGGCCGTGCTGGTCTTCCGGTCCGCGTTGGACGCGGTGCCGCCGAGTCTCGCCGACGCGGTCCGCGCCTACGGCGGAGGGCGCCGACACGTGCTGTGGGACGCGCAGTGGCGGCCACTGCTGCTGCGCACGACCGCTGTGGTCTTCGCGTTGGTGGCGGTCGGCACCAGCCGCACGTTCGACCTGATCCTGGTGATGACGCCCGGGTCGGTCCGCGACGAGGCGTCCGTGCTCGCGTTGCGGATCTGGCAGACCTCGGGTGGCACCACCAACGGCGAGGGCGCCGCGCTCGGCGTGGTGTGGTTGGTGGCGGTGATCGGCGGGATCATGGTGGCCGCGCTCTTCGTCCGGCAGGCCTGGCCTCCGCCGCGCGTCGAGACGGCCCCGGAGCCCGGTCCCGTCACCCCACCCCGGCGGGTGTTCCGGCTGCTCGCGGCGGGCGCCGCGATCGCCTGGCTGGTGCCGTTGGCGGTGCTCGTGGCCACCTCGGCGCACGGGCGGGTGGACGCCGCCGCGCGCGGCTGGTGGTCGGCGCCGCCGAATGGTCAGTCCTACCGCGACCTGGTCACCGGCGAGGAGCTGTGGCAGACCCTGGGCTTCACGCTGCTCCTGGCCACCGCCGTGACCGCCATCGTGCTGGTGGTCGCGCTGCTGGCGGCGTACCCGCTGGCCTGGTTGACCGGGCCGGCCGCGCAGGCCACCGGGCTGCTGTTGCTGGCGGCCAGCGTGGTGCCGATCCAGGTCATCGCCGGGCCGGTCAACGAGGTGCTGGGTCTGGTCTTCTCCTCCGGGACGGCCCAGGGGCTGGCGCTCGTGCACATCGCGCTGGGCGTGCCGTTCGCGGTGCTGGTCCTGCGCAACGCGTTCGCCGACCTGCCCGTCGAGCAGGTCCGCGACGCCCGGCTGGGCGGGCGACGGTGGTGGCACACGCTGCGCCGGCTGGCCCGGCACAACCTGTCCGCGGTGGTGGCGGTCTCCGTGCTGGAGTTCGTCCAGGTCTGGAACGACCTGGTGGTGGGTCGGCTGTTCGGCGGGCCGGGGGCCTCGCCGCTCGGTCCGTTCCTGGCCGAGCAGACCCGCAGCTTCGTCAGCAACAGCGGCGCGCTGGCCGCCAGCTCGGTGCTCGCCTCGGTGCTGCCGGTCGTGCTTGTGGTGCTCTCCCGGCGGCACCTGGTCGCCGGGCTCGTCTCCGGCGGTGTCCGGTGACCGGGCCGGGCGGCGCCCGCCGCGGCCCGCGCTGGCCCGCGCTCGTCGGGATCGGCGGGGTGGTCGGCGGCGTCCTCGCCAACGTGATCATCAACCTGACCAGCAACCTGCTCTCCGACCTGACGACCAGGGTCCTCGGCCCGGCGAGCATCGTCGTGACAGTCGTCGGCGTCGTCGTCGCCTTCGTGGGCTTCGTGATGCGCCGCCGCCGAGCCGCCCAGGAGGTCGACCCCGAACCGACAGATGTGCTCGCGACGCCGGTCCCCGGCACGCCGACCCTGCCCTACACGGCCGAGTTCACCGGTCGCGACGAGCACGTCGCGGCGATCCTCGGGCTGCTCGCCCGGGAGCACGCGGTGGCGGTCCTGGGCCGGCGCGCGGTCGGCACCTCGGCGTGCGCGGTGCAGGCCGCGAACCAGTGCCGGGACGACTTCCCGGACGGTCAGTACTATCTCGACCTGCGACGCGGCGGTCGACCCAGCACGGCCCGGCAGGTGCTCACCGCCCTGGCCCGGATCCTGGGCACCGCGCCGCCGGTCTCCGGTGGGCCGGACGCGCTCGCGGCCGCCGCCGACGCGCTGCGCGGCCAGCTCGACGGCCGCAGGATCCTGCTCGTGCTGGACAACGTCGACCGTCCCGACCAGGTCCGCCCCCTGCTGCCGCCCACCGCGCGCACCTGCCGCCTGCTGCTCGCCGGCGGCCCGGCGCTGGCCGGGCTCGACGGTGTGGTCGCACACTGGATCGCCGAGCCGGGCACATCCGAGGCGGTCGAGCTCTTCGCCGTCGCGGGTGGGGCCGCGCCCGGCGCCCGGGTCCGCCGGGCCGACCCCCGCACCGACCCGGCGGTACGCGAGATCGTCGACCTCTGCGGGCGGCAGCCACGCACCGTCCGCGCGCTCGGTTACCGCACCGCGCAGCACGGCTGGCGACACTCCGACGTGCTGGACGCGCTGCGCCGCTCCGTGCAGACGCCGCCCCACCAGCGGCTCGCCGTCTCGCCGGCCGCCCGCCTGGTCACCGAACGGGACACCGCGTACCGGGCGTTGACCCGCGAGGCCCGGCGGTTGTACCGGGTGATGTCGCTGATCCCCGCCCCGGTGGACCGACCGACGATCGCCGCGCTCGCCGGCCGGCACCCCGAGCGGGTGACCGCGCTGCTCGACCAGTTGGCCGCCGCGGCGTTCGTGGTGGGCGCACCCGGGGACCGCTACGAGGTCCGCCCGCTGTTGGCCGGCAGCGCCCGACTGCACCTGCTCGACGCCGATCCGGCGCGGGCGCGGGTGGCCGCGCAGGCCCGCCTGACCCGGCACCTGGCGCGCCGGGCCGAACGGCACGCGGCCAACCTGGCCGCGCTCGGTGCCCCACCGGACCGGGAATGGTCGCTTCCGCTGGACGACGACCCGTACGGCTGGTTCGACCTGCACCAGGAGCTGCTGCTCGCGGTGGTGCGGGTGCCGGCCGGCGCGGCCGAGACGTTGCCCCGCCGGGTGCGCCGGTGGTGGTTCCGGCTGGCCGTGGCGCTGTGCGGGTGGCTGGCGCACGTGGAGCGGCTCGACGAGTGGGAGCAGGTCTGCCGCACCGTGCTGGCCACCCCGACCGCCGACGACCGACCGGAGATCGCCGGGTGGGCGCACAACGAGCTGGGTGTGCTGCGCCGACGCCGACACGACCCGCAGGGTGCGGCGGCGGCGCTCACCCTCGCGGTGAACGAACGCGGTCGCCGGGGCACCGCGCAGGCCCGGATGAACCTCGGCCTGGCCCTGCTCGACCTGGGCCAGCTCGACGACGCGGTGGAACACCTCGAAATGTCCCGTCGGCACCGCTCCGGAGCCGACCGGGCCGGGCACGCCCTCACCGACCTGGGCCTCGGCGCGGCACAACTGGCCCGGGGCGAACCGGACACCGCGCACCACCACCTGGTACGGGCGGCGAACACGTTCCGGGCGGTCGGTGACGCGCGGGGGTACGCGGCGGCGCTCACCAACCTGGTGCTGGTGCACGCGGCACTTGGCGAACACCTGGACGCCGCACAGGCGTGGCGTGCCGCCCTGCGCGAGTACGAGTCGGTGAACGACCCGACCAGCCGGGCGACGGCACTGCTCAACGCCGGGGCGACGCTGCTGAGCAGCACCCCGGGGCAGGCGCGGACGGCGTACGAGCTGCTGGCGGAGAGCCGCCGGCTGCGCGAGGAGACCCGGCCCAGCGCGGGGCTGGCCCGCACGTTGCTCTACCTGGGTGACGCCTGCGCCGCGCTGGGCGACCGGGCCGACGCGCGGCGGCACTGGGCGGACGCGGCGACGGTGGCCGAGGAGGTCGCCGACGAGCAGGGGCTGGCCGCCGCCGACGCCCGGTTGGAGAACGACGCCGCCGACCGCGTGACGTAGGTCGCTCAGGTTGGTCGGTGGCCCGCGTCTGGGAGACTCTGTGGTCGTGGATGCGCTCTCGGTACGGGGACTTAGCCGCAACTTCGGCGACCTGGTCGTGCTCGACGACGTGAGTTTCACGCTCCCGGCGGGCCGGATCGCGGTGGTGCTGGGCCCCAACGGCAGCGGCAAGACCACCCTGCTGCGCTGTGTGGTGGGCGCGGACCGGCCGGACGCGGGCGAGGTGCTGGTGCAGGGCCGCCGGGCCGACGAGACCGACCCGCAGATCCGGGCGCTGGTGGCGGCGGCACTGGACGACATCGACTTCTTCCCGGACCTGTCCGTGGTCGAGCACCTGGAGCTGGTCGCGTACGCCCACGGGAGCAACGCCGAGCCGGTCGAGGAGGTTCTCGCCGAGTTGGGTCTGGAGCCGGCCCGCGACCAACTGCCGGTGACCCTGTCCAGCGGGCAGCGCCGCCGGTTGGCGCTGGCCTCGTGTTTCGTCCGGCCACGCCGGGTGCTGATCCTGGACGAGCCGGAGCAGCGCCTCGACGTACGCGGGCGACAGTGGCTGGCCGAGCGGCTGTTGCGGGAACGTGACGCCGGCACGGCCGTGCTGCTGGCCTCGCACGACCCGGAACTGATCGACGCGGTGGTCGACGAGCGCATCGAGATCGGCCGGTGAGCGCCCCGCCGGTCACCGTCGCCGACACGCCGACCGGGGTGCCCACCGCCCGGCAGGTGCGTACCCACCTGCGCCGGGCCCGCAGCCGGCACCACGATCACTCCCTGGGCGACGTGCTGGGCGACGCGTACGTCATCGTCCTGTTCACGGGCATGTACGGGTGGTTCGCGATCAGCGCCAGCCGCGACCTGCTGGATTCCCCCACGGTCGGGCAGGCGGAGCCGGGGGTGCGCTGGTGGCTGGCGCTCGCCGCGCTGCTGGCCGGCGCCGGCCTGGTCTGGCGTGGCCTGCGCGCGCTCGGCCCGTTGCTCGTCACCCCGGCCACGCAGAGCTGGGCGACAAGCGCACCGGTCGACCGGCGGGCGTGGCTGGCGCCGCGGTTCGGCATGCTGCTGGTCGGTGCCGCGGTGGGCACCGCCGCCCTCGGGTTGGCCGTGGCGGCGCTCGGCGGGGTCACCGATCCGGCGCCGCTGGGCTGGGCGGCCGCGGCCGGCGCGGGGTGGGGTGCGGCGGCGCTGGCACTCAGCGTCGTCGCCCAGAGCAGCCGGGCGGGGCGGCGGTGGCCGGTGGTGGCCGGCGCGGCGCCGATGGTGGCCGCGGCCGTCCTCACCGCCGGGGTGGTGTTCCTCGGTTACGTCGGTGACGGGCTGCCCCGGCCGGCGACGACGCCGACCGTCGCGCTGTTCGCCCTCGCGGTGCCCCTCGCGGGCCTGGGCACGATCCGCGCGGTGCGGGCGTTGCCCCGCGTCGACCGGGCCACGTTGACCACCGGCGCGCAGTTCGCCAACGCAGCCGCCACGGCCACGATCCTGCTCGACCCGAGCCTGCTCGCCGGCCTGGTGGAGAGCCGGCGGTGGCGTCGGATCGGCCGGGTCCGCAGCAGCCGGTTCCTGCGCGGCCCCGGCTGGTGGGCGTTCCTGCAGGCTGACGTGCGCCGGTTACGCCGGCATCCGAGCGCGCTGCTGCTCTGGGCGACGCTGATCGGTGTGCAGTACGCTGCGGCGCTCGCCCTGCCCGGGTTGGCCGGGGCCGCGCAGGTGGTGTTCGCGTACCTCGCCGCGAACCGGCTGACCGGTGGTCTGCGGTCGATCAGCCGGTCACCCGGGTTGCGCCGGGCACTGGGCGGCAGCGACGCCCTGCTGCGCGGGATCCACCTGGTGGTGCCCGCCGTCGGCGCGGGACTGTGGTGGTTGCTGACCCTGCCGACCGTTGAGCCGGGGCCGTCCTGGCTGGCGCCGACGCTGGCGCTGGGCGTGGTGGCCGCCGCGTTCCGGGCCGGCACCCGCCCGCCGATCAACTACGGTGGCGCGACTGTCAACACGCCGTTCGGCATGATCCCGGTCGACCTGATGCGCCAGGGTTCACGCGGGCCGGCGCTGCTGGCCGGGCTGGTGCTGCTGCAACTGTTCCTGGGCTGACCACCTGTCGGTCGGGTGCCGGGTCAGCCGGGCCGCCCACGGCGACGGAGAACGGCGGCGATCACGGCGACGCCGTCCTCGATCTCGGTCGTCGTGCGGGCCGCGTAGCCGAGCACGAGGCCCGGCCGGTACGGCCGCTGGCAGTGCCAGGACAGCGGTTGCACCTTCACCCCACGCGCCAGCGTCGCCGCCGCCAGGTCGGTGTCGACGACGGCGTCGTCCAGCGTGATCATCAGGTGCAGGCCGGCGGCGGCGCCGTGCACCGTCGCCGACGGCAACTCGCGGGCCAGCGCGGCGATCATGGCGTCCCGCCGGCGGATGTGTCGGCGGCGTAGCAGCCGTAGATGCCGCTCGAAGGCGCCGGAGGTCAGCAACTCCGCCAGCACCAGTTGCGGCAGCACGGCGTTGCCCAGGTCGGCGTTGCGCTTCGCGGCCACCACGGCCTCGCGCAGTCGCGGCGGCACGAGCAGCCAGCCGACCCGCAGGGCGGGGGCCAGCAGTTTGGAGACGCTGCCGGCGTAGCAGACCTGCTCGGGCAGCAGGCCCCGCAGCGCCGGCACCGGAGAACGGTCGTAGCGGTGCTCGGCGTCGTAGTCGTCCTCGATGATCAGACCGCCGGCTCGCGCCCAGGCGACGAGTTGGCGGCGGCGGTCACCGTCGAGCACCACGCCGGTCGGGAACTGGTGTGCGGGGGTGAGCATCACGGCCGGTACGCCGCTGGCCGCCAACTCGTCGACGCGCAGCCCGGCGTCGTCGACGGTGATCGGCGGGGTGTCCATCCGCCAGTTGTTCAGGTGCTGCCGCACCCCGAGCGAACCCGGGTCCTCGACCCCGATCCGGTCGACGCCGGCCGCGGTGAGTGCCTGGGCGAGCAGCCCGAGCGCCTGGGAGACGCCGGCCACGATGATCACCTCGACGGGGTCGACGCTGATGCCGCGGTTGCGGGCCAACCAGGCGGCGACGGCCTGTCGCAGCGCCGGGGCGCCGCACGGGTCGCCGTAGCCGAGGTCGGCCGCGGCGAGGCGACGCAGCACGGCCCGTTCGGCGCGCAGCCAGTCCGCGCGGGGAAAGGCGGTCAGGTCGGGTACGCCGGGCGACAGGTCGATTGACGCGTGCGCCGCGCGTACCGCCTCGAAGATGTCGCTGCTCGGTGCCGGCGGGAAGGTCGCGACCGGTGCCGGCGCGGCGGCCGGGGCGGGTGTGGGCGCGGCCGGCGCGCCGACGACAACCGTTCCGGCCCGGCCCCGACCGAAGATGTGCCCCTCCTCGGCGAGGCGCTGGTACGCCTCGGTGACCACGCCCCGGGAGACACCGAGGTCGGCGGCGAGCACCCGGGTGGGGGGCAACCGTTGGCCGACCGGCACCCGCCCTTCGGCGATGGCCTGCCGCAGCCGGTCGGTCAGCCAGTCGGTGCGCCCGCCCGGCGGCGCGTCCGTGACGGTCAGGTGCAGGAAGTCGGACCCGGCCGATATGGACCCCTTGGAGGCCGTCGCTTTGGCTCTGCCCATCGGACCATTGTGGCAGCAGAGTGAGGAGGAGCCAGACCCGTCAACTCCGTCGGAGGACGATCGTGACCATCCCGTTCCTGGTCACCACGCTGATCGTGGTGGTCACCCCCGGCACCGGGGTGTTCTTCACCCTCTCCGCCGGGCTGTCCCGGGGCGCCCGAGCCGGCGTGCTTGCCGCGTTCGCGTGCACGCTCGGCACGCTGCCGCACCTGCTGGCCGCGATGACCGGGCTGGCCGCGCTGTTGCAGACCAGCGCCGTGGCGTTCGACGTCGTCCGGTACCTCGGGGTCGGTTACCTGCTCTACCTGGCCTGGTCCACGGCACGCGACCGCAACGCCTTCACGGCGACGACCGACGCCGCGCCCCGCTCGGCGACCCGGGTGATCGTCTCCGGCGTGGTGGTCAACCTGCTCAACCCGAAGCCGACGCTGTTCTTCGTCGCGTTCCTGCCCCAGTTCGTCGGCGCCACCACGGTCGGCTCGACCCGGGCGATGCTCACCTGCGGCGGGGTGTTCATGCTGCTCACCTTCGTGGTGTTCAGCGGCTACGGCATCTTCGCGGCCCGGGTGCGGGACCGGGTGCTGACCCGACCCCGCGTGACCGACTGGCTGCGTCGATCCGTCGCCGGCACGTTCGTCGCGCTCGGCGTGACGCTCGCCCTCACCCAACGATAGGAGTGCTGTGCGGTTCGAGCATTCGGCGCGACTGCGCGCCGCGTACCCCGATCTGGTCGCCGGCGTGGTCCACGCGACCGGCATCACCGCCACGGCTGACGTGCAGCGGCGCACGGCCGGCTACCTGGCCGTCGCCCGCACGCGGTTGTCCAGCGGGCCCGAGAGCGGCTTCCCGGAGATCCAGGCGTGGCGGCGGGCGTACGCGGCGATGGGGTTGCGGCCCACCCGGTACCGGTGTGCCGCGGAGGCGCTGCTGCGCCGGCTGCGCCTGGACGGCGAGCTGCCCCGGCTGCACCCGCTTGTCGACCTCTGCAACGCCGTCTCGGCCGCGTACGCCATCCCGATCGCCGCGCTCGACCTGGACCGGATCGACGGTGACCTGGTGGTCCGACCCGCGCGCGGCGACGAGGAGTACCAGACCTTCGCCGGCGACACCGAGCATCCCGACCCGGGCGAGGTGACCTTCGCCGACGCCGCCGGACGGGCACACGCCCGGCGCTGGACGAACCGGCAGAGCGGTTGGTCGGCCGTGCGGGCCGGCACGTCGTCGGTGCTCATCGTCGCCGAGGCGCTGCACGCCGAGGCCGAACCGACGATGACCCGCCTGGTCGCCGCGCTGGTCCGGGAGGTGACCGACGGGTGGTCCGCGCCGACGGCCAGCGCGGTGCTGACCGCCGCCGCGCCGTGTTTCACCGCCCCGACCTCCGACGGCGATGTCGGTCAGGCGGTGTCGCCCGGGACGAGGTGACGGTAACCGGGGATCGTCTCGCCGAACCAGCCGGCGACGCTGGCCAGGCCGCGCTCGTTGAGCTGCGCGTCGTGGATCGGATACGCGGCGGCGGCGCCCACCGCAGCGGCGAACCGGATCGCCTCGTCGAGGCGCAGCCACGACCCCTGGGCCGGGACGAGCAGGGTGTGCACCGGCTCGTCGGGCACGTGCAGCGCGTCACCGGGGTGGTAGAGCCCGTCGCCGATCAGGTAGCCGAGGTTGGGGCAGTCCGGTTGGCCCCCGTGGATGGCGGCGTGCCGGCCGCCGTGCGCGCTGACCTCGATGCCGGCCGCCGTGAAGCGTTGCCCGGCGCGGACCCGGGTCACCGGCAGCGGCGCGAGATCCGGCAGTCGGGCGCCCTCCGGGGCGTACACGGGGACGCCCAGGCCGGCCAGGCGCAGCACGTCCACGTGGTCGGTGTGTTCGTGGGTGACCAGGACGGCGTCCGCGCCGACCAGGGCGCGTGGCTCACTCCACGTCCCCGGGTCGACGACGAGCACCCCGCCGTCGTGCTCGACCCGGACACAGGCGTGCGTGAACCGGGTGATCCGCATCCGGTGACGGTACGCCGACGCACCGACACCCGAGGCGATTGGGTCGGCCCGGCCCGGGTAGTTCGGCAGCATGCCCCAGCGATACCCGAACTACCCCAGGATCGCCGTCGTCACCGGCGCGGACTCCGGCATCGGCAAGGCCTGCGCGGTCGCCCTGGCCGAGGCCGGCTTCGACATCGGCATCACCTGGTACGGCGACCCCGACGGTGCCGAACGGACCGCCGCCGAGGTCCGCGCGACCGGACGGCGGTGCGAGGTCGCCGAGGTGGACCTGACCCGGCTGCCGGACGCGGCGGCCGTGGTGGACGAGCTGGCCGACCGGCTCGGCGGCCTCGGTGTGTTGGTCAACAACGCCGGCACCGGGGCCTCGACACCGTTCGTCGACACCGGCTGGGAGCAGTGGCGCGAGGTGCTCGCCGTCGACCTGGACGCGCCCTTCCTGTGTGCGCAGCGGGCCGCGCGACGGATGCGGGCCACCGGCGCCGGCGGCCGGATCATCAACATCACGAGCGTGCACGAGCACGCCCCCAGGGTGGGCTCCGCCGCGTACTGCGCCGCCAAGGGTGGGCTCGGCCTGCTGACCAGGGTCATGGCCCAGGAGTTGGCCGCCGACGGGATCACCGTCAACGCGGTCGCCCCGGGTGAGATCGCCACACCGATGACCGGCCAGGAGGACGTCGACCCGTTCACCCAGGATCGGCCCGGCGTACCGGTGGGCAGGCCGGGCGACGCTCGCGAGGTCGCCGCCGTGGTCGCGTTGCTCGCCTCCCCCGCCGCCAGCTACGTCACCGGGGCGTCCTGGCCGGTCGACGGCGGCATGCTGCTGATGGGACCCCAGGCCAACTCGTTGACAAGCGACGACTGGCGTTCGGTCTGAGCGCCGGTCAGCGCCGTTCGCCCGCGGCCGTCCGCAGGATGTAGAGGAACTGCGCGGCGAACGCCGCCAGCGCCGCCACCACCCCGGCCGGGATCGCGAACACGTGCCCGGCCCCGGCGAGGCCGGTCAGCAGGGCGACCCCGAGCCCGATCAGCAACGCGTTGACCGCGCCGACGAGCGCGGCAGTGGTGAGCAGGAACTCCCAGCGCCCACGCTCGATGCCCACCAGGGACCAGGCCGACCGCATGCTGCCCTCGTCCGTCGCGGCGTCGGCGAAGAAGTCGTGCTGGCCGGCGAACCGGTGGTGGTAGTACGCGCGGATGCGTTGGATCCGCCACAGGTCCAACGAGTTCTCCACTGTCGTCTCGACCAGCCGTAGGAAGGTCAGCAGCCCGATGACCACCAGGGTCGGCAACACCGCGCCCAGGTAGGGCGGGACCAGCTTGTCGTTGCTCGCCACGAAGCCCAGCCCGATCAGGGCGGCCGACAGGACGGACAGGTAGATGGTGGCCCGGCCGGTGGATTCGGCGATGGTGCCGGAACGGGCAGTCTCCAACGCGTAGTGCTCGGTGGTCAGGGCGGTCAACAACGCCTGCTCGCGTTCGCTCTCGTTCATCCGACCCCACCGTCCGCAGTCGCACGACCCCGTTACCGTCACCCTATGAGCGGTGGTGACGGTCCGGTCGGCGAAACCGCCCGCCCCGTTCGGGGCAGCGAACGGCAAAGCCGGCACGTATCCTCCGCATTCTGGTGATTTGTGGGCGGCGGCGGGCCGGCCGAGGACGGAAGGGGACCGGATGCCCGAGTGGGCTGGTCGGGGCGGGCGGCAACGACGCGCCTTCGTCGTCGGTGGGGCCCTGCTCGGGGTCGCCGTCGTCATGCTGGTGGGCGCCTGGCGCAGCACCGGCTTCCTGAGCGACCTGCTGCTCAACCTCGGTGCCAGCGTCGTGCTCGCGGCCATCTCGTACGTCATCTTCGACCCGCTGTTCGAGGAGGCCCGCAAAGCGCGGGTGCAGGAGCACCTGAGCTTCGACCAGCAGGCGTTCGTGACCCGGCTGCGCCGCTGCGGCCGCCGGGTGCGCATCCTCGACACCTGGACGATCCTGCTGGAGCAGCGGCACCGCGAGGAGACCCTGAGCGCGATCCGCACGGCGCTCGCCAACGGCGCCCAAGTGCAGCTCCTCCTGCTCGATCCGGACTGCACCGCCGCGCAGCAACGCTCCGAGGAGCTGGAACGGCAACGGGTCGACGTGCCCCGGCAGATCCGCACCAACCTGCGCCACCTGGCCGCCTTCACCGACGCCCTCGACTCCCGGCTACGTCAGCGCCTGCAGGTCCGGCTCTACGACGCGTCCCCGTCGATCCAGCTCTACCAGTGGGACGGGCGGGCGTTGATCTCGTTCTTCCCGATCGGGAAGCTGTCGTTCAACGTCCCTCAGCTCGAGGTGGACATGGACAGCCCGTGGGGCGGGTTCGTGCACGCCCGGTTCGAGGAGCTGTGGGAGCACGAACAGGCCACCCTCAACCTGGAGCGGTACTGGTCGGTCATGGTCACGCTGCGCCACGACGACTCGGACGTGGTCGAGGTGCGCGTGCCGTACGTGACGGTCGAGGGGCAGCACTACGTCGACTGCCGTGGGTTCCGGGTGACCGGGCAGTTGACAGCGCGCGCCATGCTGCCGCCCCGCGCGCCCGGGGCGTCCCCCGCGGTGTTCGCGCTGGCGGAGCCCGCCGACGGGGACCACACGCCCGCCGACGTCGTGAAACGGCACTTCGACCAGAAGTACGGGCACGACGACGGGGAGCGGGCGATCTACCGGTTGGTGGCGCCGCCGGGCACCTCCCGTCCGCCGGCACCTCGCCCGGCGGCGGCCGGCGACACGCACGGACGGTGACCCCCGGCCCGACCGGCCGGCTCGGCGCCCGGGACAATGGCGGTCTCGCCCGGAACGTCAGGAGGACCGGCCACGTGTCGCCCAGCACCGCATCACCGCCCGGGTCGGCGCGGCTGCGCGCCGACTGCGGACGCTGCTTCGGCCTGTGCTGCGTGGTGCCCGCGTTCGCCCGGTCGGCGGACTTCGCCATCGACAAGCCCGCCGGGCAGGCCTGCCCCAACCTGCGCCCGGACCACCGCTGCGGCATCCACACCGAGCTGCGGCAACGCGGGTTCCCCGGCTGCACGGTGTTCGACTGCTTCGGGGCCGGGCAGCAGGTAGCCCAGGTCACCTTCGGTGGGCGGGACTGGCGGGACGCGCCGGAGACGCTGCCGGCCATGGCCGAGGCGTTCGCCGTGCTGCGACCCCTGCACGAACTGCTCTGGTACGTCACCGAGGCGTTGGCGCTGCACCCGCCGGCCGACCTGCGCGACGAGTTGGCCCGCGCCCGCGCCGAGACGGCGGCACTCACCGAGGGTGACCCGACGCGCCTGCGCGGGGTGGACGTCGCCGCGCACCGGGACCGGGTCAACCCGCTGCTGTCCCGGGCCAGCGACGCGGCCCGCTCCCCCGGGGGCGCCGACCACCGGGGCGCGCACCTGCCCGGCGTCGACCTGCGCCGGGTCGACCTGCGCCGGGCCAACCTGCGCGGGGCGCTGCTGATCGGCGCCGACCTGCGCGGCGTCGACCTGAGCCTGGCCGACGTCACAGGCGCGGACCTGCGCGGGGCCGACCTGCGCGGCACCGACCTGCGGCGCACCCTCTTCCTGCACCAGTCCCAGCTCGACGCCGCCCGGGGCGACGTGCGCACCGGCCTGCCGGCGACCCACACCCGGCCCGCGCACTGGACGGCGCTGCCGCTCACCCCGGTCCGCCAGCCGTCCCGGGCCACGGCCCGTGGCGGCCGTCGCCGATAGCGGCCCGGCCCGCGTCGCGTCAGTCCTGGGCCAACTCCAGGTAGCCGGCGTGGACCGGGCACTGTGGGCAGCGGGCGCGGTCGCAGAGCCGGCAGAGGTGGGCCAGGCTGCGGGCGTCCGCCACCTCGTCGTGCAGCAGGACGCGAGCGATGTCGGCGAGTTGGTGGCGCTGCTCGGCGGTCAGCGGGGCGAGCAGCGCGGTCAGCGCCTCCTGCCGCTGGTGCAGGACGCGGGCTGCAGCGGCCGTCCCCGTGGTGGTGAGGTGCAGGGCATGGCTGCGCGCGTCGGCGCCGGGACGCCGTTCCACCCAGCCCTGTTCCCGTAGTCGCCGGACCAGGTGCGCGACACCGGGCTGGGTCAGCCCCAGCACCCGGCCCAACCACTCGGCGGTCACCCCCGGCTGGTCCTTGAGAACGATGAGCGCCTCCGCGAGCGCACCGCCGGCCCCGACGGACGCGCTGGCCGATGCGCGGATGCGCGAGCCGACGAGCAGGGCGAGTGCGCCGAGCAGGTTGGACGAGCCGTCCTCGGGTAGATTCATAAGTCATGAATGTACCCCGGCGGGCGATGCTCCTCATCGTTCTGATGACCGTGGCGCAGCTCCCGGTCGCGCTGCGGCAACTGCTCGTCGTACTGCTCGGTCATCAGAACACCGGAAGCTTCGCCACCGCCGGAGTGGCCAGCGCCGGCTGCGGGATCGGGTTGGCGCTCACCGCGCCCCTGGTCGGCCGGCTCCTGGGCCGGCTCGGCGCCCGACCGGTGCTCCTCGCCACCGGGCTCGCGCACCTGCTCGCCCTGCTCGGCCTGGCCGTCACCACCGCACCGGCGGCGTTCGTGGCACTGGCCACCGTGGCCGGGCTCAGCACGCCACCGGCGGTCGGCAGTGGACGCGCCCAGCTGGCCCGGCTGGTCGCCGCCCCCGCGCTGGCCCGCACGTACGCGGTAAACGCCGTCGGGCAGGAGCTGCTGTACGTGGGCGGTCCCCTCGCGGTGACGGCGAGCCTGCTGATCAGCGGTCCCACGGCCGCCCTGCTCGTCTTCGCCGTGATCGGCACCGCCGGTCTGCTCGGCATGGTCGCCGTGCTGCCGCCCCGCGAGGTCGAACGACAGCCCAGCGGGGAGCGGCCCGCAGCACCGGGCCGGGCCACCCGCCGCACCGTCGTCGGCACCCACATCGGCTACATGGTCAGCATCGGCGCCATGTGGGTGCTGGTGCCCGCGTTCGCCACCACGGTCGGACACCCGGACCAGGCCGGGTTGCTGGTGACCATCTGGTCGGTGGGCAGCCTGGCCGGTGGCGTGCTGCTGGCCCGCCTGGGCCGACCCGGCAGCCCGGCGGGGGCGTACCTGACACTGCTCGGCACGTTGGCCGCCACCTCGCTGGCGCTGCTGCTGCCCCGCAGCGTGCCGCAGATGGCCGTCGCGCTGGCGGTGTTCGGCCTCGCGCTGGCACCGTTCCTCGCCGTCACCGACGAGATCCTCGCCCGGTCCACCCCGGCGGCCCGGCTCCCCGAGACGTACGGCTGGTTGCAGACGGCCGGGCAACTCGGCATCGCCGCCGGGTCCGCCGCCAGTGGCGCGGTCAACGACCACCTCGGCAACACCCCGGCGTTCCTGGTGGTCTGCGGCGCGCTGGCGGTGGCGCTGACCGTCGCGCTCAGCCGTCGCCGGACGCTGCGACTGCCCTCCGTTCCCCCACCGGCCGAGACGGTCGGACCAGCGGTCGCCGCCAGCGCGCGAGGTTTCGGCCGGGACGACGCCGGGTAGCCAGCGCCGACGCGAACCGGCATCGACGGGGGGCACGGCGTGGGCTACCGAAATCGCCAGGGTGAGCAGCCGGGCGACCCGCAGCACAGCGAGGACGAGGCCGGCCAGACGCCACTGGTACAGGTCGAGACGGACACCGAGGTGCCCGCACCGGCGGACACCGACGTCCGGCCGGACATCGTGACCGAGCCCGACAACGCGGGCGTCGCCGGTGGCTCGTCGGGCAGCAGCGGCGGCGGGTCGAGCATGCCGGGGCACCCCGACGCGACCCGCTGACCCGGGCTCAGCGGCTGGTCAGCGCGCCCCGAGCCTCGGTCATGCCCTTGTTGGCGAGCCCGTCGGCCCGCTCGTTCTCCGGGTGGCCGTTGTGCCCCTTGACCCACAGCCAGGTGACCTCGTGCCGTTCGCAGGCCGCCTCCAGTCGCTGCCACAGGTCGGCGTTCTTCACCGGCTGCTTCGCGGCGGTCCGCCAACCGTTGCGCTTCCAAGACGCCAGCCAACTGGTGATGCCGTTGCGCACGTACGTGCTGTCGGTGTGCAGCTCGACGGTGACCGGGCGGTTCAGGCTCTCCAACGCCTGGATGGCCGCCATCAGCTCCATCCGGTTGTTCGTGGTCGGCGTGGCCTCGCCACCGCACAACTCCCGCTCGTGGTCGCCGTAGCGCAACAGGGCGCCCCAACCGCCCGGCCCGGGGTTGCCACTGCACGCCCCGTCGGTCCAGATCTGCACGCCCCTGCCGGCCGCCGCGTCCACCATGCCCGGCAACCTACCGGGCGGTGACCTCGTCCTCCCCTCGCGGGGGGCCGGCACGCCGAGGCGCCGAGCCCAGCGGGTCGCCCACCACCGGGGGCGGGACGGCCGGTGCGGGGCGGGTCGGGCGCAGCCGGTCGCGGACCCGGTGTGCCACGTCGCCGGCGGTGGCGGCGATCATCGGCAGCAGCCGGGTCGAGTTCATGATCGCGACCTCCTCGGCCGGGGTGGTGAGCCCGTCGAGGAAGCGCAGCACCCGCTCGGCCGGGTTGCGATCGAAGAGGCGGTCGAAGAACTCCGGACCGCCGACCCCGCCCCGGTCGAGCGCCCGCAGGGCCACCGCGTCCATCCACCGGTGCCGGCGCGGGTACGCCTCCTGCGGCACCGGCGCTCGTCCCGCCGCGAGGGCACGGGCCACCTGGTCGGCCTGGCGGTACATGGCGGAGAAGGTGAAGCCGGTGGAGGGGCGGGTCGCGCCGCCGGCCGTGCCGAGCCGGACCACCCGGGGTGAGGGCCGGGCCGGGAACGGCGCGTCGGTCATCGGGATCACCCCGTTCTCCACCTCGCGCACCCGCAGCCCGGCCGGGTCCAGCCCGAGCAGGTCCCGGTAGCCGGCCAGCGCCGCGTCGTACCCGGCGTCGGTGAGCAGGTCGGGCGAGAACTCGGTGTATTCGACCAGGGCGTACCTGTCGCTCACCGGCAGCACGTACCCGAAGGAGACGCCCCGGGGTGGCTGCGGGGTGCGGAAGTCCATCAGTACCGCGCGGGCCGGGTCGAAGACGGGCCGCTCGGCCGCCAACCACCAGCCGCGGAAGTGCTGCAACCAGGTGGTCCGCCCCGCTCGCGCCGGTGGGCGGGGGCGGGAGTCGAGCACCCAGGCCGCCCGTACGGTCGGCCCGCCGCCGGTGCGCACCAGCACCCGGGTGCCGTCGTCGGTCACCGTCTCGGCGGGCGCGACGATCCGGGTGGCGTCCAGTCGGCGCTCGGCCGCGGCAGCCCGGTCGTAGACCGGGCCGGAGCGGAGCATGGCGTACCGCAGCGGGGTCAGGTCCAGGACGCGGCGCCGGGCCGTCGTCGCCACCTCGACCTGCCGCCAGCTCGCGCTGAGCAGCGGGTCCAGGTCGGTGCCCGGGTGGCCCCAGAACGCCCAGGTGCGGTCCTGACCGCGCCGGCGGACCGGGTCGACGACGGCGATGCGCAGGTCCCGGACGCCGTGCCGGTCCAGTGCGGCGAGCAGCAACGACGCCGCGCCACCGCCGCCGAGCAGCGCGATGTCGACATCCAGCGGCGCGGAATCGGTCACCGCACCACGCTGCCACACCGCCGTGCCCGAACGTGCGCCGCCACCCGAGCCGATCCTCGCGCAACCCGCCGGTCTGACCGGTCGCGCCCGCCGGATCGTGGACAGCCGACGCGATACCTCGCCATCGACCCAGCGACGACAGCCCGGCCGCAGCGGACATCGACCGGAGTACCGGTGCCGGTCGGGCCGTCCGGGCCTTTGCGCAGCTCTCCCCGCCTTCGGGTGGACACGTGACGGCAACGAGGAATTCTCATTTTCACCTGATCGTGGGCCCAACCCACCTAGTGTTGGGCACACCGGTGCTAGTCACGGAGTTGGCCACCCGAACGACGTCCCACGCAGTCAGCGGACGAAAAGTGAGGGAAGACGCGTATGAAGGTCTCAACAGCACTCTGCTCGGCGGCGCTCGGCGTGGGCCTCGGCACGCTCCTGCTGCCGGGCGCCGCACTGGCCGACACCACTGTGTCACCGGCCACCACCCCGGTCGGTGGGACCGTCGTGCTCACCGCGACGACCTGCAACCCGAAGTCGGGTGACGCCATCTTCCGGGTCACCGGCCCCAACCGCGACGAGAACGTCCGATCCACCACTGCCGCCGCCGGCGGCGGGCTGAGCGCCGAACTCTTCACCGCCGGATTCACCCTGGGCACCTACACGGTGGCGGCGACCTGCGGCGACGGCAGCTCGGCCGGCACCGCGACGTTCACCGTCACCCCGATCGGCGGCGCACCGGCCGGCTCCGGCGGGGACAGCCACGACACCGGCGCTCTGGCCGCTGGTGGCACCCTGCTCGGCACCGCCCTCGCCGGCGCGGTGGTCCTGATCCGCCGGCGGCGTCCGGTGTCCACTGTCGCCTGATCGGCGACTGCTCCATCCCTGAGGACGGGTGCCCGCACCGGTGACACCGGCGCGGGCACCCCGACGATGCCCTACGGAGGTGTGCCCACGTGTGGTGGCGGCGGACCCTGCCGGCCGTGGTGGCCCTGCTCGGTGTGACCGGGCTCGGGCTGATCACCGTCGGCCTCACGGCCGACCCGACGCGGCCACCACGACCGCCGGCCGACGCGCCGAGTCGCACCCACCCCGCACCGGACCTGGCGCCGCTGCCCCGCGCCGCACCGGTCCGGGTGCAGATCCCCGCCATCGACGTACGCGCGGAGGTCGTCCCGGTCGGCGCGAACGCCGCCGGGGTCCTGGAGGTGCCACCACTGGACCGGCCCACCCTCGCCGGCTGGTACCGGCACGGGGTCAGCCCCGGCGAAACCGGCAACGCCGTCCTGGTCGGACACGTCGACTCCCCCGCCGGACCGGCGGTCTTCTTCGACCTCGGTCGGCTGCGCACCGGCGCGCAGATCCAGATCACCCGGGCCGACGCGCAGGTCGCCACGTTCACCGTGGACGACGTCCGCGCGTACCCGAAGGAGCACTTCCCCACCGCGCTCGTCTACGGCCCGGCGGACGCCGCCGGGCTACGCCTGATCACTTGCGGCGGCCGGTTCGACGCCACGACCGGCAACTACGTGGACAACATCGTCGTCTTCGCCACCCGCACCGCCTGAGTACCGTCGCCCGCCTGTCGCGAGCCCGACCCCGCTCGGCAGAATGCGGTGACACCATCCCAGCGGACACCGTGACCGGGACGGTGCGCGGGCGACGGGGGAGGCACGCGGTGGATCAGCGACCGGTACGGGACCGGGCGGGTCGCGGCGTACGCGCCCTGGCCCGTCGACTGCTCGGCCGGGTCGAGACCGACTCCCCCACTCCACGCCGGTCCAACCCGGACGCGGTCGTCGACTGCGCCGTCTACGTCAACGGTCGACGCGAGCCCGGCCAGCGGCACTACGCCGACGCGTACGCCCGGGCGCGGCACGGTCGCAACGCTTTCGTGTGGCTGGGCCTGCACGACCCGGGGCCGGCCGTGCTCGCCGCCGTCGGCCAGACCTTCGGCCTCGACGAACTGACAGTCGAGCAGGCGCTCGCCGACGGGCACCGGCCCACCGTGCAGCGGCACGGGCCGGTCACGCTGCTGGTGCTGCGCACCGCCGGGTACGTGGAACACGACGAGCTGACCGACACCTCCGAGGTGATCGACACCGGGGACGTGATGGTGCTGCTCGGAGACCGGTTCGCCATCACCGTGCGGCACGGTGCCGCCGGGGCGCTGCGCAGCGTCCGCGCCGACATCGAGCGCCGCCCCGCGCTGCTGGCCGCCGGGCCCTGGGCGGTGGCGTACGCGGTGTGCGCCCGGATGGTCGACTCCTACCTGGAGGTGGCCGGGCACGTGGAGCGGGACCTGGAACGGGTCGAGGAGGCGGTGTTCGCCCGCGACCGCAGCGCCGACATCCAGCACATCTACCAGCTCAAACGAGAGGTGGTGGAGTTCAAACGGGCGGTGCTGCCGTTGCAGGCGCCGATGCGCACGCTGCTCGACCCCGACGGCCCACCACGCGCCCTGCACCGCTGGTTCGTCGACGTGGACGGCCGGTTGAGCCGGGCCGTCGACCGGGTCGCCGCGTACGACGATCTGCTCACCTCGATCGTGCAGTCCCGGTTGGCGCAGCTCGCCGTCGAACAGAACAACGACATGCGCAAGATCGCGGCGTGGGCGGCCATCGCCGCCACCCAGACCGGCATCGCCGGCATCTACGGCATGAACTTCGACCACATGCCGGGGCTGGCCTGGCGTCACGGCTTCGCCGCCTCCCTCACCCTGATGGCCGTGGTCGCCCTGGCCCTGTACCGCCTGTTCCGCCGCTCCGGCTGGCTCTGACCACCGCCCCCGTTTCGGGGCGTGCGGCACCGGGCGGGCAGCGGCTAACCTCGCACCCGTGATGTGGCAGCGGTACGTGGCGATCGGCGACAGCACCACCGAAGGGCTCGACGACCCGGACGACGCGGGCGGCTACCGCGGCTGGGCCGACCGGTTCGCCCTGGCGGTGGCCCAAGCCCAGGGTGGCGGCCTGGAGTACGCGAACCTGGCCATCCGGGGCCGGACCACCGCGCAGATCCGGGCCGAGCAGCTCCAGCCCGCCCTCGATCTCGCACCCGACCTGGCCACAGTTGTCGCCGGCATGAACGACGTGCTGCGCCCCTCCTTCGACGCGGACCAGGTCGCCGGCGATGTCGAGGCGATGCAGCAGGCGCTCGTCGGGCAGGGCGCCACCGTGCTGACGTTCACGATGCCGGACCCGGCCACCGTGATGCCCCTGGCCCGGCCGCTGCGGGGTCGGATGCTCGCCCTCAACGAGGCGATGCGGGCCGCCACCGCGCGGACCGGCGCCTCCCTGGTCGACCTGGGTGCACTCCCGGTCGCCTCCGATCCCCGGCTGTGGAGCGACGACCGGCTGCACGCCAACAGCGCCGGGCACGAGCGGATCGCCGCCGCGCTGGCGTATACCGTCGGTCTGCCCGGCTTCGACGACTCCTGGAAGGTCCCGTTGCCGCCGGCGCCGCGGCGCCGCCGCGGCGAGGTGCTCGGCGCCGAGCTGGCCTGGGCCCGCCGGCACCTGCTGCCCTGGCTGGTGCGGCATCTGCGCGGCCGGTCGTCCGGGGACGACCGGGTCGCGAAACGGCCGGTGCCCCTGCCGGTGGCGCTGGGCCGGTGACGGCCGGCCGCCGGGTTCGCTCGGCGGTGCGGCAGGATGGCGACGTGGGTAAGGGTGCGGGACGACGACGGCCGAACGCGACGACGGGGCCGGCCTGCCCGTGCGGCTCCGGTCAGGCGTACGCCGACTGTTGCGCGCCCGTGCACGGCGGCGACGCGCAGGCGCCGACCGCCGAGGCGCTGATGCGCTCCCGGTTCAGCGCCTTCGCCCTGGGCGACACCGGCTACCTGCTGCGCAGTTGGCACTCCTCGACCCGGCCGGAGGACCTTGAGCTGACCCCGGGGCAGCGGTGGACCCGGTTGGAGATCGTCGACACCGAGCGGGGTGGCCTGCTCGACACCACCGGCACTGTGACGTTCCACGCCCACTACCGGGACGCGGGCCGTCCCGGCACGATGAGCGAACGCAGCAGGTTCGTACGCGAGGACGGTCGATGGGTCTACCTCGACGGCGACCTGTCCTGATTCCCGCGCCGGCGGCCGAGTCTGCCGTAGGATGAGCGTGGCGTCGTCGCCGACTGGGCGGTTGTCGAACGGAGACCACCGATGACCATGACGTTCATCAACCTGCCGGTGCGCGACCTGATGACCGCCGCCGAGTTCTACCGGGCGCTCGGCTTCAGCACCGACCAGGCCGAGCCGGACGGCGACAGCATGGCGCTCACCATCTCCGACAGCACCCGGTTGATGCTGCACCTCCGCTCGGCCTTCGAGGGGTACACCGGGGTCGCCACCACGGACACGGCCACCAGCCGGGAGGTCATCGTCGGCCTGTCGGTGGGGAGCCGGGAACAGGTCGACAAGCTGGTGGACCGGGCGGCGGTCGCCGGTGGGGAGGCGCTCGGCCCGGGGACGGCCAACGGGCCGATGTACATGCGCGGTTTCCGGGACCTCGACGGCCACCAGTGGTCGTTCCTGCACCTGGCCGGCTGACCGCCCCGCCCGGCGGCGGCCACCCCGCCGCCGGTCGCCGGGTCAGCCGGAGCCGCGTACCACGCTCGCGGTGTTGCCGGTGGCCACTGCCGCACCGCGCCGGCGTCGGGTCAGCAGCACCAGCGCCACCACGAGGTACGCCCCGGCGGCCAGCGCGAACGCCACCGCGTTGCCGGCCGCCGTGGCGAGCAGGCCGTAGCCGGCGTACGTCACGATGATCAGCACGTCGGTGGCCATCCCGGCCAGGGACGTGACGGTGGCGCGGCTGGTGCCGATGATTCGGGCCTGGAGCCGCGCGTCGGCCAGCACTGTGGCCAGTTGCGCCGCGCCGAAGGCCACCGCGAGCAGCACGAACCCGGCCGGGTGCCGGAGCAGGGCACCTCCGGCCAGCGCGACGCCGACGAGCCCCAGCAGTGCGGCGTACCCGCGGCTGCCCAGCCGCTCCCCCGCCGGGGCGAGCAGCCCGCCGACGGTCACCCCGGCCCAGAGCAGCAGGAGCAGCAGGGGTACGGCCTGCGCCCCGACGCCGGTGTCCAGGGCCAGCAGCGGCGTGTACTCGTCCAGGGCACCCCAGTCGGCGGCGACCACGGCCACCAGCAGCACGGCGGCCCGGACCGGCGGACGGGTGCGGACCTGCTCCACTCCGGCCCGCAGCGTGTCCCACCACCCCAGGTCACCGTCGTCGTGCGGGTTCGCGGGCGGGACAGTGTCCGGATCGTCCGGACGGGATGGTGCGGCACCCACCGACCGGGCGGCCATGGCCGACTCGGCGACCGGGACGGGCGCGACGGCCGGCGTGCGGTGCTCCGGAAGCCGGGTGGCGACGATGCTGGCGAGCAGGCAGGCGAGCACGCTGGCCGCGCCGACCGCCGGGTAACCGCCGGCCGCGAGCACCGGGCCGGCCAGCACTCCGGAGAGGACCACGCCCAGCACACCAGCCGTCCGCGCCCGGCCGAGCACCCGGGCGTACCGGCCGACCACGCCGAGCCGGTCCAACTCGGTCCAGACCAACGCCTCCAGGGCACCGGAGACCAGTGCGCCACCAGCGCCCCAGAGCAGGAAACCGACAGCGAACGCCGGGTACGACGGCACCAGCACCCAGAGCGCGAACCCGGCGGCGGTCACCAGCGGGGCGAGGCACAGCAGCAGCCGGCGGGACACCACGTCGGCCCACGCGCCGGAGGGCACCTCGAACAGGATGCCGGCGGCCGACCAGATGACGAAGAGCGACGCGATCTGCCCCACCGACAGCCCGGTGCCGGCGAAGAACACCACGTACAGCGGGTAGAGCAGGACAAGATCGCTGAGGAACGCGTACCCGTAGAGGGTCGCCGTCAGCCGACGGGCCGCCGGGTCGGGCACGCGCGAAGAGATGGGGATCATGGGGCCTTCCCGTGGGAGTGGAGACGGACACCGGACGTGCGGTGCCCGTGGTGGCCCACGGGATCGGCCGACACTGCTGGATCAATGTCGCCAGGTCATGCCCGCGATGCTAGACAACCGACGCGGCCGCGGCCAGCGCTTTCGGCGTGCCAGGCGAGCGGGGCGGTACGGGCAACGCGAGGCGGGGCGGGATCAGATCGATCCCGCCCCGCGCCGTACCGCTGTGTCAGCGCCGGTCCACCGGCGGAATGACAGTGGTGGTCTCACTGTCGTCACTGGTGCGCGGCCCGGGCACCGCGCGATCGGTGCCGCCGCGGACCACCTGGGTCGCGTCGGGGTCGACACCGGTGCCCACCGCCTGCGTGACGTCCGAACCGGCCGAGCCGCTGACCACCTGGGTCGTGTCGTCGGTCGTGGAGGGCCGGGCCGGCGTCGGCGTCGGGTCGTCGTCGAGGGTGCCGCGACCGACCACCTGGGTGGCGTCGGAGCTGACCGGGAAGTGGACGACCTGGGTGGCCTCCGGGTCGGCGGGTCGGGTCACCACCTGGGTGGTGTCGGCGTCGGCCGGCCGGGGCACCACCTGGGTGGCCTCCGCGCCGCCGGTGGTGGCTGACCGGCGGGCCAGCTCGGCCTCGGCGTCGCGGCGACCGGCCCGGTAGGCCTGGGCGTGCTCGGCGATCAGCCGCGACTCCTGCTCGGCGCGGGTCAGCCACGACTCCCAACGACTCTGCATCGGACGGATCAGACCGCCGCCGACACCGACGACGAGGATGCCGCCGATCGTGGCCAGCACGGCGATCAGCACCGGAGTGGTGACCGCCGTGGCCACCCCGATCTGGTTCAACGCGGCGATGACACCGAGGCCGAGGATGAACACCGAGGCGATGGTGGCCAGGACCCGGCCGTACGACAGGCCGCCGAGCGCGCCACTGATGATGTCCTTGACGGCGTTGGCGATGGCGGCGGCGACCACGACGATGACGATCGCGACGAAGGCCCGGGGCAACCACGAGATCACCGCGCCGAGCAGGTCGGAGATCGGGTTCGGCCCCCAGATGCCGAAGGCGAGCTGAAGGGTGAACAGCAGCACCGCGTAGTAGACGAGCTTCGCGACGATGTCGCTGGCGTCGTACCGGGAGCGACTCAGCGCCCGACGGATGCCGCCGCGTTCGACGGCGCGGTCGAAGCCGACCCGTTCCAGGACCTTCTCCACGATCTTCAACACGGCCTTGGCGATCAGCCAACCAGCCACCAGGATCGCCAGGAAGGCGACGGCCTTGGGCAGGAAGAGCATCACCGAGCGGAGGGCGTCGCCCACCGCGTCGCTGACGTTGTCACTCATCTGGTCATTCCTCTACACGCAGCCGGGGATGGTCAGTCCCCGACCTACCCTCGACTCGACGTGGGGAAACGCCGGCCGCTGACGGTCGGATCGACTCGATCATGGGCTCGGCCCTCTAGCGCGCAAGCGAGTCTTGGCAATATTCTCCGGAGTGCGTGCGGCCACTGGAGCTACTTTTCATCCCCCGCCGTGGGCCGCAGGAGGAGATGTCATGCACGTCGACCATTCCGAAGTGGACCGCCGGACACTGCTGCGGGCCGGTCTCGGCGCCGCCACGGTCGCCGTCGTCGGGAGCGAACTCGCGTTCCCCGCCACGGCACAGGCCGCGCCCGGCACCGACCTGGACTGGATCATCAGCTGTGACGAGTGGGCCGCCCGCCCGCCGAAGGACCCGCTGTCGGTGAGCGCCATCGCCACCAACAAGATCATCGTGCATCACATGGCCTTTCCCAACGTCACGGACTACTCCCGCGAGCAGGCGGTCAAACTGGCCCACGACTGCCAGGACCTGCACATGGACGGCAACGGCTGGTCGGACACCGGCCAGCACTTCACGGTGAGCCGCGGCGGCTACGTGCTGGAGGGCCGCCGGGGCAGCCTGGAGCGCCTCGAAGCCGGCGACCGACAGATGATCTCGGCGCACTGCCCCGGCGAGAACGGCCGGGCCATCGGCATCGAGAACGAAGGCACCTACGTCACCGAGACGCCGCCGAAGGCACTTACCGACTCGCTGGTCACGCTCTGCGTCGCCATCTGCCGGCAGTACGGGCTGCACGCGTACGACATCTTCGGACACTGGGACTTCCGCACCACCGAGTGCCCGGGGGCGGCGTTCTACCGGCAGTTCCCCGAGCTGCGGCGGCGGGTCCACGCGGCCCTCGGCACGAAGCTGGGTGAGGTGCCGGCCCGCCGGTGGCCGGACCTGTGGCGCTTCGTCAACTCCCCCTCGGTCCGCGTGGTGCAGCACCTGCTCGCGCACCGGGGCTACCCGGTGACGGTCAGCGGCACGTTCGACGCCGCGACGGTGGCCGCCGTGCAGGACTGGCAGGCCCGCAACGGCATTCCGGTGGACGTGGACGCCACCCTCACCACGCCGACCTGGGAGACGCTGGCCCCGGAACTCGACAAGCACGCCACCGGCGCGCCCGTCACGGCGGTGCAGGAAATCCTCGCCACCAAGGGGTACGCGGTCACCGCGACCGGCGTGTACGACCACGCGACCCAAGCAGCCGTGCAGGACCTGCAGGCGCTGCACGGCCTGCCCCGCAACGGCAAAATCAGCACGAGCACGTGGTGCACCGTCGTCGGCGGGTCGGTCCGCCAGTCGTTCCAGCACCGCTGAGCGGTGGTGGCGGTGCGGGTGTTTCCGCACCGCCACCCGCCCGGGCCGGTTTCGCAGCCGGCGCGGCCGGAAAGACTGCCGGTATGAGATGGGCCCGTCGAGCCGTACCCGCCGTCGCCGCCGCCGTCGCGGCACTCGCCGCGCGGGATCTGATCCAGCGCGACCACGCGTTGCTGCGCAACTTTCCGGTGCTCGGCCGCGCCCGTTACCTGTTGGAGGCCATCGGGCCGGAGCTTCGGCAGTACATCGTGGCCGGCAACGACGAGGAGCGGCCGTTCACCCGTGACCAGCGCCGCTGGGTGTACGCGTCGGCGAAGCAGGAGAACAACTACTTCGGCTTCGGCACGGACAACGACATCGAGCACACCCACGGCTACCCGATCATCAAGCACCGCACGTTCGGCCGGGCGGTGCCGCCGTCGACGCCGACCGCCGGACACGACGTGCGGTTGCCGTGCGCGAAGGTGCTCGGCGCGGCCCGGGGGCGAGCCCGCGCCTTCCGCCCGGAGTCGGTGGTCAACATCTCCGGGATGAGTTTCGGATCGCTCTCCGGCAACGCCGTCGCCGCCCTGAACAAGGGGGCCGCGCTCGCTGGTTGTCTGCAGAACACCGGCGAGGGCGGCCTGTCGCCGTACCACCGCAACGGTGGTGAGTTGGTCTTCCAACTCGGTACGGCGTACTTCGGCTGCCGCGACGAGCACGGCCGATTCAGCCTGGACCGGCTGAAGGACCTGGTCGCCGACGCACCGGTGCGGGCGTTGGAGATCAAGTTGAGCCAGGGCGCCAAGCCGAGCCTCGGTGGGCTGCTGCCCGGGGCGAAGGTGTCCGCCGAGATCGCCGCCACCCGGGGCATCCCGGCCGGGCAGGACTGCGTCAGCCCTTCCCGGCACGCCGAATTCTCCGACTGTGACAGCCTGCTCGACTGGGTGGAGCTGCTGGCCGCCGAGACGGGTCTGCCGGTCGGCATCAAGTCGGCAGTCGGCGACCTGGGCTTCTGGCGGGAGTTGGCGACCCTGATGCGCGACACCGGTCGGGGCGTGGACTTCGTGACGATCGACGGCGGCGAGGGCGGCACCGGTGCCGCGCCGCTGATCTTCAGCGACTCCGTGTCGCTCCCGTTCCAGCAGGGCTTCTCCCGGGTCTACAAGGTCTTCGCCGAACACGATCTGCACGAGCAGGTGGTCTTCGTCGGCGGCGGCAAACTCGGCCTGCCGGACAACGCCATCGTGGCGTTCGCGCTCGGCTGCGACCTGGTCAACGTGGGTCGGGAGGCGATGCTGTCGATCGGCTGCATCCAGGCCCAGAAGTGCCACACCGACACCTGCCCCACCGGGGTGGCGACGCAGAACGCCTGGCTGGCCCGAGGCCTGGACCCGGAGTTGAAGTCGGTCCGGGCGGCCAACTACCTGCGGACGTTGCGCCGCGACCTGACCAAGGTCGCCGAGGCCTGCGGCGTGGAGCACCCCGGCCTGATCGGCACGGACGCCGTGGAGATCCTGGACGGCCGCACCGGCTCCACCCCACTTCACGAGGTGTACGGCTACCAACCGAACTGGGGAATGCCCTCACGCACCGACCAGGCGGAGATTGTCCGGCTGATGGCGCCGGAGGCGCCACGGGGCGGCAGCGCGCCGCCCTCGGCCACCGCCGTCGGCTGAGGCGCGGTTGGCGTTGCCTGGCCGCGGACCGGATCCCGGGGCCAGGTTGCCGATGAGCGTGATGCCTGTGAGTCATCATGATGGCTCACAGGCATCACCGGTTCTCCGGACCTGCCTGCCGGACGGCCGCCGGTGCGGCCCGACGGCTGCCAGGTGACAAAACACGTGGGGCCGCCGCCCGAGCGCCCCTTATGGTGGCGCGGTGCTGATCAGACGCGAAACACCCGTCGACGCCGACGCCATCCGGGCGGTCCATTCCGCCGCCTTCGCCGCCGCCGATGGCGGTGATGGCGTTCCGGTCGAGGCGACCCTTGTCGACGCGCTGCGCGCCGACGAGGGCTGGCTGCCCGCGTACTCCCTGGTGGCGACCGACCCGGACGGCCAGGTGGTGGGGCACGTGGTGGCCACCCGCGCCCGGGTGGCCGGTGACCCCGTCGCGTTGGGCCTGGGTCCGCTCGGCGTGCTCCCGGCCTGGCAGCGGCGCGGCGTCGGCAGCGCGTTGATGCACGCGGTGCTCGGCGCGGCCGACGCCCGCGACGAGCCCCTCGTGGTGCTGCTCGGGCACCCCGACTACTACCCGCGCTTCGGGTTCCGGCCCGCCGTCGAGCTGGGGGTCACCCCGCCGCAGCCGTGGGGGCCGCGGTACTTCATGGCCTTGCCGCTGAACGCGTGGCGCGACTCGATCCGGGGCGAGTTCCGCTACGCCCGCCCGTTCGACGACCTGTGATCCCACCGCGCATCCGCCGACGGCGCGCCACCGACCTCGACGGATGTGTCGCGGCGCTCGCCGAGGTCCACCGGGTCGACAGGTATCCGCTGAACTGGCCCGCCGACCCACACCGCTGGCTGCGCGAACCGCGCCCGGCACGCGCCTGGGTGGCGGTCGCCGCTGACGCTGACGCGGCCATTGTGGGGCACGTCGCGGTGCACCGGCTGCCCGGCCCGACGAACGGGCTGCCCGCCCGACCGACGGCCGAGGTCGCCCGTCTCTTCGTGGTGCCGGCCGCCCGGGGGCTGGCGCTGGGCAGCGCGCTACTGGCGCGGGCGCGGCAGTGGGCGAGCGCGCGCGGCACCGACCTGGTGCTCGACGTGACCTCCGGCGACGACGCAGCCGCCGCTCTCTACGAGCGCACCGGGTGGCGGTGCACCGGCGTCAGCACCGCACCATGGACCGCCCCGGACGGTGGTCCGGTGTCGCTACGGCACTACACCCTGCGCTCCGACGCCGCCGCGGCCATCGCCGCGAGGCGGCGGGCGAGCAGCCCGGCCGCCTCGCGCAGCTCCGGAGGCTCCAACACCTCCACCTCGTAATCCAGGCGGGCGAGGTGCGCGGCGAGCCAGTCCAGACTCTCACCGCCCACGACCAGCACACACCACCCGTCGCGGTCGTCCTCGACACGCCCCACCTGGGGCGGCACCAACGCCCGCACCCGGTCGGGCTGGGCGCGCACCCGAGCCCGGGCGACATACCGGTACGGAGCCCCGGTCACCGACCGCTGCACGAAGGCGACCGGATCCGGATGTTCACGCGCCCGGAAACGCCAGGTCGTCGCCACCGCGGCGGCCATCCGATCCAGGCGGAACGTACGCCAGTCGTCGCGGTCGACGTCCCAGGCCATCAGATACCACCGACGACCTGTCGTGACCATCCGGACCGGCTCGACCGTCCGCTCATCCTGCCCGCCGGCGCGGGCGGCGTAGCTGAACCGGACCCGCACGGCGTCACGACAGGCCCGTGCGAGAGTCACCAGCAACTCCGCGTCGATCTCGGCCACCGGGCCGATCAGGGTCTCTGTGGCGCCGTGCACGGCCCGCACCTCGGCGCGCAGCCGCGACGGCATCACCTGGTCGAGCTTCGCGAGCGCCCGCAGCGCCGCCTCGCCGGCCCCGGCGACCGTGCCGCCCGAGGCGAGCCGCAGGGAGACCGCTGTCGCGATCGCCTCCTCGTCGTCGAGGAGCAGCGGCGGCAGCCGGGTGCCCGCGCCGAGTTGGTAGCCACCGCCCACGCCCGCCGTCGCATGGACGGGGTAACCGAGCGCCCGCAGGCGCTGCACGTCACGGCGCACACAACGGCTGGTCACCCCCAGCTCGGCGGCGAGCTCGCTGGCCGTCCAGGACGGTCGCCGTTGCAGCAGCGCCAGCAGCCGAAGGACCCGCTCGGTGGTCGCCTCGACGCTCATGCGCCGATCGTTGCACGGATAGCGGAACGACCCTGTCCGCTATCCGCGAGAGGCTTCGGATCATGACCGACCAGACCAGGAAACAGGGAGCCGACATGGCCCGCGACATACAGATCACCTTCGACTGCGCCGACCCGGCCGCGCTGGCGACGTTCTGGGCCGAGGCGCTCCGCTACCAGGTGCAGGCTCCCCCCGGCGACTTCGAGTCGTGGGACCAGGCGCTGGAAGCGATGGGTGTGCCGCCGGAGCACCGCAACGACGCGTCGGCGGTGGTCGACCCCGACGGTACGGGTCCCCGGCTGTTCTTCCAGCGGGTGCCGGAGTCCAAGCAGGTCAAGAACCGCGTACACGTCGATGTGCGGGCCGCCCCCGGGCTGGAGGGCGACGAACGGATGACGGCCCTGGAGGCGGAGGCGGACCGGCTCGTCGCGCACGGCGCCACCCGGCTCGATCGGCACGAGCCCGCTCCCCCGCTGGGGGCCGGTCACCTCGTCATGGCCGACCCCGAGGGCAACGAGTTCTGCCTGGACTGACCCCGGCGTTCGCCCAGCTCACCACCGTCGTCGCCGGACGCCATGCGAACATGTGTACGTGTCGTCCGGCGCCCACATCCTGCACGCCGACCTGGACGCGTTCTACGCGTCGGTCGAGCAGCGTGACGACCCACGCCTGCGCGGGCGGCCGGTCATCGTCGGCGGGGGCGTGGTCCTCGCGGCCAGCTACGAGGCGAAGGCACGGGGCGTCCGCAGCGCGATGGGCGGCCAGCAGGCGCGCCGGCTGTGTCCGGACGCGATAGTGGTGCCGCCCCGGATGTCGGCGTACACGGCGGCGAGCCGTGCGGTCTTCGAGATCTTCCGGCAGACCACCCCACTTGTCGAGGGGCTCTCCATCGACGAGGCGTTCCTGGACGTGGGTGGTCTGCGGCGGCTGGCCGGGTCGCCGGCCGAGATCGCCGAGCGGCTGCGCCACGAGGTTCGGACCCGGATCCACCTGCCGATCACGGTGGGGGTGGCCCGTACGAAGTTCCTGGCGAAGGTGGCCAGTGGGGTGGCGAAGCCGGACGGGCTGCTGGTGGTCGCACCGGACGCCGAGTTGGCGTTCCTGCACCCGCTGCCCGTCGAGCGGCTGTGGGGCGTCGGCCCGGTCACGTCGGGGAAGTTGCGGGAGCACCGGATCCGTACCGTCGGCGAGGTGGCCCGGCTGGGCGAGGCCGCGTTGGTGTCGCTGCTCGGGTCGGGCGCCGGACGGCACCTGCACGCGTTGGCGCACAACCACGACCCCCGCTCGGTGCAGGTCGGCCGCCGTCGCGGTTCGATGGGCGCGCAGCACGCGCTGAGCCGTACCCCGCATGCCCCGGCGGAGCTGGACGCCATCCTCGCCGGCCTGGTCGATCGGGTCTCCCGGCGGATGCGGGCGGCCGGGCGGGCCGGGCGCACGGTGATGCTGCGACTACGTTTCGGCGACTACACCCGGGCGACCCGCTCGCACACCGTGGGCAAGGCGACCGCCGACACGGTGCCGCTGCTCGCCGCCGCGCGGGCGCTGCTACGGGCCGAACTGACCGAGATCGATCGCCGTGGGGTGACATTGGTCGGCGTCTCGGTGGGCAATCTGGACGACAATCCGGTGCAGCCGGAGCTGCCGTTCCACCGCGACCCGGGTGCGGAGCTGGATGCCGCGGTGGACGCGGTCCGTGACCGGTTCGGATCGGCGGCGCTCACCCGAGCGGTGCTGCTCGGCCGGGACCCGGGTGTGGAGATGCCGCTGCTGCCGGATTGACCGATCTGCGTGCGGCGTCCCGGCGACCGCTGCGACCGGAGACACATCACAGCAGGTCGGCGGTTTAACCCACGGCTGACGGGTGACCCTTGTGGGGTACAGCCTGACAAGGGGGGACCCACGATGTCCGACGACACCAGCCACCGACCGAGCCGCAACGCCGAACGCCCGCACGACGTGACCGACCCGCTGCTGTGGCAGCTCGCGATCGACGTGCTCAGCGCCCACGAGCCGGACGACGAGGGCCACTGCCGCAACCTCCAGTGCGCCGGGCAGTCCTGGCCGTGCGCGGCCCGCAACGGCGCCGAGCAGTCGATCCGACTGGCCCGCAGCACCCCCGAGTCGGTCGAGATGACCATCGACGAGGGCCACAGCGACGAGGGCTGGCCCCGGGAGAGCACCGCACCGGCCCCCCGCTGGGGCTGGAACGCCGGCCCGGTCGCGTCGCAGCGAGGGTCGAAGGCGGCCGCCTCCGCGGCGTGACGGCGTCCCGTGGGGTACGAACGCTCGGGCTGATCCGCACCACACGCACGAACGCTCGGCCGGTGACCCGGCCGAGCGTTCGCGTGTCGTCATCCGTCAGAGGCTGAGCCGCTGACCCGGGAAGATCAGCCCCGGGTCGGCCCCGATCAGCTGCCGGTTGTGCTCGTACAGCGCCTGCCAACCGCCGGTCACCCGGTGGCCGTCAGCGATCTCCGACAGGGTGTCGCCCGGCTGGACCAGGTACGTCTGGCCGCCCGTGGTCGGCGCGGTGCGCTCGTGGTTGCGGGTCGCCGGCTGTTCCCGCCGCGACGGCCGCTCCTGCTGCTCGGTGGGCTTTGCGGTGGTCTTCTGCGTGGACTTCGTCGACGGCTTCGCGGTGGACTTCGTCGACGGCTTCGTGGTGGAGCCGCCCTTCTTGCCGCAGGTCGGCCACGCGCCGATGCCCTGCCCGTCGAGCACCTTCTCGGCGATGGCGATCTGCTCGCCGCGGCTGGCCAGGTCGGCGCGGGCGGCGTACTTCTTGCCGCCGTAGCCGGCCCACGTGCTCTGGGAGAACTGCAGGCCGCCGTAGTAGCCGTTGCCGGTGTTGATCTTCCAGTTGCCGCCGGACTCGCACTGGGCGACCGCGTCCCAGTTGACCGAAGCCTGCGCGGGGGCGGCCGGGCCGAAGAGGGCGACCGCACCGGTGACCGCACCGACGGCCAGGGTGCCGACGGCGAGACGGCGGGTGGTGACCCGTCGATGACGGGGCGTGTAGACAGACGTCATGTGAACTTCCTCCACGCCGGCGAGGTGAGCTGTCGGGTTCGGGCCGAGGAGCCCGGCCGCACGGTGGCGGCTTCACCCCGAGGTGACGTGCACCGAGGAACGTTGGGTCCCCCGCTCCTGCCCGGGTGACTGGGTTCCGACGACCGGGGGCAGGATTTGGCGTTGCCGGCCGTGGTGTCCGCAGTGGCGAACCCGACCGACGTTAGGCACGGCCGGTGACGATCGCCCAACCCGTGTGAAGTTCTTCACCGGGCCACGCGGGGCGTCACCCGCAGCGGTTGCGGACGGGTGGACAGTGTGCAGTGACCACGGTGGACCGTTGCGGATCAGACGCCGTGACGGAGCCAGAGCACGATGCGCCGCAGCAGCTCCACGTGCCCCGGCGACTCGTACGACCGGGCGTCGTGACCGAGTGCGTTGTAGACGATCCGGCTGCTCCCGACCGTGCGCGCCCAGACCAGCGGGTGGGTCGCGCCGCCCTCGTCGTGGACGTAGAGGGTCTCGACGTCGACGCCGTCGAGCAGCTCCAGGTCGGTGTAGCGCTCGTCGTGCACCTCGAAGTCCACCAGACCGGTAGTGATCGGATGCTCGACGTCGGTGCGTCGGATGAGGCTCGACCCGATCGGCGGGTGGAAGGTCCGGCCGTGGCCCCAGGCGGCGCCGATCGTGGACCGCCAGGTCGCGAGCTGGGGAAACGCGATCGTCGCGCTGTGCATGGCGAGCAGGCTGCCGCCACGGGCCAGGAAGTCGTCGAGGACGCGACCGAACTCCGCGTCCAGCGTCTCGACCTGGTACGCCCGGTCCCCCGTGACGTGATCGAGGACTGCCTACGCATCGCGCTCCAGGCACCCAGCGGCCGCAACAGGCAACGGTGGGACTTCATCTTCGTCGAGGACCCGCAGACCCGGGCCGCCGTCGCCCGGCTGTGGCGACTCGGCCTGATGGCCCCGCCACCGGCGTCGGGCGGCACCGGGCCAGCCTTCAGCCGGATGGACTTCGCCACCGACTTCAAGCCCGGTCCGCGGGCCGACGCGGACTCGTTCGCCCACTGGGACCGCTGGTAGCGGGCCGCCGCCACAGGCCACCGACAGCGACGACCAACAGGGCCACGGACAACAACGGAAACCAGTCCCCGGTACGCGAGTAGACAGTGCCCCAGCCGGTCGTCGGAGCGGCGGTGACCAGCAACTCCGCGTCACCGGCGGTGGCCTCACCCAACATCCTCCCGCTGGGGTCGGTGACCGTCGGCCGGCCGAGCGCGGCGGCGCGGACCACGGTGAGGCCGTTCTCCACCCCGCGAACCAGGGCCATCCGGCCGTGCAGCCAGCCGTCGGAGGTGAAGTCCAGGGCGGGGACGAGCAGCATGGTGGCACCCTGCGCCCGATACCGCCGGACCAGGCCCGGAAAGTCGAGGTCCTTGCAGATCGCGACGCCGAACCGCCCGTCCACGAGCGCCTCGTCGCCCGGCGTCAACCAGTCCTCCAGGCCGGGGACCAGGTGCTGTTTGGTGTACGTCGTGACCGTCCCGGACGGGTCAAGCACCAGCGCGACGTTGTACGCCGTGCCGGCCCGCCAGAGCACCGCGCCGACGACCACCCGGGCCTCGGCCTGCCGGAGCGCGTCCACGAGCAGGGGCAGCGTCGAGTCCGTCACGGCGAACACCTTCTCCGGTAGCACGACGACGCGCGCCCCCCGGTCGACCAGGCCCGCCACCCGCGGAACGTAGCGGGTGAGCAGGTCACGGCCGACCGGTTCGTCGATCGGGAGCCCGTCCTCGGGCTGCCGCAGGGCCACCAGGCCGACGGTCAACGGCGCGGCCGGTTGCGGGGAACGGCTCAGCGACCAGGCCGACCACGCGCCCGTGCTGACCAGGAGGGCGAGCAGGCAGGCCAGGGCGCGGCGCGGGTCGGCGAGCCGGCCGACACGGATCGGTCGTACGCCGCCGAGCACTGCGGCGAGGGCGATCGGGACGGCGAGCAGCAGGTAGGTGACCCCCCAGACGCCGGTGAGGGCGGTCACCTGGATGACCGGCCGGACGTCGGCCTGCGTGTAGGCGAGGCTCCACCACGCACCGTTCGGGAACAGGCGGGACGCGGCGTATTCGCCGAGCACCCACAGGGACGGCACGGTGAGGACGGCGGTCACGATTCGCCCGCGCAGCAGCAGCTCCCGGGCGAGCAGGACGGTGCCACCCGCCAGGCCGAGGCCGAGGCCGAGCACAGCGACCACCACGCCGACCGGTAGGCGCAGGGTGTCGAGGTAGTACCCCACCATGCCGAGCTGGCCGATCGACCAGGCGAGGCTCGTCGCGCCGAGCGCGGTGCGCGGGCGTACCCGCAGCGAGGCGAGGATCAGCGGAATCGGGGCGAGCCAGGTCAGTGCGGCGACGGGGTGCAGCCCGGAGCCACCGAGCCAGAGCAGGCCGCTGAGGAGAGCGGCGACGATCGTCATCATGCGTCGATCGTGCGGCCGCAGCGGCGGGGGCGGATCGCCGTACGAACCGGGTTCGATCTGGTCCCGTGGAGGGAGGCGAGCAAGCGTCGGGCCGGACGATACTGCCGACGTGAAGCGGTACGTCAACCTCGCCGTCACCGTGGCCGCCGTCGCCGCGACGGTGCTGCCCGCGCTGGCCGGTGGACCACGCGCCTGGTGGGTGCTGCCGCTCGCGGTGCTGTCGTCGGTCCCGGTGCTGTGGCGGGACCGGGCGCTGGTTCCCGTCGCCGTCGTCGTGGGCGTCGCCACGACCGTCTCGGCCGCGCTCGGCGCACCCCCGCTGCTGCCGGTCGGCCCGCTCGTCTGCCTCTACACGTTCGCGGCGCGGTCGTCCCTGCCGATCCGCCTGCTCGGCATCGTGCTCACCGCGGCCGGCCTGGTGGTGTCGCTGCTCCATCCGCACCCGGACGTGGAGGTGCTGCGGTACCTGTCGGTCGCCTACGTCTTCTCGTACGCCCTGGGCACCAGCGCCCGCGCCCGCCGCACCCAGGCCACCGCCCTCGTCGAACGCGATCGTCGGGTCGCTGGTGAGCGGGCGGCGGCCGTGTTGCGGGAGCGGGCCCGCATCGCCCACGACCTGCACGACATCCTCACCCACGCGGTCGGCGTCATGATCGTCCAAGCGGAGGCGGGGCCGCTGCTGGTCCGCCCCCACCCGGACCGCGCCGACGCCACGTTCGCCACGATCGCCGCCACCGGGCGCGACGCGGTCGTCCAACTCCGTCGCGCGGTCGGCAGCCTGCGCGAGCCCGCCGACCACCCGCTCGACCAGCCGGGCCTGGCTCACCTCAGCGCCCTCGTCGACCGCGTGCGCGCCACCGGGCTGGACGCCGTCCTCACCGTCGCGTCCGGACCGTCGCAGTCCGTCGGCGGAGCGCCTTCCGAGCCGCCGGCCGGACCTGACGGCGGGGTGCCGGTCGAACCGCCCGCGGACGTCGGGGTCGCCGCCTACCGGATCGTGCAGGAGTCCCTGACCAATGTGGTCCGCCATGCCGGGGCGGGATCGGTCCGCGTCCTGTTGGCCCACACCGCGGAGGCGCTCACCGTGTCGATCACCGACGACGGTCACGGCGATCGGGCCTCCGGCGCCGACCGGCCCGGCTACGGGATCGTCGGCATGCGCGAGCGAGCCCAGGCCTGTGGCGGGACCCTGCGCACCGGTCCCGCCGCGGACGGTCGCGGCTTCACCGTCACCGCCACCCTGCCGCTGCGGGCACCGGCGGTGGCCTGATGCCGGGAGTCGCCGTCATCGCCCCGCCGCCCTCGACGCCGGTGCCGTGCTGATGCTGCGCGTCGTCCTCGCCGACGATCAGGACCTGTTCCGGGCCGGATTCGCGACGATCCTCGGCGCCGAGCCGGACATCGAGGTGGTCGCCGAGGCCGCCGACGGCGCGGACGCCGTGCGTGCCGCAGTCGAACACCGACCCGACGTCGTCCTGATGGACATGCGGATGCCGGTCCTCGACGGCGTCGCCGCGACCCGCCAGGTCTGCGCCAGTACGCGGAGCCGGGTCCTCGCCCTGACCATGTTCGACACCGACGACTACCTGTACGCGGCGTTGCGCGCCGGCGCCAGTGGCTTCCTGCTCAAGGACGCCCCCCGAGCCGAGCTGGTGAACGCGGTCCGCGTGGTCGCCGCCGGCGACGCGTTGCTCGCCCCCGGCGTCACCGCCCGCGTGATCGGCGAACTGCACAGGCGTGGTCACCCGGATCCGGCCCGGGCCGCCGCGGTGACCGCGCTCACCGCTCGCGAGACGGACGTGCTGCGCCTGATCGCGGCCGGTCTGTCCAACGCCGAGATCGCCGCCCACCACCACCTGAGCGAGCACACGGTGAAGACGCACGTCGGCAACCTGCTGGCCAAACTGCACCTGCGCGACCGTGCCCAAGCGGTGATGGTCGCCTACGAGTCAGGTCTGGTGATTCCCGGCCACTGACGTGACCGGCCGGCGGGTCCGCTGCGCGGGAGGCCCGCCGGCCGGAGGGGGTGCGCCGGTTACAGGGTGCGCGCCAGCCGGTCGGCGAGCGTCCTGGTGAAGCGGGCCGGGTCGGTCAGCTCGCCGCCCTCGGCGAGCACCGCCAGGCCGTAGAGCAGCTCGGCGGTCTCGGTCAGGGCGGTGGGGTCGGTGCCCTGCTCGTGGGCCTTGCGCAGCCCGGAGACGAGCGGGTGACCGGGGTTGATCTCCAGGATCCGCTTGGTCGCGGGGATCTCGTGCCCCATCGCCCGGTACATCTTCTCCAGGGTCGGGGTGAGGTCGTGGGCGTCGCCGACGACGCAGGCCGGCGAGGTGGTCAGCCGCGACGACAGGCGGACCTCCCGGACACTGTCGGTCAGGGTGGTGCCCAGCCAGTCGAGCAGCGCCGCGAACTCCTGTCGCTGCTGCTCGCGCTCGGCCTCGGCCTGCTGCTTCTCCTCGTCGGTGTCCAGGTCGATCTCGCCCTTGGCGATCGAGCGCAGCGGCCGGCCGTCGTACGTGCCGACCCGCTCGACCCACACCTCGTCGACCTGGTCGGTGAGCAGCAGCACCTCGTGGCCCTTGGCCCGGAACGCCTCCAGGTGCGGAGAGTTCTCGATGGCGGCGCGGGACTCGCCGGTGGCGTACCAGATGTCGCTCTGGCCGTCCTTCATCCGCGCGACGTAGCCGGCCAGGTCGGTGGGCTCGGCCGGGTCGTTGGTGGAGGCCACCGACAGGATGTCCAGCAGGGTGTCCCGGTTGTCGGTGTCGTCGATCAGCCCTTCCTTGACCACCGCGCCGAACTCGGTCCAGAAGGTGCGGTAGCGCTCGGCGTGGTTGGCCTTCAGGTCCTTGACCGTCGCCAGGATCTTCTTGACCAGGCGGCGGCGGACGATCTGGATCTGCCGGTCCTGCTGGAGGATCTCCCGGGAGATGTTCAGCGACAGGTCGTGCGCGTCGACGACACCCTTGACGAAGCGTAGGTAGGTGGGGACCAGCGCCTCGCAGTCGTCCATGATGAACACGCGCTTGACGTAGAGCTGGACGCCTCGGCGGCCCTGCGGGGAGAACAGGTCCAGTGGGGCGTGGCTGGGCAGGAAGAGCAGTGCCTCGTACTCGAAGGTGCCCTCGCCCTTCATGTGCACGACCTCGAGCGGGTCGGCCCAGTCGTGGCTGACGTGCTTGTAGAACTCGTTGTACTCGGCGGCGTCGACCTCGTCGCGGGGCCGCGCCCAGAGCGCCTTCATGGAGTTGAGGGTCTGCACCTCGCGGGTGGCGGCCTCGCCGTCGGCGCCGGGGCGCTCGACGCTCATCCGGATCGGCCAGGCGATGAAGTCGGAGTACCGCTTGACGATCTCGCGGATGGTCCACTCGGCGGTGTAGTCGTGCAGGTTGTCCTCGGTGTCGACGGGCTTGAGGTGCAGGGTCACGGTGGTGCCCTGCGGCGCCTCGTCGACGGCCTCGATCGAGTACGTGCCCTCGCCGGTGGACTCCCACCGGGTGCCGCCGGTCTCGCCGGCCTTGCGGGTCAGCAGGGTGACCCGGTCGGCGACCATGAACGCGGCGTAGAAGCCGACGCCGAACTGGCCGATGAGGTCCTGCGAGGCGTGGGCGTCGGCGGATTCGCGCAGTTGGCGCAGCAGCTCGGCGGTGCCGGACTTGGCGATGGTGCCGATCAACTGGACGACCTCGTCGCGGGTCATCCCGATGCCGTTGTCCCGCACGGTGAGGGTGCGGGCGTCCCGGTCGACCTCCAGGGCGACGTGCAGGTCGTCGGTGTCGGCGACGAGGTCCTTGTCGACGAGCGTGGCAAGCCTCAGCTTGTCCAGCGCGTCGGACGCGTTCGAGATGAGTTCCCGCAGGAAGACGTCCTTGTTCGAGTAGATCGAGTGGACCACCAACTGGAGGAGCTGACGCGCCTCGGCCTGGAACTCCAACGTCTCGGCCTGATTGCTCACACCGTCTCCCTTCTCGGCTCGTGCGGATGTTCGCGGAAAGGATACGAGCCGTCACCGGCCGCGTGGTGACCGCATCCCGGTCGTATTCCCGATCGGGACGGGTCGCCGGCGTGAGATGGCTGACTTTGGCATACAGAAGTCAGGTGGGATAGCGTCACCGCCATGAAGATCGCTGGAAGCACCGCCCTCGTCACCGGCGCCAACCGTGGCCTCGGCCGACACCTGGCCGCCGAACTCCTCGCCCGGGGCGCCACCGTCTACGCCGGCGCCCGCAACCCCGACACCGTCGACCTGCCCGGTGTGACGCCGGTCCGCCTCGACATCACCGACCCCGCCTCGGTGGCCGCCGCCGCCAAGCTGGCCGGCGGCGTCAACCTGCTGATCAACAACGCCGGCATCGACACCCGGACCGACCTCCTCGACGGCGACCTGGACCTCGTCCGGCTGGAGCTGGAGACCCACTACATCGGCACCCTGTCGACCATCCGGGCGTTCGCGCCGGTCATCGCCGGCAACGGCGGCGGAACCATCCTCAACGTGCTCTCCGTGCTGTCCTGGTTCGGCTCCCCGACCCACGCGGCCTACAGCGCCGCCAAGTCCGCCGAGTGGGCGATGACCAACGTGCTGCGCGTCCAACTCGCCGACCGGGGCGTCCGGGTCTCCGGCCTGCACGTCGGCTACCTGGACACCGACATGGCCGCCGACATCACCGGCCCGAAGTCCGACCCGGCGGCGATCGCCCGGATCGGCGTGGACGGCATCGAGGCCGACGCGTACGAGATCCTCGCCGACGACCTCAGCCGCCAGGTGCAGGCCGGGCTGGCCGGTGGCGTCGCCGCGCTCTACCCACAGCTCCCCTGACCCACGCCGCGACGGGCCGCCACCGGGAGAACCGGTGGCGGCCCCTTGTCGGCTACCCGGTCAGCTCGCCAGCAACGTCACATCGTCGAGCACGAAGCTGGTCTGCAACGACGAGTCCTCGCTGCCGGTGAACCGCAGCGTCACCGTCTGCCCGGCGAACCCGGCCACGTTGAGGCTGCGCTGGACGTAGCCGGCGGCGGCGTTGAGATTCGAGTACGTCGCCAGCGTGGTCGAACCCACCTGCACGGTGAGCCGGTCGTACGCCGTGGAACCGGTGGTCTCGGCGGTGTCGATGTGCAACCAGAACGACAGCGTGTAGCTGGAGCAGCCGGCCGGCAGGGTCACCGACTGCGCCAGGTTCTCGGTGCGAATGCTGCCGTACCCGTTGAGCCACGCCTTGTACGACCCGGTCCGGGGCGGCTGGCCGCTGGCGTTGGTGATCACGCCGGAGGACGCGGTCCACGGCGTGCTGCCGTTCTCGAACCCGCCGTTTCCGACCACCTGACCGCCGGCGCAGCTCGGGGTGCCGCCGCCGACGGCGAGCTGCCACAGCGCGTACGCGACACCGTCGGCCGCCCGGTTCAGCACTGTGGCGCTGACGTTGGCGGTGGTGTCGCAGGCCCGGTGGTAGCACGGGTCGTACGCGGAGTTGGCCGTGCCGCCCCACTTGGCCGCCTGGGAGCTGGTCTTGCGGGCGCTGGCGCCGGCCGCGTAGCCGGAGGTGGGGATGCCGGCCTGCTGGAAGTAGTAGTCGTCCGAGCGACCCTGGCCCTCGACGTTCTCCTCCGGCGACAGACCCAACGAGTCCCAGTACGCCTTCAGCGGCGCCGCCGTGGTCGAGGTGACCCGGTTGATGAAGTAGCCGCCGTTGATGGAGCCGACCATGTCGAAGTTGTAGTAGCCCTTGACGTATCCGCGCTGGGTGGCGGTGAGCGAGTTGACGTAGAACCGGGAGCCGTTGAGCCCCTGCTCCTCGTCGGTCCACCAGGCGAACCGCACCTTCTTCGTCATTGTCGGGTTCTGCGCGGCCAGGACCAGCGCGTTCTCCAGCAGGGTCGCCGAGCCGCTGGCGTTGTCGTTGATGCCCGGTCCGGCCGAGACGCCGTCCAGGTGCGCGCCGAACATGACCACCTGGTCGGTCGGGCCACCCGGCCACTCCGCGATCAGGTTGTTCGAGGGGTACGTGCAGGTGGAGCAGTACTGCTCGGTGACGGTGTAGCCGGCCGACTGCAACCTGGTCTTGACGTAGTTGAGTGAGGCGGTGTAGCCGGCCGAGCCGGCCCGCCGGTTGCCACCGTTGCTGCTGGCGATGGAGTTGAACTGGGCCAGGTGGGCCTGGACGTTGGTGACGGAGATGTCCGGTGCGGCCAACGCGGCGGCGGACGCGGCGATCGGCCGGGCCACTGTCGCGGTGGTGGTGGGCGACGCGGTCACCGGCTGGGCGGCCAGCGTCACCGTCATCCCGGCGAACACGGCGAGCGCGACACCCGCGCTCAGCGTTCTGCCTCTCATGGGAGCTCCTCGGGGTTGGAGAGATACCCGAGACACTTACAGATGTCGATGTGGAGAGCATCGGTCGTTCGTCCCGAACCGCCACCGCTTCGACGGTAGGTACCGGCGGCGGCACAGGTGAGTAGAGGTGCCAGGATGGGTAGGTAACGCCAGCAGGGGTCGTTGGGCCCGGAACGGGGGCTTGCGATGGGGCCGGATCAAGCGTGACAGGACCCGGCACCGACCTGTTCACCGGCGGAGGTGACACCGGCCGGCTGATGGCAGAGCTGAACTGGGCCCGCACCCCACTCGGGCCGGTGACCGGCTGGCCGCAGAGCCTGCGCGACGCGGTCCGCATGGTGCTCTCGTCCCGGTACCCCATGCTGCTGCTCTGGGGGGAGAGCTTCTCCCAGCTCTACAACGACGCGTACTCCGCGCTGATCGGCGACAAACACCCGGCCGCGCTCGGCGACGACGTCCGGGTGACCCTCGCCGAGGGCTGGGACGTCCTCGCCCCGCTCATCGAGCAGGCCACGGCGACCGGAGTCGCGAGCTGGGTTCCCGCCCTGCGGCTGCTGCTGGAGCGGGCCGGCTACCGCGAGGAGGCGTACTTCAGCGTCTCGCACGCCCCGGTCCGCGACGACGACGGCCGCACCGTCGGCAT
The DNA here is from genome assembly GCF_040639415.1 of Micromonospora sp. NPDC023888. NCBI lineage: Bacteria > Bacillati > Actinomycetota > Actinomycetes > Micromonosporales > Micromonosporaceae > Micromonospora > Micromonospora sp. NPDC023888. The sequence goes on along the minus strand of NZ_JBEZZW010000030.1, from coordinate 36,407 downwards.
CCTCACCGTGTGCAGCGAGGTCACCGAGCAGGTGGTCGGCGAACGCCGGCTGCGACTGCTGCGTGACCTGTCCGTTCTCGGCGACGGACGCACCGTCGACGTACACGCCACCAGCGCCCGGCTGACCGACGCGATCGAGAACCACCCGCTGGACGTGCCGTTCACCGCCATCTACCTGCGGGACGGCACGATGCTGCGGCGCGTCGCCTGCACCGGCGGTGACCAGGGGTACGCGCGCGCCCTGCCGGACAGCGTCGAGCTGGCCGAGCCCGGCCCGGTCGCGGACGCGTGGGGGCTGGCGGACGCGGCGCGGGGCCGACCGACCGCGGTGCCCGACGCCGCCGACCGGCTGTCACTGCCCGGCGGCCCGTGGGGCGACCCGGTCCGGACCGCGCTGGCGCTGCCGCTGCCCGCGGGCGGCGAGGATCAGCCGCTCGGCGTCCTGCTGGCCGGGGTCAGCCCCAGCCGAGGGCTGGACGAGGCGTACCGATCCTTCTACCAACTCCTGGCCCAGCAGATCGCCGTGGCGCTGCGCAACGCGCAGGAGTACGAGCAGGAGCGGCGCCGGGTCGAGGCGCTCGCCGAACTGGACCGGGTGAAGACCGACTTCTTCGCCAACGTCAGCCACGAGTTCCGCACCCCCCTGACCCTGATCCTCGGCCCGCTCACCGACGCCCTCACCGACGCCAGCGCGCCGCTGCCGGCCGTGCAGCGGGACCGGGTGGAAACCTCCTGGCGTAACGCCACCCGACTGTTGACCCTGGTCAACAGCCTGCTCACCTTCTCCAGCCTGGAGGCCGGGCGGGCCCGCAGCGACGCCCGTGTGGTCGATCTGGCGGCGCTCACGACCGAACTCGCCGGCGTGTTCCGGTCCGCCGTCGAGCGGGCCGGGCTCACTCTCGAGGTGGCCTGCCCGCCGCTGCCCCGGCCGGTGGCGGTCGACCCGGTCAACTGGGAACGCATCGTCACGAACCTGCTGTCCAACGCCTTGAAGTACACGTTCATCGGCCGTATCCGGGTGGCCCTGGAAGCCGACGACGAGGAGGTCCGCCTCACCGTCGCGGACACCGGCATCGGCATCGCCGAAGCGGACCTGCCGAAACTCTTCGAACGCTTCCACCGGGTCCGGGGGGCCCGCGCCCGCAGCCACGAGGGTACGGGCATCGGCCTGGCCCTGGCGTACGAGTTGGCCCGACTGGAGGGTGGCACGGTCCGGGTGACGAGCAGCGTGGGTGTCGGCAGCACGTTCACCGTGGCGCTGCCCTGGTCGGCGGCGGGCCGCACGGCGGGGACCGGGCCGTCGCCGGCCGGACGGGGCGACGCGGCCCGCGCCACTGTCGAGGAGGCGATGGGCTGGCTCACCGAGCCGGGCGGCGACCCGACAGTGCCCGACGACGTGTCCGGTCCGGCCGTGGACGAGCTGGCCGGCGCACGGATCCTCATCGCCGACGACAACGCCGACATGCGGGCGTACCTCAGCCGGCTGCTCACCGGGCAGGGCTGGCGGGTGCGGGCCGTCACCGACGGCCGGCAGGCTCTCGACGAGGTCCACCGCGAACCGCCGGACCTGGTCCTCACCGACGTGATGATGCCGGTGCTCGACGGTTTCGACCTGGTCCGCCGGCTACGCGCGGACCCGGCGACCCGGGCCCTGCCGGTGCTTGTGCTCTCCGCCCGGGCCGGCGGGCAGGCCAGCGTGGAGGGCCTGAACCTGGGCGCGGACGACTACCTGGTGAAGCCGTTCGCCGCGGCGGAGCTGATCGCCCGGGTCCGGGCCGGCATTCGGCGGGCCCGCAGCCGCCCGACCGGCGACGCCACCGCACCGACTGCCGAGCCGGCGCGGCCCGAGCCGGTCACCACCGTCGCGCCGCCCCCGGCCGTCGCGCCCGGGCGGGACGCGCCGGTGCTGACGCAGGCCCCGACCGACCGGAGCCGGCTGGGCGACCTCCTGGACGTCGGGTGGACCTACCCGTCGGCACCCACCTCGGCCGCGGCCATGCGTCGGGACGTCCGGCTGACGCTCGGCGACCTCGACGTCGACCCGGACGTGTTGGAGGACCTCCAGCTCGCCGCGTCCGAGGCGATGAACAACGCGGTCGAGCACGCGCAGCGGCCCAGCCGTCCGGAGGTGCGGGTCCGGCTTCAGATGGGCGGCGGGCTGATCCGGATCTCGGTGCGGGACTTCGGCACCTGGCGGGACCGCCGGCCGGCGATGGACCGGGGACGCGGCGCGTTGCTGATGAACGCCTACGGCGACGTGCGGCTGGTCTCGACCGCCGAGGGGACCACGGTGACCATCGAGCGCCGGCTGACCGACCCGGCCTGAGCAACGTTTACCGGCCCGGCCTGAGCGACCAGGTGGTGCGTCAGAGTCGGCGGCCGCTGGCGTCGCGGGCGATGATGCCGTCGAGCCGTTCCCCCGGGGCCAACTGGGTCGGCTCGAACCAGAACACCACCACCTGCTTGTCGAGACTCCACCGGGCCAGCCGGGCGTCGACCTGCCGGCCGTCGACAGTGCCGATGATCCGCTGGGCGGGGCCGACGAAGTAACCGAAGGTCGGCACCGGCGCGGTCGAGGAGCGCTCGTCGTAGCCGATCTCGTGGAACCCCGGCCTGCGGTCGGACCCCTCGACGTCGTTGACCAGGATGTCGGTGGTCAGTGCGCCGTCCGGAGCCTGGCGACCGGCGGCCAGCCCGGTCGTCACCTTCGGCGCACCGGGCACGGACACCCCGACGACGTAGTACACCCGCCGGTCGGTGCCGTGTCGCACCCCACTGTCGATCACCTGGCCCAGCGGCTTCGGGGGCGGCACGTCGCGGGCCACCGTCGGCGGTGGCGTGGCCGCCACCGGGTCGGGGACCGTCGGCGAGACGGCGACCGATGGCGGAGCGACGGCGACCTGCGGTGGGCGCTCGGGTGCGGGCGGATCGCCCGGCCGGGCGACGACCCCCACCGCGACGACGGCGGCCAGCCCGACCGCGAGCGTCGCCGCCCCCGCTCCGGCAACCCGCCGACGGATCCGTAGCCGCCGCCCCTCGCGCATGACCAGGTCCAGGTCGAGCATGGTCTCGGGGCGCTCGGTCGCCCGCATGGCGTCGCGGAGCTGTTCCCACTCGCTCATCGGCGCGCCTCCGTGTCAGCCGTCCGCGGCGCGGCGGTGCGCAGCTTCTCCAAGGCTCGCGAGCTGGTGCTCTTGACCGTGCCCACGGATACGGCGAGTTCCCTGGCCACCTGCGCCTCCGGAAGGTCGAAGTAGTAGCGCAGCACGACGATGGCTCGCTCACGAGGGCTCAGCGCGCCGAGGATGGTGATCAACCAGCGCCGGGTGGTCACCTCGTCGGCCACGTCGCCGTGCCGCTGCTCCGGCACCTCGTCGGTCGGGTACTCCCGTATCGGTCGTCGCCACCCGTCGACCAGGTGGTTGACCAGGGTGCGGCGGGCGTACCCGTAGGCGTCGTCGTCGTGGACCCGCGACCAGGACGCATAGGTGCGGGCCAGGGCGGTCTGCGCGGCGTCCTCGGCCTGGTGGTGGTCGCCGGTCATGAGGAACGCGGCATGCACCAGACGCGCGGACGCCGCTCTCGCGAACTCGACGAACTCCGCGTCACCCCGCGCCACCCTGAACCCTCCCCCGTGCCACACCGCTAGGGACGGGCGAGGCCACGAAAAGGTTGAGCCGAAATCGCCTCAACTTTTCCCAGTGGTCACCCGTCTTCTCCTCCGCGCCGCCGCCGATCGGCGCCCGAGGGGAGAGACATGCCGACGAAGGTTACCCGCCGGTGGCGTACCGCCTCAGTGGCGTTACCGCTGGTGGTGGCGCTGCTCACCGGGTGTGGGCTGCCGGCCGCCGGGCGGACCGGCACCGATCCCGTCGCCGCCGGGCAGCCGCCCGCCGGGCCGGCCGCGGTCACCGCCTCCGGTCGGCCGACCGGAGTCGCCGGTGTGCCGCCCAGTTCCGCGCCCGTCGTCGACGTCACCTACCCCGCCACCGGCGGCAACCGTTGGACGACGGCACCCGCCGAGGCGGCACCCACAGGCGCGCCCGGCGGTCGGTTGCTGCGCTACCGGATCGCCGTGGAACGCGACATCCGGGGTCTGCCGGTGGGCGACATCGCGACGGCGATCTCCGCGACGTTGAACGACCCCCGCGGCTGGACGGCCGGCGGGACGTGGCGGCTGCGTCGGGTGGGCGCCGGCGATCCGACCGACTTCACCATCTACCTGGCGACCCCCGGCACCCGCGACACGCTCTGCCAGGACGTGCCCGACGCCTACACCTCGTGCCGCAACGGTGGCCGGGTGGTGCTCAACGTGGCGCGCTGGGTGAAGGGGGTGCCCGGCTACGGCGCGAGTCTCGCCACCTACCGGGAGTACATGGTCAACCACGAGGTGGGGCACAAACTGGGGTTCGGTCACGAGCGGTGCCCCAGGCGGGGCCGGCCGGCGCCGGTGATGCAGCAGCAGACGTTGGGCCTGCACGGCTGCACCGCGAACGCCTGGCCGTACCCGACGGGCACCGACCGCTACAGCGGGCCGGTCGGGGCGTACGACGACGACATCCCGCGGCGCGAGGGCGCGTACCCGGCGTAGTGAGCCCGGGGCCGTGCCTCAGGTGGGGCGACCGCGCTCGCGGGCGAGCCGCTCGTCCAGCCGGCCCAGCTCGTAGACGGCGTTGAGGCTGGTCGGCAACCGGCTGACATTGTCCGGCAGAGGGCCGGGATCCGGCCCCGGAGCGGGAGCCGGCCCCGGAACGGGGTCCTGAGCAGGCACGGCGGCGGGCCGGCGGCGGCGCAGGAGCAGCAGCGCCAGCACCACCAGGACGGCCAGGACCAGGAGGTAGGACACCGGCGGCCAGCCGTCGAAGGCCGGGTTGGCGAGCGTCGGCGGGGCAACCGGAGCGGGAGCCGGACCGTCTCGGCGGGGCACGGCTGTCGCACGGGAGCCCGTGGTCTCGCCACCGGCGGGGCGAGCGGAGGCCACCGGAGCGCCCGGGGCGCGGACCGCGGCCGACGGCCCGGCCGGGGTGGGAGCCGCGGTGGGCCGCGCCGGGTTGGCCTGGTCGGGGACCGCTGGCGACCTCGGGGTGGAGGTCGGCGTGGGGGTCGCGGTTGGCGGCGCGCTCGGCGTGCCGCCTAGGTCGAGGAGGTCGTCGACGATCCGGCCGACGCCACCGAGGAGATCAGCGACCGGCCCCGAGGTGGTCGACGGGGTCGGCGCGGGCGCGAGGGCGAGGGTCAGCGCGAGGACGACGACGGCAGGCATCAATCCACCTCCGATATGTCGATACGTCCCGCACCGTACCGCATGGTGGGATCGCGTGGGGTACCGCCGGCACCCGGACAGCGGCGGAGCGTCATACGGGCTTACCCGATGGCTGTTACTCAGCGGTTACGCCACGGCGAAGTGCCAGTGCCGAGGCAGGACGACGGTGACGGCAGAGGGTCACCGGCAACTCCGCCGCCCCGTGACCCCGACTCTCGAACGGAGAACCACGATGAGGATCAGAAGCGCACTGACAGCACTGGTGGTCGTCCTCGCCGGACTGGTCGTCGGCGCGGGCGCCAGCGCCGCGGCCGGCACCACGACCGGGTCGGCGTCCTGCGGCACCACCTGGGGCAGCTCGGAGAAGTCGGCCGGCGCGCTCAGCAGTGCACCGTTGGTCGACGTCCGCACCGGCCGACACGACTGCTACGACCGGGTGGTGTTCGAGTTCGCCGGCCCGGTCGACGGTTACGCCGTCGGCTACGGCGAGACCTGGACCGAGGGTGAGGGGCTGGCGCTGTCGCCGTACACCGCCGGAGGCGCGCTGCTGCGGGTCTCGCTGCGGGCACCGGCGTACGACGACGCCCACCAGGGCACCGTGCCGTACGCGGTCGGCGAACACGTCGCGAACCTGCTGCGTTACCCGACCCTGCGCGACGTCGTCTTCGGCGGCAGCTTCGAGGGCTACAGCACCTTCGCCGTCGGCGTCCGGGCGCGGTTGCCGTTCCGCACGTTCGTGCTGGCCGGACCGGGCAACCACAGCCGGATCGTGCTCGACGTGGCCCACCAGTGGTGATCGGACCCCGACGGTTGCCGGCGCGACTCAGACGTGCAGGGTGGGGCGGTAGACGAGTTCCTGGGAGCGACCGTCGAGCGTCCGGCTCTCGATCAGCTCCAGGTCGAAGTCGGCCGCCCCCGAGAAGATCGGCTCCGTGCCGGTCTGACCGGTGAGCACCGGGAAGATCGTCACCTGGACGCGGTCGACCAGACCGGCGGCCATCAGCGCCCGGTTCATCGACAGGCTGCCGTGCGATCGCAGGGGCACGTCGGACTCCTCCTTGAGCCGGGCGACGACGTCCACGGCGTCACCGGGTACGACTGTCGCGTCCGGCCAGTCGAGAGGGCCTCGCAGGGTGTTCGACACCACCGTCGCCGGGAGGCTCCTCATCCGGGTGACCCAGGCGTCGAGGATCCCGGACTCCTCGGTACTGGCCGCCAGCAACTGCGCGAACACCCGGTACGTGCGGGCCCCGAAGACCATGCGCTGCTCGTCGTCGTAGACGGCAAGGCGGTGCGCGAGCAGCTCGGGGCCCTGCTTACCCCAGTAGCCGCCCCAGTTGCCGCTGGAGGTGCCGAAGCCGTCAAGGCTGGAGAAGACGTCGACGGTGTAGGTGGCGGTCATGATGTGCTCCGTTCACTGGTGAGTTCGGTACGACGGGCCCGCAGATGGGCCCGCTCGGTCTCGTTTGTGGCAAGTGCCATGGCCTGGTCGTAGGCGGCTCGGGCCTCCTCGTCGCGGCCGAGCCGGACCAGCAGTTCGGCGCGGGTGGCCGGCAGCCGGTGGTAGCCCGGGAGGTCGAGATCCGCCAACCCGGCGAGGGCCTGCGCCGGGCCGTACACCTCGGCGACGGCGACCGCACGGTTGAGCGCGACGACCGGGCTCGGTGTGAGCACGAGGAGCTGGTCGTACAGTGCCAGGACCTGCGGCCAGTCGGTGGCGGCGCCGTCGGTGTGCACCGCGCCGATCGCGGCCTGGATCTGGTACGGGCCCGGCTGGTTGCGCCGCAGGCAACGCCGGACCAGGTCGTGCCCCTCGGTGATGAGGGCCCGGTTCCACAGTGACCGGTCCTGGTCGGCCAGCAGCACCAGCTCGCCGGACGGGTCGAGCCGGGCCGGCCGGCGCGCCTCGGTCAGCAGCAGCAGGGCGAGCAGGCCAAGCGCCTCGGGCTCGTCGGGCATCAACGCGGCAAGCTCGCGGGCGAGCCGGATCGCCTCGGCGCACAGGTCCGTTCTGATGAGCGGTCCGGCGGTGGACGCGTAGCCCTCGTTGAACATCAGGTAGAGCACGGTGAGCACGTAGGGCAGTCGGTCCGGCAGCTCGTGTTCGGCGGGTACCCGGTAGGGAATGCCGGCGTCCCGGATCTTCTTCTTCGCACGCACGATCCGCTGCGCGACTGTCGACTCCTGGATCAGGTAGGCCCGGGCGATCTCCGGCACTTCGAGGCCGCCGAGCAGGCGGAGCGTGAGGGCCGTCCGCGCTTCGGGACCGAGCGCCGGGTGGCAGCAGGTGAAGATGAGTCGCAACTGGTCGTCTTTCACAGGTCCCACCTCTCGGGGCTCGTCCTGGTGGTGCAGCAGCAGAGCCTGGGCGTGCCGCGCCTCGCGGGTCGACTCGCGGCGGAGGCGGTCGACGGCCCGGTTGCGGGCGGTGGTGACGATCCAGGCACCGGGGTTCGGCGGCGGGGTCTGCCACTTCTGCAACGCCGTGGTGAAGGCGTCCTGGACCGCCTCCTCGGCGAGGTTGATGTCACCCAGGAGGCGGGCCAGGGTGGCCACGCAGCGGCCGTACTCCGCGCGGTAGATGCTCGCCAGGTCCATCTCGGCGTACCGGATCGCGGTCAGCCCTGGGACAGGTCGTCGAAGGGGCGCACCTCGATCGGGCCGCAGGCCGCCGCGCACTTCTCGGCCCAGGCGAGCGCCTGGTCCAGGTCGGCGCACCTGATGACCCAGAACCCGGCGATGTGCTCCTTCGTCTCGACGAACGGTCCATCGCTCATGGTGGTGGCGCCGTTCTCGATCCGGACGACGGTGGCGCTGTCCGGCGAGCGGAGTCCTCCGCCGAAGACCCAGGCGCCCGCTGCCTGCATCTCGTCGTTGATCCGGTCGGTCTCGGCGAACATGGTCTGCGTCTCCTCGTCGGACGGTTCCGGCGCGCCCTCGACGGAGTGCACGGACAGCAGGTACTGCTTCATGACGGTCCTCCAACGCTTCGATGCTGAGATGACGGCAGTTCAGGCGGCCAGGCGGCGCGCGAGAGCGGGGATCACGATCGTGGCCGCGACCAGGTGGGTGAGCATCAGCAGCGCCCTGGTGCCGGCCCCGGCGTCGACGATGACGTCCGGCACCAGCGACAGGACCGTCAGCGCCACCGTGGTGCGGACGAACGTGCGCCGCGGACGCCCGGCGAAACGGGACAGCAGCGCGGCGAGGAGCACCCCGACCAGCGAGAAGGTGGCGGTCAGCACGCCGAACCCCGACACCGGAATCGGCGCGTCGGCCACGTCGAGGCTGATTCCCGCCGCGTGGCCGACGGCGGCGACGGCCATGGTGGCGGCGCTCGCGGCGACCGTGGCGACGGCCCCGGTACGGATCAGCGCGCCGATTGTCGACGTGCCGGCGGGGGTGGTGGTCGCTGTGGTGGTCATCGTGCCCTCCATCGGGTGTGTGGCCCGTCGCGGTGCCGGGCTCTCACCAGGGCTACGAACTGAACCGACCCCAATCGACAGGCACGCCCACATTTTGTCGAAGATTTTCGACTCCGGCGTCAGACCAGGCAGTCGCGGGACGCGCCAGCCGAAGAAACCCGGCGTCCGGCACCGTGACCGGACCCGTACGCCGGGCTGTCTCCGCGCTGGTTGGCGATCGGACGGAAGGCCCGTTCACCGCCCGGATCTAGGCTCGGTCAGGTGCCTCGTCGGCCAGGTGCCAGACCTCGCGCATCGGGGCCCACCAGTCCCCCGAGCCGGGCTCGGCGATCGACTCCTGACACGGATCGGTCAGCTTCCACCACTCCTGCGTCTGCGGGTCCGCGGCGATCAGCCGTAAGTCGGCCTCATAGTCGTCGCCGACGTACTCGTAGTAGCCGAAGAGCAGGTCGTCGTGCAGGAAGATGGTGTAGTTGCGGAAGTTCGCCTCGCGCAGCGTCTTCTCGACGCTCGGCCAGACGGCGGCGTGTAACCGCAGGTAGGTCTCCCGCTGCTCCGGGCGGAGTCGGATCACGCAGCCATGACGTTTCACGTCGTGCCCTTTCGTGTGAGCTGGTTCAGGGGTGCCGAAGGCACCTGACCGTAGCGGTTGGACGGTGCCGGGAAGGGGGCCAGCCGGCCGCCGATGTCGACCGTTCTGCCAGGACTACGCACCGTGGCCCCGGGTCTACCCTCGGGTGATGGAGGGCCGCGTGCTGGTGGTCGAGGACGACGCCTCCATCCGGGAGGTCACCGCCCTCGGTCTGCGCCGCGCCGGCTTCCGGGTCGACACCGCCGTCGACGGGCGGCACGCCCTCGCGGCGTGGCGAGCCCACCCGGTCGACCTGATCGTGCTCGACGTCATGCTGCCCGGCCTGGACGGCCTGGAGGTCTGTCGGGAGATCCGGCGCACCAGCCAGGTGCCGATCCTGATGCTGACCGCACGCACCGACACGATCGACGTGGTGGTCGGGTTGGAGTGCGGCGCGGACGACTACCTGCGCAAGCCCTTCGACCTGCCCGAGTTGGTGGCCCGGGTCCGCTCGGTGCTGCGCCGGGTGAGCGCGCCGGTCGCGTCGAGCGTCATCGAGGTCGGCGGCCTGGAGATCGACCCGGGCGGCTTCGTGGTCCGTCGGCACGGTCGGGAGGTGGCGCTGACCACCACCGAGTTCCGCCTGTTGCTGGAGCTGGCCCGCCGACCGGGTCAGGTCTTCACCCGGGAGCTGCTGCTGGACCTGGTCTGGAACCACGGCTTCCTCGGCGACTCCCGACTTGTCGACGTGGCGGTGCAGCGGCTGCGCGCCAAGATCGAGGACGACCCCGCGCAGCCACGGCTGGTCCGGACCGTGCGCGGTGCCGGCTACAAGTTGTCCACGGGCTGACGGGAGGGACTGCGATGGCCGGACGCGCGGTGACCCCGGGCCGCCTGCGGCGCCGGCTGACCATCGCGTTCGTCCTGGTCGCCGGGGTATCGGCGGGGCTGCTCGCCGGTGGGACCGGGCTGCTGCTGCGACAGTCCTGGTGGGACGCGTCCCTGCACGAGGCGGCCGCCGACGCCCGCTACCAGCTCGTCCTCGCCGGGCAGTTCGTCCCGCTGACCGAGCAGCGCCGCACGGAACTGCTCACCAGCTTCGAGGCCAGCGGTCGGCACGTGGTGCTCGTCGACGGCACGCCCCGCGCCTCGCACCCCGCGTACGCCCCGGTGCTGGGCACCCGGTTGCGGGCCACCGTCGCGGGCGGGCAGCTCGGCTACCAGCGCGGCGCGCCGACGCAACGCCCTCGGCTGCTGGTGGTCGGCGGCCGGATTCCCGGCTCGACCGCCGAGCTGTACGTGCTCACCGTGGAGGACGACGTCGCCGCCGACCTGGGCCAGCTTCGCACCGCGCTGCTGGCTGGCTGGGTCCTCGTGGTGCTGCTCGCGGCCGGGGTGGGTCACGCGCTGGCCCGGCGTACGTTGGAGCCGGTGGGTCGAGCCAGTCGGGCCGCCCAGGCGCTCACCGAGGGCCTGCTCGCCACCCGCCTGCCGGTCCGCGGGCGCGACGAGTTCAGCGCCTGGGCCGCGTCGTTCAACGAGATGGCCGCGGCCCTGGAGTCGAAGATCGACGCGCTGTCGGCCGCGCAGGCCCGCGAGCGGCGGTTCACCGCCGACGTCGCGCACGAGCTGCGTACCCCGGTGACCGCACTGGTGGCCGCTGCGTCGCTGCTACGCGAGCACCTCGACCAGGTGCCCGACGAGGCCCGGCCGGCCGCCCGGTTGCTGGTCGGCGACGTGGTCCGGCTGCGCCGGCTGGTCGAGGACCTGATGGAGATCTCCCGGTTGGACGCCGGGCGGGAGCAGTTGGCCGTCGGGCCGGTCGACGCGTTGGCGCTGCTGGGCGGGATCGTCGCCACCCGCGGCTGGTCGGACCGGGTGCTTGTCGACGGAGATCCGGTCGCGCTGCGCACCGACCCACGTCGGCTGGAGCGGGTGCTGGCCAACCTGGTCAGCAATGCGATCGAGCACGGCGGCGGAGAGATCCGGGCCTCGGTGAGCGGTTCGGGGCCGTTTGTCGTCTTCGAGGTCAGCGACCACGGGCCGGGCATCCCGGCGGCGCACCTGTCCCGGGTGTTCGACAGGTTCCACAAGGTCGACCCGTCCCGCTCCGCGCCGGGCAGTGGCCTCGGGCTGGCCATCGCGTGGGAGCACACGGCGCTGCTCGGCGGGGTGCTGAGCGTTCGCAGCGGGTCTGACTCCGGCACCTGTTTCCGGTTGGAGCTGCCGGCGTCCGCCCGGGTCGAGCCGCAGCGCGACGACGGCGTGCGGCGGCAGACCGGGGCCGCGACGGCGGCGGACGGCGCGCGATGAGCCGGCACGGTGCCGCCGGGGTGACCGCGCCGGTGCTCGTCGCCGTGTTGCTGATCGGCGGTTGCGGCGCCCCGCGCTCCGGCGTGCTCGGTCCGGCGCCCACCGCCGCGCCGTCGAGCGCCACCGGGTCGAGCGGCGCACCGCCGAGTGCCGCACCGACCAAACGCCCGGATCCGGATCCGCCGACGGAACCACCACCGGCGGCCACGACACCCCCGCCCGCGCCGGCCAGCGCCACCGCCCGGGACACCGTGGCGGTCGAGCTGTGGTTCGTCCGCGCCGGGCTGCTCGTGCCGACCCGGCGCACCCGGCCGGCCACTGTCGCGACGTCCCGGCTGGCCCTTACCGAACTGGCCGCCGGGCCGAGCCCGGCCGAGGCCGCCACCGGGATGAGCACCCTGCTTCCGGCCGGCGTCGAGGTCACCCACATCGTCGACGGCGTGGCGACGCTGCGGGTGCCGTCCGCCGGCGGCCCGGCCACCCGGCGGCTGCGCGAGGCGCAGGTGGTCTGGACGCTCACCCAGTTCCCCACCGTGCGGCAGGTCCGCGTCGACGGCGCCGCAGCCGTGGACCGGACGGACTACGCGGACCTGCTGCCGCCGATCGTGGTCAGCGGCCCGGCCCCGGGTGACCGCGTCTCGGCCCCGCTCGTCGTCACCGGTACCGCCGACGTGTTCGAGGCCACGGTGAGCGTCCGCGTGCTGGACGCGGCCGGCCGGGAGGTGGCCGCCGGGTTCGGCACTGCCGGTTGCGGCAGCGGCTGCCGGGGCGGGTACCGGGTGGTGGTCGCCTGGCGCACCGTCCGGGAGCAGCAGGGCACCGTCGAGGTGTACGAGGTGTCCGCCCGCGACGGCACCCGGATCAACACGATGGCCGTGCCGGTGGTCCTGGCACCCGTCGGCTGACCACCAGGTTCACCCGCCGGACCCCTGACGGAAACGTAATCGTTTCGCCTACGCGGTGCGACGCAACTCACGAAACCCTGCACCTTCACCATTCCGGAACTAGTGTCGGTACGACATCGTTTCGCGGGGGGGGTTACGGGGATGCTTGGTGGTCAGCAGGTGGGAGCGGGTGCCGGGGTCCCGGCGGCCCGGGTCCCCCGGTGCACCGACAGCGACCTGTTCGCCGTGGTCATCGACCTGCTGCGCGAGGTCGGCTTCGACCGGATGACCATCGACGGCGTCGCCGCCCGTGCCCACGTCAGCAAGGCCACCATCTACCGGCGCTGGGACGGCAAGGCCGAACTGGTCGTCGCCGCCCTGCGCGACCGGCACGTGGGTGTGCACAACCCGCCCGACACCGGCAGCCTGCGCGGTGACCTGGTCGAGCTACTGCGCGCCACTGCCGCGATCTGCGTGGCCGATTGCGACCTGATGCAGGCGCTGACCTTCGCCATGCGGACCAACCCCGAGTTGGAACGCCTGGTGCGCCACCAGGTGCTGCCGGCCGGGCGGGTGGCCAGCACCGCCATCCTGGTGCGTGCCGCCGCCCGCGGGGAGATCCCGCCGGAGGCCGGCGAACGGGAGCTGTTCCACGACCTCGCGCCGGCGCTCACCTTGTCCCGCATCGTCGCGCACGGCCTACCCGCCGATGACGCGTTCCTCACCCAGGTCGTCGACCAGGTGCTGATCCCGGTACTCCGCTACCAGCCCGACCGCCCGTCTCAGGCCTGACTCACCGACATCCGCAACACGGAAGGCTTCACCATGCCCGGAACCACCTCGACCGCACCTGGCGCACCCGGCGCCGGGACGTCGACAAGCGCGCCGCACCCGCGGCGCTGGATCGCGCTGGCGGTCATCGCGGTCTCGCAGCTGATGGTCGTCCTGGACGCCACCATCGTGAACATCGCACTGCCGCAGGCGCAGGTCGACCTGGGCATCACCGACGCGAACCGACAGTGGGTGATCACCGCCTACACGCTGGCCTTCGGCGGGCTGCTGCTGCTGGGCGGCCGGATCGCCGACTACTGGGGCCGCAAGCGCACGTTCATCGTCGGCATGACCGGCTTCGCGCTCGCCTCCGCGCTGGGCGGCCTGGCCACCACCGGTGGGATGCTCTTCGCCGCCCGCGCGTTGCAGGGCGCCTTCGGCGCGCTGCTCGCCCCGGCCGCGCTGGCGCTGCTCACCGTGCTGTTCACCGAGGCCACCGAGCGGGCCAAGGCGTTCGCGGTGTACGGCGCGATCGCCGGCGGCGGGTCGGCGGTCGGTCTGCTGCTCGGCGGGGTGCTCACCGAGTACGCCGACTGGCGCTGGTGCCTGCTCGTCAACATCCCGGTCGCCGCCATCGCCATCGCGTTCGCGCTCCCACTGGTGCCGGAGAGCCGGGCGCACGGCAACACCCGCTACGACGTGCCGGGCGCGATCGTGGTGACCGCCGGCCTGGTCTCCCTGGTGTACGGCTTCACCAAGGCCGCCGAGGACGGCTGGGACGCCACCGCGACGCTCGGTTTCATCGCCGCGGGCGTGGTGCTGCTCGCCGCCTTCGTGGTGATCGAGCTGCGCTCCAGCCACCCGCTGCTGCCGCTGCGGATCGTGCTGGACCGCAACCGGGGCGGGGCGTTCCTCACCTCGACGCTGGTCGGCGCCGGCCTGTTCGGGGCGTTCCTCTTCCTGACCTTCTACTTCCAGGTGGTCCTGCAGTACAAGCCCCTGGAGGCGGGTCTCGCGTCGCTGCCGGTCACCGTCGGTGTGCTCATCGCCGCGGGTGGCGCCAGCCAGCTGATGCCGCGACTGGGTGCCAAGCCGCTGATGGTCGCCGGTGCCGTGCTCGCCGCCCTGGGCATGCTGGTGCTGACCCAGATCGACGCGGACACCTCGTTCCTCACCCACCTGCTGCCCGCCCAGGTCATCCTGGGCCTGGGGCTGGGCTTCACCTTCGTCCCGCTGTCCAGCCTCGCCCTGGTCGGGGTGCCGGAGCACGACGCCGGCGCGGCAAGCGCGACGCTCAACGCCACCCAGCAGATCGGTGGCTCGCTGGGCACCGCGCTGCTGAACACCTTCTACACCAGCGCGGTCGCCGCCTACCTGGTCGGCCGGGCGCCGAACCCGGTCACCCAGGTCGAGGCGCTCGTGCACGGTTACCGGGTGGCGTTCGCCTGGGGCGCGGCGCTGATCGTGCTCGCCGGCCTGGCCACCCTGGTCCTGGTGAAGGTGCGCAAGGAGGACGTCCCGACCGGCGGCACCGTGCACATGGGCTGAGCTGATCGACGCGGCCGTCGGCCGGATCATCCCGAGCGTGGGGTGGGCCGGCCGGCGGCCATCTCCGGTAACGTCCCGACCATCGTCGAAAGTCCGTTTGAGGAGATCCATGTCGACCCCTGCTGACCAGATCATCACGGCTCTACGCGCGGGCCACGAGGAACTTGCCGCGCTCGTCCGGGACCTCAAGGAAGACGACCTGCTCCGGCCGTCGGGGGCCAGCGAGTGGCAGGTGTCCCAGGTGCTGAGCCACCTGGGCAGCGGCGCCGAGATCAACCTGGCGACGCTCACCGCCGCCCGCACCGGCGCGCCCGGCCCGGACGGGGACTTCAACCGTGGCGTCTGGGCGCGGTGGGACGCGATGTCCCCGGCCGAGCACGCCGCCGGGTTCCTCGCCGCCAACGAACGGCTGGTCGAGGCGTACGAGGCGTTGGACGCCGAGACCCGGGCCACGCTGCGGATCGACCTCGGCTTCCTGCCGGAGCCGGTCGACGTGGCCACCGCGGCCCGGTTCCGACTCAGCGAGTTCGCCCTGCACCAGTGGGACACCGAGGTGGCGTTCAACCCGTTCGCGGCGGTGACGCCGGGGGCGGTGGCGCTGCTGCTCGACCAGATCGGCGGCATGCTGGCCTGGACCAGCCGACCGCAGGAGCTGGCCGGGCGGGAGGCCACCCTGGCGGTCCGACTGCACGCGCCCGAGCGGACGTTCGGGCTGCGGCTGGGCGAGAAGGTCGAGGTCGTCGACGCGCCGGAGCAGCCCGACGGCGAGTTCACCGCCCCCGCGGAGGCGTGGCTGCGGCTGGCCACCGGACGGCTGGGCCCCCAGCACACCCCGGACGGGGTACGGGTGACCGGCCCGGTGACCCTCGACGACCTGCGCCGGGTCTTCGTCGGCTTCTGAGACGGTGCCGCGCGGGCCGGTGACCCGACCCGCGCGGCCTCTCAACCCTTCACGCAGACCACCTGCTTGAGGTGCGCGACCACCTCGACCAGGTCCTCCTGCTGGGCCATCACCTCGGTGATGTCCTTGTACGCGCCGGGGATCTCGTCGACCACCCCGGCGTCCTTGCGGCACTCCACCCCGGCGGTCTGGGTGGCCAGGTCCTCCGTGCTGAACGTCCGCTTGGCCTGCGCCCGCGACATCCGCCGCCCGGCCCCGTGCGAGGCCGAGCAGTACGCGTCCGGGTTACCCCGGCCCCGCACGATGTACGACCCGGTGCCCATCGAGCCGGGGATGATGCCCAGGTCGCCCCGGCCGGCCCGGATCGCGCCCTTGCGGGTGACGAGCACGTCCATCCCGTCGTAGCTCTCCTCGGCGACGTAGTTGTGGTGACAGGAGATCGGCTCGTCGTAGCCGACCTGCGGGAAGTGTTCGCGCACCACACCGCAGAGCAGGGCCAGCATGACGGCCCGGTTGCGCCGCGCGTACTCCTGCGCCCACCACAGGTCCCGCCGGTAGGCGTCCATCTCCGGCGTGCCGGCGAGGAACACCGCCAGGTCCCGGTCGGGCAGGTCGGCGTTGTGCGGCAGCCCTCGGGCCACCCCGATGTGCCGCTCGGCCAGCTCCTTGCCGATGTTGCGCGACCCGGAGTGCAGCATCAGCCACACCCGGCCCTCGTCGGCGCCGCCCTGCTCCAGGCAGACCTCGATGAAGTGGTTGCCGCCGCCGAGCGTCCCGAGCTGCCGCTGTGCCCGGGTCTCCAGCTGCGCCACCCGCCGGTCCAGGCTGGCGAACCGACTCCAGAAGTCGTCCCAGCCAGCCTGCTCCAGGCCACGGACCCGGCGCGGGTTGACCGCCTCCTGCCGCTGGGCGAAGCCGACCGGGATGGTGGCCTCGATCGCCGAGCGCAGCCCGGCCAGGTCGTCCGGCAGGTCCGTGGCGGTCAGCGAGGTGCGCACCGCCGACATTCCGCAGCCGATGTCGACGCCGACCGCCGCCGGTGAGACGGCCTGCCGCATCGCGATCACCGAGCCGACCGTGGCGCCCTTGCCGAAGTGCACGTCGGGCATGACGGCGACGCCCTGCACCCAGGGCAGCGCGCCGATGTTGCGCAGTTGCTTGGCGGCCTGCGGCTCGATGGCGTACGGGTCGGTCCAGACCCGGACCGGTGCCCGGGTGCCGGCGAGAGGGGTGAATCCCATAGTGGGCTCCTTATGTCGTGCGGTGACCGTCATTGATCAGATTTGGTCGCCAGCGGCGGTGGGCGGATACGAAACGGCCGCCCGATCCCGGTGGGATGGGCGGCCGGCGGACGCGTCAGCGTCGCGTCAGTCGCGCCACCCCGGCTCGTTGCGCCGCAGCGCCCGATACACACAGGTTTTGGTGGTGCCGAGCAGAGCCGCGCCGGCAGGGAGCAGACGCCAGGCAGCATCGGTGCGGATGCGTCGTGGCACGGCGTACTCCCTCCGGGGTGTGCTCGGTTGACCTTGCGTCGACGACAGTAGGAGGATCCCCGCGCGTCCGCAATGGATATCGCCGTCACTGACCGCCGACCCGGCGGGCGACCGCCAGCAGATACTCCTTGCGATCCAACGGGTTGTGGTCCCAGCGGGCCCGGGTGGGGGCGGGACCAGACACCGGGCGGTACCTGTCGAACTCGGTCTCCAACACGCCCTCACCCCGGGTCAGCGCGGGCAGACGACGCTCCAGCTCGTGCACCAGGCCCGCCGGGATCTCGCCCCGCACCAGGTACGACGTGCCCCGCCCGATGGTGTCGGTCGGCACCGCGTCCAGTCGGGTGAGCGCGGGCAGCAGCGTGCCGAGGACGTCACCGGGCACCTCCAGCCGGAAGCGGTGCACCGGCTCGTGGACCCGGGTGCCGGCCCGGGTGAGCGCGGCCATCAGCACCAACGGAGTGAGACTGCGGAAATCCCCTGCCGTGCTGGACATGCTCTTGTCGAAGCTGCCGTGGGAATGGCTCTGCCGCGCCCAGTAGCCGGCGTGGGTCATCGTCACCTCGCAGTCGGGGACCTCCCACCCGCGCAGACCCTGGCGCAGGGTCCGGCGCACCGACTCCTCCACGGCGGCGAAGAAGGCCGGTGGCATCGAACCCAGCTCGACGCCGAGGTGGAAACTCACCCCGGCGCCGGTCGGCGCCGGCGCGATCCGCAGCCCGACGGTGGCCAGGAAGGGGTTGGGCGCCACGGCGATCACCTCGACCGCCCCGCCGACGCCGCACACCCGCTCCACGTGCACCACGCTGGTCTCGCGGAACGTCACCCGCACGCCGAAGTCGTCGGCCAGGGTGGCCTGGATGACCTCCTTCTGCACCTCGCCGTAGAGCGACACGCTGATCTCGTGTTGCCGGTCGTCCTGCCGCAGGTTGATCAGCGGGTCCTGCTCGGCGAGCTGGCTCAGCGCCGCGTGTAGCGCGACCCGGTCGACGGGGCGCTCCGGCACCACCACCGTCTCCAGCGTGGGTGGCGCGAAGTGGCGGTCCGCGCCGGCACGTCGCGGGGGTACGCCGACCGGGTCGCCGATCCGCGCGTCCGTCAAACCCCACAGTCGGGCGATGTGGCCGGCACCGACCGACGACGCCACCACGTCGGCGCCCATGGTGGCGACACGTATGGCCGTGACCAGCGCGGCGTCGGTCGCGCCGACGCGGACCCGGTCGCGGACCCGGATCGTGCCGGCGAAGAGCCGCACCAGGGCGATGCGCTCCCCCGCCGGGCCCCGCTCGATGGCGAACACGGTGCCGGAGACCGGGGCGTCGACGTCACCCTGGGCGGTCGGCAGCAGTTCGGTGATTCCGGCGATCAGCGCGTCCACGCCGGCGCCGGTGATCGCCGAGCCGGCGTACACGGGCTGTACCAGCGCCGAGCCGGTCCGCGTCGCCAGCGCACGGCGCAGTCGCGAGTACGGCACCGCGGACGTGTCCGCCACCCAGTCGGCGAGCAGCCCGTCGTCCTGCTCCGCGAGCACGTCGAGCAGCCGGTCGGTGAAGGCCACGTCGGCGGGGCCGTACGGCGAGCAGTGGGCGCCACGAGTCCCCGGCATCGCCACCGAGCCCATCGCCACCACTGCCGGAGCGAGCTTCTCCGCGACGGCCCGCACGACCCGCTCGGGGTCCGCCCCGGCCCGGTCGACCTTGTTGACGAAGATCAGCGTCGGGATGCGCAGCCGGCGCAGGGTCCGCATCAGCACCCGGGTCTGCGGCTGTATCCCCTCCACCGCGGAGATCACCAGCACTGCGCCGTCGAGCACACCGAGCACCCGCTCGACCTCGGCGATGAAGTCCGGGTGGCCGGGCGTGTCGATCAGGTTGACTGTCACGTCGTCCAGCACGAAGGAGACGACAGCCGAGCGGATGGTGATCCCGCGTTGCCGCTCCAGGGCCAGGGAGTCCGTGCGGGTGCTGCCCTCGTCGACACTGCCGAGCCGGTCGGTCACGCCAACGTCGTGCAACAGCCGTTCGGTCAGGCTGGTCTTACCGGCATCGACGTGAGCCAGGATGCCGAGGTTCAGGGTTTTCACGCAGCGTCAGGTCCTTCAGGTAGGCGACAGATCCCTTCTGGTTGGACATCGACGCAGCGCGCATTGGTGCTCCCTGACTGTTGGTGGCGGTTTCGGGCAGTTCAGCAGGCCGTCGCGGGTCGGGCAACCGATTTACCCGGCGCGCTGCCGTTCACCTGCTGTCCGGCTCCGCGACGCCGTGTGCTCACCTGCCGCGGCTAGGTTCGCGCGGGCACTTCCGCCCCTGTTCAGGGAGAACCACCATCACCGCCACCCGGCCGTCGCACCACGCCGGCACCGTCGCCACCCCGCCGGACCTGCCTCGGTCGGGCGCGGATCGGGAACCGAGCGACACCCGGTCCGGCTGGTCGGTGGCGAGTTGGGTGGTCCCCGCGCTTGTCGCGGTGGTGCTGGGCCGGTGGCGGCTGACCGGCCCGGCGCTGTGGGCCGACGAGCTGGCCACCTGGGGCGCGGTCCGGTTGAGCTGGTCGCAGCTGTGGCAACTCGCCGGTTCGGTGGACGCGGTCCTGACCCCCTACTACGCCCTGATGAAGGTGTACACCGCGGTGGCCGGCACGTCCACGGCCGCGTTGCGGCTGCCCTCGGTCGTCGCCTGCGCCGTCGCCACGGTGGTGGTGACCGCGCTCGGGCGTCGACTCGGCGGCGCCGGGACCGGCCTGCTGGCGGGGCTGCTCTTCGCGATCCTGCCGGTGACGTCGCGCTACGCCCAGGAAGCCCGGTCCTACGCCCTGGTGATCCTCGGTGCCGCTGTCGCCGTGTGGTGCCTGATCCGGCTGCTGGCGGAGCCCGCGCGCCGTCACCTCGCCGGGTACGCCGCCGCCGTCGGCGTCGTGGGGCTGCTGCATCCGCTCAACGGTCTGCTGATGCTCGCGGGTCACGCCGTCGCGGTCGGCTGGTGCCAGCTCCCCCGCCGAGCCGACGGCTGGCCGACCGTACGGCGGTGGGTGACGGCGGCCGGCGTGGGGGCGCTGCCGGCGCTCGCGCTGTCCGTCTGGGGTTGGGGGCAGACCGAGCAGGTGTCCTGGATCGCGCTTGTCAACCTGACCGCCCTGCAGGCGTTCCCGGAGCGGCTCTTCCACTCCGCGGCCGTCGGCGGGCTCGTTCTCGTCCTCGCGGTTCTCGGTGTACGGCGTGCCCCGGCGTACGTCTGCCTGGCCGGCGCGGCGTTCGTCCCGATGGCACTGCTGTTGCTCGCCGGCACCCAGCTGCACGTCTGGGTGGCCCGCTACGTGCTTGTCGTGCTGCCGGCGCTGGCCGTCCTCGCCGCGTCCGCCCTGGTCCGCGTCGGACGGTCGTCGGCAATCGGCGCGGTCAGCCTGGCGGCCGTCCTGGCCCTTCCCGCACACGTCACCATTCGCGCCCACGCCGGTCACAGCCAGGACTCGTACCGCATCGCGTCGGTCATCGGTTCCCGCTACCGACCCGGCGACGTCGTGGTGTTCCCGGACAGCCACCCGAGCATCCCCTGGTCACCACGGGACATCTACGAGCGCTACCTGCCCGCCCCACGCCCCCCGGACGTGCTGCGCGTCGCCCCGCAGCGCAGCGACGGCAGGTTCCTGGCAACGGAGTGCCCGGACGCCACCTGCCTCGGCACACCACCGCGCATCTGGGTCGTCGGGGCCGACCCCTCGGCCGACCCGCTGTCGGACATGGCGCCCGGCAAGCGGGACCGGATCAGCGCCGGCTACCGGGAGGCGCAGCGCTGGCGGTACCCGCTGCTGAGCATCACCCTCCTGGAGCGCACGACGTGAGGTCCCCGGCTCGCGGGCGCGTTCGCCGGGGCCTGAACAGGGCGGATGTCACCCTCGCGGCGCTGTGGAGCTGCCCAGCGGGTGGGGCGGTTCCACAGCGCCGCGCGCCGTCGTAGGTGCCATCGCCGCCCGGTTCGGTCGGGCCGCTCAGGTGTCGTAGCTGCCCCGGCGTCGCCGGTGATAGGCGTAGGCCACCACGGCGAGCAGTGGTCCCCACAGCAGCAGCGGCAGGTAGCAGGCGTAGAAGATGGCGGCCTCCCAGGCGCCGCGCTGGGTGGGAAAGTCCGCCGGGAGCGGCGTACCGGCCATGGTGACCCCGGCGAATATCCGGGCGAAGGCGCTGGTCCACAGGACGGTCAGGACCGTCGCGCCGAGCGTCGCGGGAATGAGGGCGGCCGGCGTCGGCACCCGGCGGCCACCCAGCCCGGGAACCCAGCGCGGGAACCGCTCTCCCCAGCCGGCGACGAGCCCGACGGCGGTGAACGCGATCAGCTCCGCCACGATCGAGAGGCAGACGATGTACACCCGCCCGTCGAACCCGATGCCGTCGCGGAACGCGACCGGAAGCCGCCAGAGGCCCGACGGCAGCACGGTGAACGGGATGGCGTAGGCGGCGATTCGGGCCCATCGGGGCACTCCCGCCACGGGGGCGTGGGCACGCCGCCATGCCACAGCTAGCTGATCGCCTGAAGTCATGCCGCTCACGCTAGGAAACGGGCGTGAGCGGCACCTCCCTCCGGCGAGGGAGTGGACTTCCCCCTCAGGGTTGCGGCACCAGCCGGAACGACTGCGCCGCGGTGCCGTTGCAGGTGTACTGGATGAGTTGGACGCTGTCCGCGGTGGACGCTCCCGGCACGTCGAGGCACTTGCCGCTGAGCCGGTTGACCAGGCGGTAGTAGCCACCGCCCTCCGATTCGGCACGCCACTGCTGGTTGTTGCCGCCGCTGTAGGACCAGAGCTGGATCGGCGCCGAGTCGGCTGTCGACCGGTCGGTCACGTCGAGCACCTGCGCGCTGTTGGTGCGGTTGTTGACCCGCAGGTAACCGCCGCTGGTCGGCGCGAACTGGTACTGCTGCGCCGCGCTGCTGTTGCAGGCGTACTGCTGGATGGCGGTGCCGTTCGCGCTGGCGGCGGCGCGGGCGTCCACGCACTTTCCGCTGGCCCGGTTGACAGCGGTGTGCCAGGCGGTCGGCGAGATGCCGTCGGTCGGCGGAGGCGTGGTCGGGGGGACGGTGCCGGCGCCGGCGAGCCAGTGCAGTCCGTCGATCAGTAGCTGGTTCTGCTGCGCGCTGTCGAACGTCGACGACAGCCCGGTGTTGGTGCTGTAGTTCATGGCGTTGTGGCCGAAGTTGGCGTAGAGCATCTTGTACTGCCGGTTGCTCCACACCAGCGGGTAGTACCCGCCGTACCAGGACTGGTTGGGGTCGGTGCCGACCGGGAAGCTGGACGCGTCGATCGAGGCGAGGATGTCGATGTTGGGGTTCTGCCGCAGGTCGTTGCTCCAGGAGTACCACTCGCTGATCGACGACGGGAACGTCGCCGGGAGGTTCCGGGTGGCCGGGTGGGTGCGGTTGTCGGCGCGCATGGTGACCCGGGTCGGCCCCCAGGTGTTGGTCTGGAACGAGCCGGTGCCGAGGAAGGTGTTGTAGTACCAGCTCCAGCTCGACGGGTTGTCGGTCCACGCGCTGACGTGGAAGCCCAGCCACGCCCCGCCGTTCTGCATGTACTGCTGGAACGCGGCGCGCTGCGCGGTGGGCGGTGCGTCGTCCAGGAACATGATGACCTTGTACTGGGCCAGGTTGGCGGTGTTCAGCAGACTCCAGTTGTTCGTGGACTCCCAGGAGAAGCCGTACTGGGCGGCGGCCTGCGGGAACCAGGCGCGGGCGTCCTTGACGAAGTCGATGTGCGCGGCGTCCCAGGTGCCGTTGTAGAAGGCCAGGACCTTGAACGTCGGCGCCGCCTGCGCGGAACGCGAGGCGTTGACCGTGAGGCCTGCGGTCAACGCGACCACGAGGGCGACGAGCAACGACAGGATTCGTCTGGTACGGGAGGAGAGTTCTGTGATCACCTGATCGTCCCTTCGGTGGGGACGCGCGCCGCCGCGTCGACCTGAACCATCTGTTCACAATGTTTACAGATAGACGAAAGGTTATGCGCTGGCACCGGTGACGTCAATCATGGGTCGGCCGATCGGGTGGGATTCCGGCGACAACGGGTACCCCGGCCCGATGACCAGCCCGGATGCCGTCGACGTCGACCAGCCCCTCGCCGTCGACGTGCCCGCCGCGCCGCACGACGCCAGCGGCGAGTGGGTGCCGACCCGCGACCTCGCCGGGCTCGCACCCGCGGCCCGACCGGCCCGCCGCTGGACCCCGCGCCGGGTGGTCGCCACCCCGGCCGCGCTGGAGCACCCGCACGGCCAGCGGATCGTCGAACGGGTGCAGGCACAGGGCATCGAGGTCGAACGCCTGCGCTCCAACCGGCTCACCGGAGTACGCGGAGAGACCGACCGGGAGACCTACGCCCGAGCCAAGGCCACCATGGCGATCGTGGTCAGCCCACCCTCGCGGCGCACCCTGCAACCCATCGCGCCAAGCGCCGACTGGCGGGTCGACCTGGCCGAAGGCTGCCCGGCGCACTGCCAGTACTGCTACCTCGCCGGCTCACTGTCCGGCCCGCCGGTGACCCGGGTGTACGCGGACCTCGACGACATCCTGGCCGGGCTTGCCGGGTACGCCGGGCGCGGGACGGTGACCAGCCGCAACGCGCGACGCGCCGACGAGGGCACCACCTTCGAGGCGTCCTGCTACACCGACCCCCTCGCGTTGGAGCACCTGACCGGGAGCTGGCGGCAGGCGGTGCAGCACTTCGCCGGGTGGGACGCGCCGGTACAACTGCGCTGGACCACCAAGTACGCCGACGTGGACACCTTCGTCGGGCTGCCGCACGCCGGCCGTACCCGGGTCCGGCTCAGCGTCAACTGCGCCCCGGTGAGCGAACGGTTCGAGGGCGGCACCGCCCGGGTACCGGAGCGGCTGGCCGCGCTGCGCCGGCTCGCGCTCGACGGCTACCCGGTCGGGCTGACCATCGCTCCGATCATCGCGCTGCCCGACTGGCGGGACCGTTACGGCGAGTTGCTCGACCAGATCCGCGCGGCGGTCGACGGGGTGCCGGAGCTGGACCTGACCGCCGAGCTGATCACCCACCGGTTCACCCCGGGCAGCAAGGAGGTGCTCCTCGGCTGGTACCCGCGCACCCGGCTGGAGATGGACGAGGAGTCGCGCAGCCGTAAACACGGCAGGTTCGGCGCGGTGAAGTACGTCTACCCGCGCGACACCATGGCCGAGCTGCGCGGCTGGTTCACCGCCGAACTCGCCTCGCGGGTGCCGGCCTGCCGGATCCTCTACTGGACCTGAGGTGTGGCGGGCCGCCACCAGCCCGGCCGGCACTTTCGGAAATGTTCACGACCGCACCTGGCGAGGATCAGCGTTCGACGTGCCGGGGTCCGACCGCGACCGACGTGCCGACCTCGGCGACGGCCCTGTCGGCTGACCGGTTGAGCCGTCCTGGCTGGTTTCGGAAAACTTTCGCGAACATCGCCGTCGCGGCTTGACGGAGCCACGCCCATCTATCAAAGTCGATGTGGGCGTACCGGGCGGGCCGTCGGGAGCACGGCCGCCAACGGGCATTGAGGCGATTCGTTGTCGGGTGCGACGGGCGGCACCTGTTAACGCTAACAATGTGCCGCACCGCTGATCGGCCACCATGGTGGCCCCCCGATCTCAGGAGAATGACCTATGAGGAGACCCAGAGTCATCAAGGCCGCGTCGGTGTCGGCCGGCGCGATGCTGTTGGCGTCGACCGCGGTCGCCGTGGCGATGCCGGCCGGCGCGGCAGCCGCTGGTTGCTCGGTGGACTACAGCGTGTCGTCGCAGTGGCAGGGCGGCTTCGGCGCCAACGTCGCCATCACCAATCTCGGCGATCCGGTTAGCAGCTGGACGCTGGCCTGGTCCTACAGCGCCGGACAGACCGTCACACAGGCCTGGAACACGACACTCACCCAGAGCGGCGCCGCGGTCACCGCCAAGAACGTCAGTTACAACGGGGCCATCGCCACCAACGGCACTGTCTCGTTCGGTTTCAACGGCTCCTGGACCGGCAGCAACCCCGCTCCGAGCAGCTTCACGCTCAACGGGGTGGCCTGCACCGGCGACCCCGCGCCGACCACCCCACCGCCGACCACGCCACCACCGACGACCCCACCACCGACCACTCCGCCGCCGAACGGGCCGGCGGACATCACGGTGAACAGCGCCACCAAATACCAGACCGTCGACGGGTTCGGGGCCGCGCAGTCGATCTGGGGCAGCGCCTGGTCGACGACCGACACGCAGACGCTTGTCGGGATGGGTGCCAACCAGTTGGGGCTGTCCATCGTGCGGACCGGTCTGTCACCGGAGTCCAGCGAGTGGGCGACGCACGTGAACTCGCTGAAGACGGCAAAGTCGTACGGGTCGAACGTCAAGATCCTCGCCTCGCCCTGGACAGCGCCTGCGGCGTGGAAGACCAACAACAGCCGGGTCAACGGCGGCAAGCTGAAGACCGACTACTACGACGACTACGCCAACCACCTGAACAGCTACGTCCAGTACATGCGGGGCCAGGGCGTGACCATCGACGTCACCTCGGTGCAGAACGAGCCCGACTGGCACCCGGACTACGACTCGATGGACTGGAGCGGCACCGAGCTGCGCACCTTCGTCCGCGACCAGGGCACGAGAGTGCAGAACACCAAGCTGATGGTCGCCGAGGCGGTCAACCTCAACTACGGCTTCACCGATCCGACCCTGAACGACGCGACCGCCCGCAACAACATCGGCTACATCGGCGGGCACCTCTACGGCACCGAGGAGTCGGGCCGGCTGCGGCCGTACTCCCTGGCGGAGCAGTACAACAAGCCGGTGTGGATGACCGAGTGGAACCTGCACGCCGCCGACGGTGGCGGCTCCAACATCTGGGGCAACCCCGCCAACGCCGCGGTGTGGAACGAGACCCTGGACGACATCATGCGCACCGTGCACAAGTCGATGGAGGCCAACTGGAACGCCTACATCTGGTGGTACGGCAAGCGCTACTACTCCTTCATCGGCGACGGCGAGTCGGCGTTCGGCACCGTCGCGGGCGCTCCGCTCAAGCGCGGGTACGCGTTCTCGCAGTACGCCAAGTACGTCCGCCCCGGCTACCAGCGGGTCGCGCTGACGAAGAGCTCCAAGGCCTCACCGCTGGAGGTGACCGCCTACCAGGGTGACGGCAAGATCACCCTGGTGATCCTCAACCGCTCGAACAGCGCGGTCAACAACGCCGTGATCCAGGCACCGCAGAACGTCACCCGGGCCGAGCACTACCTCACCTCGCAGAACGCCAACGCGGCAAGCCAACCGACGAGCGTCAACGGCGGTCAGGCCACCGTCAACGTCGGCGCCCGCAGCATCTCCACGGTGGTGTTCACCCTCTGAGGGCCTCGCCGCCCAGCCGGGCGTGTGGGTGTGGATCGCGCATCCGCACCCACACGACCCACCGGCACGACGGCCACTAGACGCCGACGGTGCCGTCGATGCCCTCGCGCAGCAGGTCGGCGTGACCGTTGTGCCGGGCGTACTCGTGGATCAGGTGCAGCATCACCAGCCGCAGCGACACCGTCTCGCCGGAGCGGACGTTGCGGCCGGTCACGTCGAGCGACGCCGCCGCCCGCTCGATCTGGCGGGCGTGCTCGACCTCGCGCTGCCAGGCGTCGAAGGCTTCGGCCCGGGTGGCCGAGCTGGCGTCGTACGCCTGCTGGAAGTCGCCCGTCTCGGACCAGACCAACGGGACGTCCGCGCCGTCGATGACCCGCCGGAACCAGGCGCGTTCCACCTCGGCCATGTGCCGCACCAGGCCCAGCAGGGACAGCGTGGAAGGCGGCATCGACTGCCGGCGCAGGTCCTCGTCGGAGAGACCCTCGCACTTGAGGGCCAACGTCGCGCGGTGGAAGTCGAGGAAGGCGCGCAGGGTCTCCCGCTCGTCACCGGTCACCGGAGGGCCGATCCGTTCGATGCTCATGGGAGTGATCGTGCCTGATCGTGCCGTTGGCGGTGCGATCGGGCGGCGCGTCAGCCGACCGACGAGCGGGCGACCGGCGCGGCGAAGAACGTGTCCGGGTACGGCTCGTCGCGGAGGCTGTAGTGCCACCACTCACGGTCGTAGTTGACGAAGCCGGCGTCGGTCATGAGCCGCTGCAACAACCGCCGATTGTCCCGCGCCGTCGCCGTGATGCGGGGGTCGGCGGTGTGCGCCCGGGAGTCGAAACAGTCGAAGCCCGTACCCATGTCGATGCTGTTGTCGGCGAAGCGCCGCCCCCGGGGCCCGGTGCAGGCGACAAGCGGCTGCCCGGCCCGGTACGCGGGCTGGCTGGCGGCGGGATCGTCCACGAGCGTCAGGTCCATGGTGCTGCCCCGGCTGTGCGCGGTGGGCGTCCCGATGTAGCCGTCGGCGAAGAGCCGGTTCTTGGCCACGTCCGGGTAGAACTCCGCCTTGGTCTGCTGCTCGCCGGGGCGCTTCGACCAGGCGACGAAGTCGTCGACCGCCGGCTGCGGGCGGTAGCAGTCGTACACCTTGAGGCTGTGTCCACCGGCCAGCGCGGCGTCCTGCACCCGGCGCAGCGACTCGGCGGCCCGCCGGGTGAGCAGACACAGCGGCTCCGGGTAGCCGGTGATCGGGCGGCCCACGAAGTTGTGCGCCGTGGCGTAGCGGATGTCGGCGTGGATGCGCGGGTCGAGGTCGGTGAGCACCACGAACCCCGGCAGCCGGCTCGTGCCGGTGCTGGACGTCGCGGGGGTGGGCCGGGGCGTCGGACTCACCGGCGTCGACTGCGGCGCGACCGGCGGGGGGCGGGCCTCCGGCCGCGAGCAACCGCCGAGCAGCGCGGCGACCGCGAGCACGACGGCGACCCGGTGACCCACCCCTCCTGTCTATCAGCCGGGCCGGCACCGCGGGCCGGATGCGCCCGTTCCGGGTCAGCCGCCCGACGTCGCGGGCCTGGTCAGCTCTCGGTCAGGTGCGCGCGCAGGAAGACCAGCGCCGACTCGTCGTCGTCGATCCCGCCGGCCTCGTGGCCGTTGTAACGCCACACCGCCAACTCGGTCGGCCCGGCGTGCGCGTTCACCGCCGCGTAGACCGTCGACGGCGGCACGATCTCGTCCATCAACGCCACCGAGTACCGCGCCGGGCGGCGGCAGCGCCGGGCGAAGTTGACCCCGTCGACGTACGCGAGGGTGGTCAGCACCCGCTCCTCGGCGCTCCGGTGGATCGCCAGGTAGTCGCGGATCTCCCGGTAGGGGCGGGCGGCGGTGGTCACCACCGCGCGCGGGATGTCGCAGAGGAACGGCACGAACGCGACCACCGCCCGCACCCCGGGTGCCAACGCGCCGGCCGCGAGCGCCAATCCGCCGCCCTGGCTGTGCCCGAGCACCGCCACCCGGGTCGGGTCGACAAGCGGCAGGGTCCGGACGGCGTCCACCGCCCGGACCGCGTCGGTGATCAACCGCCGGTAGTAGTAGGTCTTCGGGTCGGCGATGCCCCGGGTGGTGACGCCGGGCGCCTCCGGGCCGGCCGCGCCGAGGTCCGGGGTGTCGCCTCGACTCCATCCCGAGCCCTGCCCCCGGGTGTCCATCTGCAGGTGCGCGAAGCCGGCCGCGGCCCAGAGCAGGTTCTCCAGCGGGTGCCCCCGCCCGCCGCCGTAGCCGGCGAACTGGACCACCGTCGGCAACGCCCTGGCGGCACCGCGAGGCACCCGCAGCCAGCCCCGCACGGACTGGCCGGCGAAACCCGCGAAGGTGACGTCGAACACGTCGATGGTGTCCAGCTCGGTCGCGACCGGCTCGGCCCGCACCGGCCAGCCGGCGCGCCGCGCCTCGGCCAGGGTCTCGGCCCAGAAATCGTCGAAGTCCGCCGGTTCCTGGACGACGCCGCGGTAGTCCCGCAGCTGTTCCTCAGGTAGATCGGTGTACATGCCGTCCTCGGTCCGACGAATTTCCGGAAAGATTCCGCAACTTCGCCGAACGCTAGAACCGACCTGGCATGTCGTCAACCCCCGTCGGTGAGGCAAGATGACGCGTGGAACGGGCACACCGTTCCGGGATCCTCGGTTGACGACGTCTCGTGGTCGTTCTTCCGGCTCGGTGAAGGAGACGCGGGTGGGCGCGGACGACGGACGCAGGGTGACCATCACCGCGATCGCACGGGAAGCCGGGGTGTCGGTGCCGACCGTGTCACGGGTACTCAATGGTCGCTCCGATGTCGCCCCGGACACCCGGGAGCGAGTCGAGGAGTTGCTGCGCCACCACGGCTACCGGCGACGCACCAGCCGCAGCGTGCGCCGCGCCGGCCTCGTCGACCTGGTCTTCAACGACCTGGACAGCCCCTGGGCCGTGGAAATCATCAGGGGCGTGGAGGATGTCGGGCACGGCGCGGGTGTCGGCACCGTGGTCTCCGCGATCCACCGGCAACCCACAGCGGCCCGGCAGTGGCTGCAGAACCTGCGCACCCGGGCCACCGACGGCGTCATCTTCGTGACCTCGCACCTGAGCCCGCCGCTGCACGCGCAACTGCGCCGCCTCAACGTGCCGGTGGTGGTCGTCGACCCGGCCGGCGTGCCGGCCATGGACGTCCCGACGATCGGTGCCACCAACTGGGCCGGCGGGATGGCCGCGACCGAACACCTGCTCGCGATCGGGCACCGGCGCATCGGCCTGGTGGCCGGGCCGACGCACCTGTTGTGCAGCCGGGCGCGGCTCGACGGTTACCGGGCCGGGTTGGAGAGCGCCGGGGTGCCGGTGGACGACGCGCTGATCTACCCGGGCGACTTCTACCACGCCTCCGGGTTCGCCGGCGCGACCGCGCTGCTCGACCTCGAAGACCCGCCGACCGGCATCTTCGCCGCGAGTGACCAGATGGCCTTCGGCGTCTACGAGGCCATCCGGCGCCGCGGGCTGCGGGTGCCGGACGACGTCAGCGTCGTCGGCTTCGACGACCTGCCCGAGGCCCGCTGGGCGTCGCCACCGCTGACCACGGTGCGGCAACCGTTGGTCGAGATGGGACGGTTGGCGGCACGGACCGTGCTGCGCCTGGCCCAGGGCGAGGGCATCGACTCACCGCGGGTGGAACTCGCCACGGAACTGGTCGTCCGGGACAGCACCGCCCCACCGTCCGGGTCGTCCGGCCCGTCGTGACGGTCGGAACTGGGTCGGAGACCGGTCGGACCACTTCCGATCCGCTCCCGGAAATTTCGGGCTGCCGGGTGGCCCCCGGGATTGCGTTCCCGCCGCCGCGGTGAGCGACCGAGGGCCGCCCACCGCGCCGCCTGATCAGTGGTGGTGGTGCGCGCGGATGGCCTTTCGAATGGTCACCGGCAGCGCGGGCGCGCCGTCGACCGGCGCCGGGTCCTCGGCGGTCGGCGCCACTCCCCCGGCGGCGATCCGGTCCAGGGTGGCCAGCCCGGCCGCGTCGACCTCGCCGAAGATCGTGTAGTTGGGGCGCAGCGCCGAGTTGGCGTAGACCAGGAAGAACTGGCTCCCGTTGGTGTCCGGCCCCGCATTGGCCATGGCCAGCACACCCCTTGCGTACACCCGTCGTTCCCCGGTCGGGTCGGTGGGCGCCGGCGGCAGGCCGGTCGGCAGTTCGTCGCGGTACCGGTACCCCGGGCCGCCCTCCCCGGTGCCGGACGGGTCACCGCACTGCAGCACGCTCAGCGTGGGGTACGCGGTGAGCCGGTGGCACGGGGTGCGGTCGTAGAAACGCTTGCCGACCAGGTGCAGAAAGCTCTGTACGGTGCACGGCGCGGCGGTCCGGTCCAGCGTCAACCCGATCGGTCCGTGGTTGGTCGTCAGGGTCACCCGGACGCTGCCCCGGGCCGGGGTGCGCCGCGGGTCGGGCGGCAGCGGCACCGGCCGGGCCGCGGGCTCGTCGGGTGTCTCGGTGTACGCGCACGGGCCGTGGGTGGTGCGCGGCGGTCGGGTGGCGGCGTCAGCGGCGGTGGAGGCGCTGCTGAGGTCGGCTGGCGCGGCGACCGCGCTGGCGGACGCCCCGACGACGAGCGCCCCGGCGAGCGCGGTCACCCCCGCGAGGCGGGACAGGGCGCGCACCGGCCGGCGGGGTGCCGCCCCGCCGGGGCGCGGTTCGAGTTCACTCGACACTGTGATCCTCCTGGACTCGTGGTGCCAGAAAGACCGGAGTCTATGGACGTCGGCGCCCGATGTCGATCCGTCAGGGCAGCCGACGGCGACGCCGCCACAACAGCCCGCCCAACAGCGCGAGCACCCCCGCGCCGCTCACCGCGGTCACCGACCACAACCACCCCGAGCCGGTACGCGCGGGCCCACTTGCCGCCGCCGGCCGGGGCGCACCGGGCCCGGCCAGCACGGACGGCGCCGCCGACGCGGTGGCGGTCAACTCCCCCGCTTCGACCAGCCGGCCGACGGAGGCGTCCCGCGGCAGCGTGAAGCCCCAGTCCAGCAGGGCCGCACCCTGCTGCCAGCCCCGCAGCGGCGCCGATTCGGCACCCAGCAGGGTCACCACCAGCCGTCGCCCGCCGCGTTCCGCCGCACCCACGTAGGTGTGCCGGGCCAGATCGGTGAAGCCGGTCTTGCCGCCGAGCGCACCCGGGTACCGGTAGATGAGCTGGTTCTCGTTCTGGATCTGGAAACCCTTCGTGTACTGCGCCGGCTGGGTGGGAATCTCCGCCTGCTCGGTGAGCGCGTACCGGCGGAAGGTCGGCTCGGCGAAACAGGCCCTGGCGATCAGCGCCAGGTCGTACGCGCTCGTGAACTGCCCCCTGCCGTCCAGCCCCGACGGGGTGACCGCGTGTGTCTGCAGCGCGCCGAGCCGGTGCGCCTGCTCGTTCATGGCGCGGACGCCGCCGGCCGCGCCGTCCGCCCCGCCACCCAGCCGGGCCAGCACGTTCGCGGCCTCGTTCCCCGAGTTGAGCAGCAGACCCAGCCAGACCGTCTCGATCGTGTAGCGACCGCCTTCGACCAGACCCACGGCGGAGGAGCCGGGCTCGATGTTCATGTCGTCCTCGGTGACGGTGACCGTCTGCTTCGGGTCCAACCGGGGCAGCATCGTGGCCGCCAGCAGGAGTTTCTGCACGCTGGCCGGGGTGCCGTACTCGTGGGGGCCGCAACCGCCGAGCACCTGGCCGCTGTCCAGGTCGGCGACCAGCCACGACGTGGCGGTGATCGCCGGTGGCGCGGCGGCGTCGGCCGGCACGACCAGGCCGGTCGTGTCCAACGCCGGGCCGCCGACCACCCGCTGCTCGGGCACAGCGGGCGGGGGCGAGGGCCGGGGCGGGCGGGACATCGCCGGGGCCGGCGCCCGCGGGCAGCGCACGGTTGGCCCGGCGGACACTCCCGCGGCGGCGACGGGCACGGGAGCGAGCAGGGCGGCGGACACCGTGGCCGCCAGCAGCGCAGTCCTCATGTGCCCGACCCTAGTCAACAAGATCGCACGGCGGGACGGGATGCGCCGGTCGGTCAGTCCGCCTCGCCGCGACCGTGCAGGTAGTCGTGCAGGGCGGCGCTGCCCCGTAGCCGGCGCAGGCTGCGGATGTGCAGGTCCTGCTCGCGGCGGGCAAGTTCGGCGCGGACCCGCTGCGGGCTGCCGGTGGTCCGCAGTTCCCCCAGCACCGCCTCGATGATCTCGAACGGGTACGCGCCCCGGCGGAGCAGCGTGATGACCTGCGCGGCCCGTAGTTCCGCCTCGTCGTACACCCGGTAGTTGGTGCCCGGGGTGCGGCCGGGCCGCAGCAGTTCGCGCTGCTCCCACAGCCGTAGCTGGGAGGTTCGCACCCCGACCAGGGCGGCGACCTCGCCGATGCGGACGGCGCGGCGCGGCGCGGGCCGGGCCGCCGGTGGGCTGGCCAGCACGGTCTCGAAGGCGCCGAGCACCCGGCGGATCTCGGCGCGTTCCCGGTCCAACTCGGCGTGGCCGCCGTCGAGCGCCGCGAGGGCCGCCGGCACGTCGCCCCTGTGCACCGCCGCCATGATCTCCCGGGTACGGCTCCAGCCGTGTCCCTCGGCCAGCCGCCGCGCCACGGTCAGCGCCCGGGCGTGCTCCGTCGTGAAGATCCGGTAGCCGCTCGGGGTACGCCGGGCCGGCGGCAGCACACCCTGCTCGACGTAGTTGCGCACCTGCTGCACCGAGATCCCGACGGTGGCGGCCAGGTCCACGGCGCGGAGCCGATCCTGCGGGGCGACGTCCACGCGAGCCACCGTACCGCTTACGACGTGATTTGAGACTTAACCGGAGGTCCCACCCCAGGCAACGCTGGAAACTCGCGAAAAGTCTCTACATGGGGATGAATGAGACAATGGAACCCGCCAGCATCGGCGGGGCAGGAGTCCCGCCACGACTCCGTGAAGGGTTCGCATGTCGCAGCCAGCATGGTCCGCCGCCGACAGCCACGACATGATCGAGGTACGCGGAGCGCGGGAGAACAATCTCGCGAGCGTCTCGGTCGACATCCCCAAACGCCGGTTGACCGTCTTCACCGGCGTCTCCGGATCGGGCAAGTCGTCGCTTGTCTTCGGCACCATCGCCGCCGAGTCCCAGCGCATGATCAACGAGACCTACAGCGCGTTCCTCCAGTCGTTCATGCCCAACCTCAACCGGCCGGACGTCGACTCGCTGCGCAACCTCAGCGCGGCCATCGTCGTCGACCAGGAGCGGATGGGCGTCAACTCCCGCTCCACCGTCGGCACCGCCACCGACGCGTACGCCATGCTGCGGATCCTGTTCAGCCGGCTCGGCGAGCCGTCGATCGGCGGCGCCGGGGCGTTCAGCTTCAACCTGCCCGAGGGGATGTGCCTCACCTGCGAAGGGCTGGGCCGCGTCTCCGACCTCGACATCAACGAGTTGGTGGACGTCGAGCGCTCCCTCAACGACGGCGCCATCACCGTGCCCAACTTCGCTGTCGACTCCTGGTACTGGCAGACGATCGTCGGCTCCGGCCTGTTCGACCCGGACGTCAAACTCCAGGACTTCACCCCCCAACAGTGGGAGGACTTCCTCCACAAACCGTCCACGAAGATCAAGGTGGGCAGCAACAACTGGACGTACGAGGGTCTGGCCGTCAAGGTCAAGCGGCTCTACCTCGCCAAGGACCGCGAGTCGATGCAACCGCACATCCGCGCCTTCGTCGACCGGGCGGTCACCTTCACCACCTGCGGCGACTGCGGCGGCACCCGGCTCAACGCGGCGGCCCTGTCGTCGCGGATCGCCGGACGCACCATCGCCGACTGCTCGGCGATGCAGATCAGCGACCTGGCGACGTTCGTCCGGGGCATCGACGACCCGGCGGTCGCACCACTCATCGTCAACCTGCGGGACCTGCTGGAGTCCCTTGTCGAGATCGGGTTGGGCTACCTCAGCCTGGACCGGGAGTCGGCCACCCTGTCCGGCGGTGAGGCGCAACGGGTCAAGATGGTCCGGCACCTCGGCTCCAGCCTGTCCGACGTCACGTACGTCTTCGACGAACCCACAGTCGGCCTGCACCCGCACGACATCGCCCGGATGAACGACCTGCTGCTGCGGCTGCGCGACAAGGGCAACACGGTGCTCGTGGTCGAGCACAAGCCGGAAACCATCGCGATCGCCGACCACGTGGTCGACCTCGGGCCGGGGGCCGGCACCGACGGCGGCCGGATCTGCTTCACCGGCGACGTGCCCGCGCTGCGCCGCTCCGACACCCTCACCGGCCGGCACCTGGACCACCGGGTGACAGTGCGCGAGGCGGTACGCCCACCGACCGGGCAGCTCACCATCCGCCAGGCCGACCTGCACAACCTGCGCGACGTCGACGTGGACATCCCGCTCGGCGTGCTCACCGTGGTCACCGGCGTGGCCGGTTCCGGCAAGAGCTCACTGATCCACGGTTCGCTGCGCGGCCGATCCGGAGTGGTCATCGTGGACCAGTCCCCCATCCGCGGGTCACGACGCAGCAACCCGGCCACCTACAGCGGCCTGCTCGACCCGATCCGTACCGCCTTCGCCAAGGCCAACGGGGTCAAGGCGGCCCTGTTCAGCGCCAACTCCGAGGGCGCCTGCCCGGCCTGCAAGGGGATCGGGCTGATCTACACGGACCTGGCGATGATGGCCGGCGTCGCAAGCGTCTGCGAACGGTGCGAGGGGCGACGCTTCACCGACGAGGTGCTCACGTACACGCTGCGCGGCAAGAACATCAGCGAGGTGCTGGCCATGTCGGTCACCGAGGCGTACGCCTTCTTTCCGCACCCCATTCTCGGTCGGCTGGTCGACGTCGGGCTGGGCTACCTCAGCCTCGGCCAACCGTTGACCACCCTGTCGGGCGGGGAACGGCAACGACTCAAACTCGCCATCCACCTGGCGGAGAAGACCACCACGTACGTGCTTGACGAACCCACCACCGGCCTGCACCTGGCCGACGTGGACCAACTGCTGGCCCTGCTCGACCGGATGGTCGACGCCGGCAACACGGTGATCGTCATCGAGCATCACCAGGCGGTCATGGCCCACGCGGACTGGCTCATCGACCTCGGTCCGGGCGCCGGCCACGACGGCGGCCGGATCGTCTTCACCGGCACGCCCGCCGACCTGGTCGCCCACGGTGACACGCTCACTGCCACCCACCTGCGCGAGTACGTCAACGAACCGGCGGTGACCCGACAGGGGTAGGCGGTGGCGCTCAGGCGACGCGGCGCAGCCAGCGCCGCTGCCAGGGCGTTTCCACCGCCTTCGGGTGGTAACCCTCCCGGACCCACGACACCGCCCGCTCGGCCGGCAAGCCGTCGAGGATCGCCAACGCGGCAAGCGCAGTCCCGGTACGCCCCACCCCACCCCGACAGGCCACCTCGACGCGCGCACCGTCGTGGGCACGCCGCAACGCCGCCCGCAGGGCATCGAGCGCATCCGCCCGATCGGTCGGCACCCAGAAATCCGGCCACCGGATCCGCCGGTGCGGCCACGCCGGAGCCGGGCCGGGCGCCAACAGCAGGGCGAAGTCGGCGGGCGAGGTCACCGCGGCGACGCGACGCCCGCGCACCGTCATCCCGCTGGGGAGTACGAGCAAACCAGGCTGCTCCGACCAGGGCTGAGAACCAGTCACCCGAGCAATTGTGCCGCTCCCGGCCCCACCGGTGGGTACAGACAGCGCCGCCCCCGGCCTTGTGGACCGGGGGCGACGCTGGTGTCGGTGTGCAGGTCGCCTCTCGGCGAGTGGCGCTACGCGGCTCCAGCCGAACGGTATTCCGCGAAGGCGATATTAGGTGAGGCCCGGGGACACTGAGTCACACCGACACCCTCCACAACCAGCCAGGCCCGCGCGTTGTTCCCCA
>NZ_JBEZZW010000029.1:0-96101 GCF_040639415.1 Micromonospora sp. NPDC023888 | reverse complement strand
GACGAGTTGTTGGCGTCGCTGCGGCTGCCGGACCGGGCTCGGGCGATGCTGTTCGAGGCGTGCCGGTCGGCACGGCCCCGCCCGCTAGTGCGCTCAGCGCGCGGCGAACCGCTTGTCGAGGGCGAGGTTGAGCTCCAGCACGTTGACACCGGGCTCACCCAGGAAGCCGAGTCCGCGCCCGTCGGTGTGCTCCTTGACCAGTTCGCGGACCACCGCCGGGTCCGCGCCGCGCTCACGCGCCACCCTGTTCACCTGCAACTCGGCGTACGCCGGGCTGATCTGCGGGTCGAGGCCGCTGGCGCTGGCGGTGACCGCGTCGGCGGGCACCGCCGGGTCGGCCGGCGCGTCGCCGCGGATGGGGGTGACCACCCCACCGGCGGCCACGTAGTCCTCGCCGGGCTGGGCCGGCTCCACAGCGACCCCCTGGTACTCGGTGACGAACGGGGTGGCCGGGGCGGCCTGGTTCACGCTCACCACCCGGGTGACCGGGCCGGTCAGGCCGTCGGCGCGGAAGACCGCGAGTACGGCGCCCACCCCGTCGTCGGTGCAGTACGGGCGTCGGCCGTCGACGCCGTTCAGCTCGCCGACGGACCTGCTGCGCCCGCACACCTGGGTGAGCAGGCTCTCGCTGGACTCCTGCGGATCGGTGGCGATGGTGTCGACGACGCTCTCCGGGCCCAGGTTGCTGGCCGAGGTGGCGGTCGGGTCGTAGCCGTCGCCAGCGGCGGAGGGGCGGGACTGGAAGTAGCGGGCGACGGGGTTGCCGTCCGCGTCGGTGAAGGACTGGCCGATGAGCGCGCTGCCGACGGTGTTCCCGCCCGCGGTGATCAGCGAGCCGTCGGCCCTGTGGTGGAGGCCGGGTAGCTGGCCGAGCGCCACCAGGGCCAGCGGGTAGACCAGGCCGAGCAGCACGGTGAAGACGAGCACGGCGCGCAGCGCGGCGAGGTGTTGGGCGATCCAGGTGGGTAGACGCATCACGAAATCCCCGGGATGAACTGGATGAGCAGGTCGATGAGCTTGATCCCGATGAACGGGACGATGATGCCGCCCAGGCCGTAGACCAGCAGGTTGCGGCCGAGCAGCTTCGACGCGGCGGCCGGCCGGTACCGCACGCCCCGCAGGGCGAGCGGGATCAGCGCGATGATCACCAGGGCGTTGAAGATGACAGCGGACAGGATCGCCGACTCCGGGCTGGACAGCCGCATGATGTTCAGCGCGTCCAGGCTCGGGTAGAGGCCGGCGAACATGGCCGGGATGATCGCGAAGTACTTCGCGATGTCGTTGGCGATGCTGAACGTGGTCAGCGCGCCCCGGGTGATCAGCAACTGCTTGCCGATCTCCACGATCTCGATCAGCTTGGTCGGGTCGGAGTCGAGGTCGACCATGTTGCCGGCCTCCTTGGCGGCCGACGTACCGGTGTTCATCGCCACCCCGACGTCGGCCTGGGCGAGCGCCGGCGCGTCGTTGGTGCCGTCGCCGGTCATCGCGACGAGCCGGCCGCCCTCCTGCTCCCGCCTGATCAGCGCGAGCTTGTCCTCCGGCGTCGCCTCGGCCAGGAAGTCGTCCACCCCGGCCTCGTCGGCGATGGCCTTCGCGGTCCGCGGGTTGTCACCGGTGATCATCACGGTGCGGATGCCCATCCGGCGCATCTCGTCGAACCGCTCGCGCATGCCGGACTTGACGACGTCCTTGAGGTGGATGACGCCCAGGGCGCGGGCGGGTTCACCGTCGACGTGCTCGGCGACCACGAGCGGGGTGCCGCCGGTGCCGCTGATCGCGTCCACGATCTCGCCGACCTGCTCGGTCGGGTGGCCGCCGTTCTCCCGTACCCACTTCATCACCGCGGCGGCGGCGCCCTTGCGGACCCGGCGGGCCGTGCCCACCGCGCCGCCGTCCACGCTGGCGTCCGGGGTGAGGTCGACGCCGCTCATCCGGGTCTGGGCGGTGAACGGCACGAACGTGGCGTGCGGCATCACGCCGGGCTCGCGCTCGCGCAGCCCGAACTCGTTCTTCGCCAGCACCACCACCGAGCGCCCCTCCGGGGTCTCGTCGGCCAGGCTGGACAACTGCGCGGCGTCGGCGAGCGTCGCGGCGTCGACGCCCTCGACCGGTACGAACTCGGCGGCCTGCCGGTTGCCGAGCGTGATGGTGCCGGTCTTGTCGAGCAGCAGGGTGTTGACGTCGCCGGCCGCCTCGACGGCCCGACCGCTCATGGCCAGGACGTTGCGCTGCACCAGCCGGTCCATGCCGGCGATGCCGATGGCGGAGAGCAGCGCGCCGATGGTGGTGGGGATCAGGCAGACCAGCAGCGAGATCAGCACCACGCCGGTGACACCGGAGCTGGTGATCGCGCCGCTGTCCGGCGCGGCCGCCTGGTACGCCTTGGAGAAGATGGCGAGCGGCTGGAGCGTGACGACGGCCAGCAGGAAGATGACAGTGAGTGCGGCGAGCAGGATGTTCAGCGCGATCTCGTTGGGTGTCTTCTGCCGGTTGGCGCCCTCGACCAGGGCGATCATCCGGTCGATGAAGCTCTCGCCCGGCTTCTGGGTGATCTTGACGATGATCTGGTCGGAGAGCACCTTGGTGCCGCCGGTGACCGCGCTGCGGTCGCCGCCGGACTCCCGGATGACCGGGGCCGACTCACCGGTGATGGCCGACTCGTCGACGCTGGCGATGCCCTCGACGATGTCGCCGTCGCCGGGGATGATGCCGCCCGCCTCGACGAGCACGACGTCGCCCTGGCGCAGCTCCGGCGCGGGCACCGCCTCGTCGCGGTAGGTGTTGGCCCGCGCGCCCGGCCTCCAGTCGATCAACCGGGTGGCGATGGTGTCCTTCTTCGCCTGGCGCAGTGTCGCGGCCTGGGCCTTGCCCCGGCCCTCGGCGACCGCCTCGGCGAGGTTGGCGAAGACCACTGTCAGCCAGAGCCAGACGGTGATCGCCCAGGCGAACACCGACGGGTCGAGCACCGCCAGGACGGTGGTGAAGGCCGCGCCGACCTCGACGATCAGCATCACCGGGTTACGCCACAGCGTGGTCGGGTTGAGCTTGCGGACCGCGTCCGGCAGGGACCGGATGAGCTGCTGGGGGTCGAGCAGACCTCCGCCGATCGGGTTGCCCTGGGTGGCGCCGGTGGCGAGTTGCCCGGATGTCACGGACATTCCTTCGTTCCTCATGGTGGTCAGAGCCCCTCTGCCAGCGGGCCGAGCGCGAGCGCGGGCAGGAAGGTCAGCGCGACGAGGACCACGGTGACGCCGACGACCATGCCGATGAACAGCGGTCGGTGGGTCGGCAGGGTGCCCTCGGACGCGGGGGTGGGTGCCTGGCGGGCCAGCGAGCCGGCCAACGCGAGCACGAAGATGAGCGGCAGGAACCGGCCCAGCAGCATGCACAACCCGAGCGCGGTGTCCCACCAGGTGGTGTTGACCGTGATGCCGCCGAAGGCGGAGCCGTTGTTGTTGCTGGCCGAGGTGAACGCGTACAGCACCTCGGAGAGGCCGTGCGGGCCGACGTTCAGCGCCGTCGAGTTGTTGCCGGTGGCGAACGCGGCGGCAGTGCCGACGAGCACCAGGATCGGCGTGATCAGGAAGTAGAGCGAGGCGAACTTGATCTCGCGCGACCCGATCTTCTTGCCCAGGTACTCGGGGGTGCGGCCGACCATCAGGCCGGCCACGAAGACCGTGATCACCGCGAGGATGAGCAGGCCGTAGAGACCGGAACCGGTGCCGCCCGGCGCGACCTCGCCGAGCATCATGTTGACCATCGTCATCATGCCGCCGAGCGAGGTGAACGAGTCGTGGAACGAGTTCACCGCACCGGTCGAGGTGAGCGTGGTGGCGGCGGCGAAGGTGGCCGAGTTGGACACGTCGAACCGCACCTCCTTGCCCTCCATCGCCGCGCCGACCGCCTGCGGCACCGTGCCGTGGCCGGCCAGCTCGAAGATGTTGGTGAGGGCGACGCTGAGGAACGCGAGGATGCCCATCACCGCGGCGATGGCGTAGCCCTGCCGGTTCTGCCCGACCATCCGGCCGAAGACCCGGGGCAGGCTGAACGGGATCAGGAAGATCAGGAAGATCTCCAGCCAGTTCGTCCAGGTGGTGGGGTTCTCGAACGGGTGCGCGCTGTTGACGTTGTAGAAGCCGCCACCGTTGGTGCCCAGCTCCTTGATCACCTCCTGGCTGGCGACCGGACCACCGGTGATGGTCTGGGCGCCGCCGGTGAGCGTGCTCACGTCGGTGCCGCCGGAGAGGTTCTGCACCACGCCGCCGATCATCAGCGCGATGGCGCCGAGGACGGCGATCGGCAGCAGGATCCGCAGCACGATCCGGGTCAGGTCGACCCAGAAGTTGCCGAGCTGCCCGGTCCGGCTGCGGGCGAAGCCGCGTACCAGCGCCACCGCCACCGCGATGCCGACCGCCGCCGAGACGAAGTTCTGCACGGCCAGGCCGGCCATCTGCACCAGGTGGCCCATCGTCGACTCACCCGAGTACGACTGCCAGTTGGTGTTCGTCACGAACGACACTGCCGTGTTCCACGCGCCGTGCGGCACCACCGGGTCGAAGCCCAGGGACAGCCACAGGTGGTTCTGCACCCGCTGGAACAGGTACAGGAACAGGATCGAGACCGCGGAGAACGCCAGCACGCTGCGGGCGTACACGCCCCAGGTCTGCTCGGCGGCCGGGTTGACCCCGACCAGCCGGAAGATCCCCCGCTCCACCCGGGACTGCTTCGTGCCGGCGACCGCCCGGAACATGTAGTCGCCGAACGGCTTGTAGACGGCGACGAGGGCCGCCACCAGCGTCACGATGAAGATGACGCCCGCTGTTGTCATGGTCATCAGAAGCGCTCCGGGAACAGCAGGGCGAACACCAGGAACGCGCCCAGGACGATCGCGAGCACCAGACCGACGGCGTTTACCGCGTTCACAGCTTCTCCACCGCCCGGACCACCAGGGCGAGCACTGCGAACAGCACCACCGTCAGGACCACGAACACCACGTCAGACACGCTGACTCCTCTTACCGGAAAGGTTCGTCGCGACCGCCTTCCGGTCGCGCCGGGCAATCAAAGCCCCACCACCAGCCGGACGGCAGGAGTCATAACGCGACCATGACGGAGCCGAACCTTTTCTTGACGCGGTTTTCACACCTGCCCAGTGAGCAGGTGAAATGCGGCACAGGCCGCTGGACGGTCCGCGAGACCAAGACCAGTTGTCCACCCTTTGCTCTGCACCTGCGGAGGCACCAGCTACAGACCGTGAGCGTCGCCTCCGCAGGTGCAGAGCAAAGGGCGCACGCGAGAGAGACCATGCGCGACCCGGATGGGTGGCGCATGGCCCAAGCGGGGGTGTGCAGGCCAGGCGGCGGGCCGGGTCAGGCCGGGCGGCGGGCCACCAGCACGTCGCGCATGATCGACTGGTCGACCCGGTGCCGCAGCGCCCGGTAGGGCTCGGCGTCGACAACGGTCAGGCCGGCGTCGGCAAGCGCCGCCGCCGCGTCCTCGCGGCTGGCGACGTGGGTGTTCCACGAGATACCGAGCGCACCGCCGGGACGCAACAGCCGCGCCCAGACCGGCGCGGCGTCCGCGAGCAACGCCAGCGGGTCGCGGGTCAACCCCTGATCGGCGGTACGACTGCCGTGCTGCACGCCGTACGGGGCGTCGGCGACGACCAGGTCGACGGTCTCCGGGCGGAAGAACTCCGCCGAGCGGGCCGTGTCGGCGTTGACCACGTCCAGCAGTTGGGTCTGGCCGGCCTTGTGCTCCTCGCGGGTCGGCGCCAACTCGATCCGCACCCGACGGCCGACCACCTTGCGCTCCCGCCGCACCGGCCCCGACTCCAGCACCCGGTGCTTGACCCGCTTCTGCTTCAGCCAGGTGGTGATGAACGCCCGGTACGCCTCGACGTCCTTCTGGTCGCGCTCGATGCCGGCGGCGTCGAACCCGTACATGAGTGCCTGGTTGAGGGTCGTGCCCCGGCCGCAGAGCGGGTCGAGCACCCGGAACCGCCGGCCGGTCAGCTCGCCAGCCCAGTCCGAGGCGAGCAGTGTGACGTTGAGCAGCAGCTTGGTGAACTGCTCGTTGGTCTTGCCCGGATACTTCTGGATGGTGAGCAGGTCGTCGTCGTAGCGGTCCAGTCGGCTCCACTCGATCGGCCGCAGCAGCTCACCGACGATCTCGAACAGCGCGTACCCGGCGGAGAGGTTGCCCAGGACGGCCAGGTCCCGCTCGGTCAGCCCGTCGCCGGTGAAGGTGACGTAGGACGCCCCTCCGACGATCTCGGTGTCCAGCTCGCCGATCCGGCCGTCGAGCGCCGAGCGGCCGAAGATCTCCAGCTCGGCCCGGGTCAGGTCGACGGCGGAGCGGGCGTACACCCGGTTGGTGGCGGGCAGGATAAGCAGGCCGTAGCGCGTCATGGTCCGGCGAGTATTCCACAACCCGTCGCGGTCGCCGGGAACCGGAGCGGCCCGTGGAGCGACTACCGGTACATGGGGTGTGAGCAGTGGCGGGAGGTCCTGTCCGCGCAGCTGGACGGGGAGGAGACCGCAGCCGAACTGGCGGCGGTGCAGGGACACCTCGACGGGTGTGCCGAATGCCGGGCCTGGTTCACGGCGGCGGCCGCGGTGACGCGTCGGGTCCGTACCCGGTTGGTCGCCGATGTGCCCGACCGGACTGCGGCGATCCTGGCCGCCGTCGCGGCGGAGCCGGCCCGCCGGTCGTGGTGGCGGCGGCTGGCCGGCCAGGGCCGACTGGTGGCCGGGCTACGCGCGGCGCTCGGGCTGCTCGGCGCGGTGCAGTTGGTGCTCGGCCTGGCCCAGGTCGGCCGGGGCGCGACAGCCGATCACCTGCACCCGGCCGGCCAGCACCTGTGGCACGAGTCGGCCGCGTGGAACGTGGCAGTGGGTGCCGGCTTCCTCTTCGTGGCGGTCCGCCGCAGCCCACCGGCCGGGCTGCTGCCGATGCTCAGCGCGTTCGTCGGCACGTTGCTGCTGCTCTCGGTGAACGACCTGGCCACCGGATCGGTGGGCGGGGAGCGGCTGGTCAGTCACGGGTTCCTGGTGGTCGGCTACCTGATCACCGTGCTGCTGTCCCGGCCCGGTCTGCGCCCCGGCGGACCCGCGCCGCAACGGCAGCCGGCACCGTCACGCTGGCGGTTCGGCACCGACGAGGTGGACCGGCCGCTGCGGGTGGTCCGCCCCGAGTCGTACCCGGCGCAGGCCGCCGACCGCAACGCCGCCCCGGCAGCGCACATCGACCAAGCCGGCGGACGTCGCGCCGCCTGACCGCTCTACCCGTGGCCTGCGTCACTGGCGGGTCGGACCAGCACCGGCGATGACCTGCGGGATGACCTGCTCGACGATGGTCAGCAGGGTGGTGGTGAGCAGCAGGTGCACCTGGGCACGGGTCAACACCCCGCGCTGGAGCCACTCCCGGGCGGTCGACGTTGCCAGCCCGCCGTACGCCCGGACCATCCCGCGCAACTCCTCGCGATGCTCCGCCTCGCCGGCCAGCCCGACGGCGACGAGCATGCGGTCCGCGGCGACCTCCTCGGCCTCGGCGAGCACCCGCTCCACGTCGGTGTCGCCGCCCATCCCCCGAGCGGTGACGGCAGCCAACCAGGAGGTGCTGTGCCGGGACACCACGTCGAGGAACCAGGAGACGCTGGCATCGACCCGGGTCCGGAGATCACCCTTGGGCAACCGCTCCAGGGCAACCTCCGGGATGGTCACC
This sequence comes from Micromonospora sp. NPDC023888, assembly GCF_040639415.1. Lineage (NCBI taxonomy): Bacteria > Bacillati > Actinomycetota > Actinomycetes > Micromonosporales > Micromonosporaceae > Micromonospora > Micromonospora sp. NPDC023888. The sequence goes on along the minus strand of NZ_JBEZZW010000029.1, from coordinate 88,377 downwards.
ATGACCCGGACGACCTCCAGGTAGAGGTCCTTCTTCGCACCGAAGTAGTGGTTGACCAGGCCCCGAGCGACACCTGCCTCCCGGGCGATGTCGGTGGTCGACACCTCCGCGTACGGGCGTTCGCCGAACAGCCGGACCGCGCAGGCCAGGATCTGCCCGCGCCGGGCGTCCGGCTCCAGACGGCGGCGGCGCGGAGCCGTCTCGACACTCATCTGCCCGACCCTATCGAGCGCCTCGGCGTCGGCCACCCGCCCTCACCTTGATCAGGTGATGAAAGCGGGGGTACGCCGTTCGAGCGGCCTGCGCTGATCCACCCTTCTGCTCTACCCTTGCCACTCGTCAGTGGCAGTCCGACTGGTCCGGCCTCAACCGTCCAAGCCGGCGGACGAGACCAACTGAGCAAGGGAGCAGAGTCTTGGTTTCTCGACGTCGATTGTTGTCTGGCGCGGCCGGTGCGGCCGTCGGCCTCTCGGCCGCCGGTACGTTCGGCGGGTCGGCGACAGCGGCACCGTCCACCTCCACCGTGACGTCGCCGCTCGCGGCCCGTCGTGGTCGGCTGATGAGCCGGACGGTGGTGACGTCACCGGCCATCCCGTTGACCCACCTGTCTGTCGCGCACAACGGCCCGGCGGCGGCGGTGCGCCTGCGTACCGGAAAGGGGTGGAGCGACTGGCTGGAGATCAGCGCGTGTCCGAACGGTCGGGACGGTCGGGCGGTTTCGGCCCGGTCCGACATCGTGGTGGTCGACGGCGCCACCGGGTACGAGGTCCAGGTCGCGGATGGCTCGGCTGCCACGGTCGTCGAGCTGAACATGGTCGACGGGGCTCGGCGGACGGTCGCGAGCGCGGAAACGAACAGCCTTCCGCTGCCGTCCGGCACCAGGCGGAAGCCGACGTATCTGCCCCGGTCCGGTTGGGGAGCTGACGAGTCGCTCCGGCTCGCCCCGAACGGCAGCCAACTGTGGCCGACCGAGTTCTATCCAGTGCAGACGCTCACGGTCCACCACAGTGGCGTGTACCAGCACAACGAGGATCCCGACCCGGCGGCCACGGTTCGTGCCATCTACTACGACCAGTGCGTGCTGCAGGAGTTCGGTGACATCGGCTACCACCTGCTGATCGACGAGGCCGGACGGGTCTACGAGGGTCGCTACTCCGACCCGGGGCCGCAGCCGGTCTACGGCCCGGGTTTCGGTGGCGACGGTCGGCCGCTCATGGTCAACGCGGCGCACGTGGGCGGTTACAACGCGGGCAACATCGGCGTCTGCCTGCTGGGCCGGTACTCGTCCATCCTGCCCACCCCCGCCGCGCAGCGGTCACTGGCCCTGGTCCTGGCGGGGCTCAGCGGCTTGAGTCGGCTCAACCCCACCGGCCGGACCGGGTACGTCAATCCGGTGAGCGGGGTGGGTGGCAACGTGGCGGTCATCTCGGGCCACCGGGACTGGGCGAGCGTCGGTGCCGATCCGACCGAGTGCCCGGGCGACTACTTCTATCCCTACCTCGGCCAGTTGCGCCAGGAGGTGGCCACTCTGGCCGGAGTGCGCCCGACTCCGCCACCCCGGCCGCCGAGGCGCTAGTCGCCGCCGGTCAGCCTCGCCCCGTCGCCCCCGTCAGCGCGCCCGTCGCGCCGGCGGGGGCGACGGCGTGCACTGCCCCGCCACGCCTGCGGGGCGGCCGATCCCGACTTATTGACATGCCGCCAACAGCGCGCGAGGGTGGTGCACATGCCGACGCCCCCGCTCGACGGATCCCCCTCAGCCTGGCGCGAGCCGGAGCACGACGACCTCGCCGACCTGGCCCGCACCTTCTTCACCAAGGAGGTGCTGCCGCACGCCGACCGCCTGCTGGCGCAGGGCCATCCGGACCGCGAGCACTACCGCCGCGCCGGTGAGCTGGGGCTGCTGGGCCTGTCCGTCCCGGAGGAGTACGGCGGCGGAGGTGGCCGGTTCACCCACGAGGCCGTGCTGCTGCACGAGCAGGCACACACCGGAGAGAGCAGCCTCGGATTGGCCGTCCACAGTGGCATCGTCACCGGCTATCTCGTCGCGTACGGCAGCGCGGAGCAGAAGCGACGGTGGCTGCCCGGCCTGTGCAGCGGTGAGCTGGTCGGCGCGATCGCGATGACCGAGCCGGACGGCGGCTCCGACCTACAGGCGATGCGCACCCGGGCGGTCCGCGACGGAGACGACTACCTGATCACCGGCGCGAAGACGTTCATCACCAACGGTGGCCTGGCCGACCTGATCATCATGGCCGTGAAGACCGACCCCGAGCAGCGGGCGGCCGGTGTCTCGCTGCTGGTCTGCGAGGTCGGCGGCGATCCGGAGGGCTTCCGCCGGGGCCGGCTGCTGTCCAAGATCGGGCTGCACGCCAACGACACCGCCGAGTTGTTCTTCGACGGGTTCCGGGTGCCGGCGGCCAACCTGCTCGGCGACGCCGAAGGGCTGGGCTTCGTCCAGCTCATGCAGCAGCTTCCGCAGGAACGGCTGGTCATCGGCGTCGGCGCGGTCGCGGCCATGGAACGGGCGGTCGAGCTGACCGTCGCGTACGCCAAGCAGCGCACCGCCTTCGGCAAGACGCTGATGGGCCACCAGAACACCCGGATGGTGCTCGCCGAGTGCGCCACCCGCACCCGGGTCAGCCGGGTCTTCCTGGACGACTGCATCGTCCGGCACACCCGTGGCGACCTGGACGTGGCGACCGCCGCGATGGCGAAGTCCTGGCTCACCGACGGGCAGTGCGAGGTCATCGACCGGTGCCTCCAGCTCTTCGGCGGCTACGGCTACACGACGGAATACCCGATCGCCCAGATGTACGCCGACGCCCGCGTCCAGAAGATCTACGGCGGCACCAACGAGATCATGAAGGAGCTGATCGCCCGTGCCCTCTGAGGCGTACGTCTTCGACGCGGTCCGGACCCCGCGCGGACGCGGCCGGGACACCGGCTCGCTGCACGGGGTCAAGCCGATCTCGCTTGTGGTCGGCCTGATCGACGCGCTGCGGGAGCGCAATCCCGGGCTGGACGTGGGCCGGCTGGAGGACCTGCTGCTGGGCATCGTCACCCCGGTCGGCGAGCAGGGCGGCAACCTGGCGCGGGCGGCGGCGCTGCTGGCCGGACTGCCCGACCAGGTGGGCGGGGTGCAGCTCAACCGGTTCTGTGCCTCCGGGCTGGAGGCGGTGAACACCGCTGCCGCGCGGATCCGCTCCGGCTGGGAGCACCTGCTGCTCGCCGGTGGTGTGGAGTCGATGTCCCGGGTGCCGATGGGTTCGGACGGCGGGGCCTGGATCAGCGATCCGCAGACCACGCTTGCCACGTCGTTCGTGCCGCAGGGCATCAGCGCCGACCTGATCGCCACCCTGGAGGGCTTCACCCGCGACGACGTGGACGGCTACGCGCTGCGGTCGCAGGAGCGGGCCGCCAAGGCGTGGGCCGGCGGGCACTTCGCCCGCTCGGTGGTGCCGGTGCGCGACGACAACGGGCTGGACATCCTCACCGTGGACGAGCACCCGCGCCCGGACACCACCCGGGAGACGTTGGCCCGACTCACCCCGTCGTTCGCCGCGCTCGGCGAGGCCGCCGGCTTCGACGCGGTCGCGTTGCAGAAGTTCCACTGGTTGGAGGCGATCGACCACGTCCACCACGCCGGCAACTCGTCAGGCATCGTGGACGGCGCGGCGCTGGTGCTCATCGGCTCGGAGCAGGTCGGCCAGGACCTCGGCCTCACCCCGCGTGCCCGGATCGTCAGCGCGGCGGTCAGCGGCGCCGACCCGACGCTGATGCTGACCGGCCCGATCCCGGCCACCCACAAGGCGCTCGCCGCCGCCGGGCTGACCGTCGCCGACATCGACCTGTTCGAGTTCAACGAGGCGTTCGCGGCAGTGGTGCTCAAGTACGTCCGGGACCTGGGCCTCGACCCGGACCGCGTGAACGTCAACGGCGGCGCGATCGCGCTCGGCCACCCGCTCGGCGCGACCGGGGCGATGCTGATCGGCACCGCCGTGGACGAGTTGGAGCGCCGCGACCTGCGCCGCGCCGTGGTGACCCTCTGCATCGGCGGCGGCATGGGCGTCGCCACCGTTCTTGAGCGCTGCTGACCCGGGGGACGACCATGACCAACACCATCCGGTACGACCGCGGCGCCGACGGCATCGTCACGCTCACCCTGGACGACCCCGACCAGTCCGCGAACATCATGAACCAGGCGTACGCCACGTCCATGAGCGCCGCGCTCGACCGGTTGGAAGCCGAGCGCGACGAGGTGACCGGGGTCGTCGTGACAAGCGCGAAGTCGACCTTCTTCGCCGGCGGTGACCTGCCGCGGATGATCCGGGCCACCCGCGCCGACGCGCCCGAACTGGCCGAGGTGCTCGACACCATCAAACGGGACCTGCGCCGGCTGGAGACGCTGGGCCGACCGGTGGTCGCCGCGATCAACGGCTCCGCGCTCGGCGGTGGCCTGGAGATCGCCCTCGCCTGCCACCACCGGATCGCGCTTGACGCCCCGGACAGCCGGCTCGGGCTGCCCGAGGTGACCCTGGGCCTGCTGCCCGGGGCCGGCGGTGTCACCCGGACGGTACGGATGCTCGGCCTGGCCGCGGCACTGACCACGGTGCTGCTCACCGGTCGACGGATGCGCCCCGCCGACGCCCTGGCCGTGGGCATCGTGGACGAGGTGGTCGCCACGCCCACCGAACTGCTGGATCGCGCGCGGGCCTGGATCGCCGCCAACCCGCACCCGAGCCAGCCGTGGGACCGACCGGACTACCGGATGCCCGGCGGCACCCCGGCCAGCCGGTCACTGGCCGCCCAGTTGCCGGCCTTCCCGGCCACCCTGCGCAAGCAGCTCAAGGGTGCCCGGTTGCCCGCACCCGAGGCGATCCTGGCGACCGCCGTCGAAGGCGCGCAGGTCGACCTGGAGACCGCGTTCACAGTGGAGACCCGGCACCTGATCGGCCTGCTCACCGGGCAGATCGCCAAGAACATGATCGGCGCCTTCTTCTTCGACCTGAAGGCCGTCAACGGCGGTGCAGCCCGCCCGACCGACGTGCACGCCCCGCCGGTGCGCCGGGTGGCGGTGCTCGGCGCCGGCATGATGGGCGCGGGCATCGCGTACGCCTGCGCCAGCGCCGGGTTGGACGTGGTGGTCAGGGACGTCACGCCGGAGGCCGCCGGCCGGGCCCGGGAGCACGCCGAGCGGTTGCTGGCCCGCAGGGTACGCAAGGGCCGCGCGACGGAGGCGGACGCGCGGGCGGTGCTGGGCCGGATCACCACCACGGACCGGGTCGACGCGTTGGCCGGCTGCGACGCGGTGATCGAGGCGGTCTTCGAGGACCCGACGCTGAAGAAGGCGGTCTTCGCCGAGGTGCTGCCGGTGTTGGCGCCGGGCGCGCTGCTCGCCTCCAACACCTCCACCCTGCCGATCACCGGGCTGGCCGAGGGGGTGGACCGGCCGGCCGACTTCATCGGCATGCACTTCTTCTCCCCGGTGGACCGGATGCCGCTGCTGGAGATCGTGGTCGGAGCACGCACCAGCGACACCGCCCTGGCGAGGGCGTTCGACCTGGGCCGGCGGATCGGCAAGACGCCCATCGTGGTCAACGACGGCCGGGGCTTCTTCACCAGCCGGGTGATCGGTCGGTTCCTCGACGAGGCGGTCGGCATGGTCGCCGAGGGTGTTCCCGCCGCGTCGGTGGAGCAGGCCGCGTTGCAGGCCGGCTACCCGACCGGGCCGCTGGCGCTTGCCGACGAGGTGAGCCTCACCCTGATCCAGCGGATCCGCCGGCAGTTCGAGGACGCCAGCGAGGAGTTCCTGCCGCTGCCGGCGCACCGGCTCGTCGACGAGCTGGTCGACGCGTACGACCGGCCGGGGCGCGCCGAGGGGCGCGGCTTCTACTCCTACGACGACGGCGCCCGGGGCCGGTTGTGGCCGGGCCTCGCCGACCTGGTCACCGACGCGGGTCGCGCGGTGCCGTTCACCGACCTCCAGGAACGGATGCTCTTCGCCGAGGCGTTGGACGCGCTGCGCTGCCTCGACGAGGGTGTGCTGCGCACCGAGACCGACGCCAACATCGGCTCGATCTTCGGCATCGGTTTCCCCGCCTGGACCGGCGGGGTCATCCGCTACGTCCGGCAGTACGCGGGCGGTCCCGCCGGCTTCGCGGCCCGTGCCGCCGAGCTGGCCGACCGGTACGGCGACCGGTTCACTCCCCCGGCGGACCTGGTCGACCGGCTCGCCGCCTCGGCCGCCCACCCGGGCGAATTGGCAGGCGTCGCATGACGGGCTCTGATGTCCCGTCCGATCCGCACGCCGGCGAGCCGGGCGGGTCGGGGCAGGGTGGGCCGTTGGCCGGGGTGCGGGTGGTCGAGTTGGCGAGCCTCGCGCCGGCGCCGTTCGGCTGCATGGTGCTCGCCGACCTCGGCGCGGACGTGGTGCGGGTGGACCGGCCGGGTGCCCCGGGTGCGGGGCGGCTTGCCGCGCCGACCGGCGGGCCGTTGCAGCGCGGCCGGCGGGTGACCGCACTCGACCTGAAGTCCCCGGCCGGCGTGGACGACCTGCTGCGCCTCGTCGAGCGGGCGGACGTGCTGGTGGAGGCGTACCGGCCGGGGGTCGCCGAGCGGCTCGGCTTCGGCCCGCAGGTGTGCCGGGCGCGCAACCCCGGGCTGGTGTACGCGCGGATGACCGGCTGGGGCCAGGACGGCCCGCTGGCGTCCCGGGCCGGGCACGACATCGACTACATCGCGGTGGCGGGGGCGTTGGAGCCGCTGGGTCGGGCCGGCGAGCGCCCGTACGCGCCGACGAACCTGCTCGCCGACTTCGGCGGGGGCGGCATGCTGCTCGCCGTCGGCGTGTTGGCGGCGCTGCTGGAACGGGAACGCTCCGGCGTCGGCCAGGTGGTCGACGCGGCGATGGTGGACGGGTCGGCGCTGCTCACGTCGTTCCTGCACGGGCTGCTCGGCAGTGGCCTGTGGGCCGCGCCGCGCGGGCGCAACATGTTCGACGGTGGGGCGCCGTTCTACGACACGTACGCCACCGCCGACGGTGGATTCATGGCTGTCGGCGCTGTGGAACCGGCCTTCTACGACGTACTCCTCACCGGCCTCGGCCTGGCCGACGACCCGGACCTGCCGGCGCAGTACGACCCGAGCGGCTGGGATCAGCTACGCCGGCGCTTCGCCGCGCGGTTCGCCGAGCGGACCCGGGACGAGTGGACGGCGGTCTTCACCGAGCTGGACGCCTGCGTCGCGCCGGTGCTCGCGCCCGGTGAGGCGCACCGACATCCGCACAACGCCGCGCGGGGCACCTTCGTCGACGTCGGCGGCGAGATCCAACCGGCCCCGGCACCCCGCTTCGACCGGACGCCCGCGCCCCGGCCGGTTCCCGCCCCGGACCCGGAGCAGGATGTCCTACCGGCAGCGGAGATTCTCGCCGGCTGGCCGCTACGGACCTGACGGGAGTGCACGTCCCCGGGGTGTGGTGGCAGGCTCGGCGGAGCCGATCCCGGCCGGGACGGCAGCCATTTCTGCCAGGGAGTCGGCGAGCATGACCACGGACCTGTGGAAGGGCCACATCAACGGAATCCTCTACGGGGTCCAGTTCGACCGGGCGCTTGACGACTCGGTGGTGACCCGGGTCGCCCGTGACGTGACCGACGGGCGCTACCCGGGCGACCGGACCGCGACGCTTGACGCGCTGGGCCAGGCCCTGCGCTCCACCGTCCCGCTCAACGACGAGATCGAGACCCCGCACGGCGAGGAGAGCATCCGCGTGTTCCTCCACCAGCTCTCCACCGCCCTGCGCGCGGGCACCCCCGGACCTCGGCCAAGTTGATCAAGAGCGGGCCGACGGGCGGGCTCGGCCGGCGGCAACATCCCCGTTTCGCGCCTCCGGCACCCCGCACGGCATGATCATGGAGCTGAGGCGGGTCGGGACGCCTCGCCGGCAGCGGAACCCGGGAAGGAGGTGCCCGTGCCGGACGCGGACGAACTCGTCGCCAACGCACTCGCGGCGGTGCGCGGCACCGACGTACGACAGGCCGAACGGCAGCTCGACCAACTGATGGTCGGCACCGGCGCGGCGGACGGCGCCACGGCGGTGGACGCGGCGTTGCTGCGCCGCCTGGTCCGCGGTCTGACGCGGCTCTGGCCGCGCGGCTGGCAGCCCGTGGACCTGGACCGGATCGCCGCCCGGCGGCTCGACGCCCGCGCGACGCGACTGGTCCGCGACGCGATGGCCGTGCAACGGCGCGAGCAGGCGGAACCGGTCCCGGCCTGGTTCGACGAGCAGTTACGTGAGTTGACCACCGAGCGGCGGGCGGACGACGAGAACGTGCTGTCCGGCTGGTCCGCCCGGGAGGCGCTGGACCGGGTCGACGCGCTCCGCACGGCCGTGGATGTCCTCACGCTCGTGGAGAGCCTGCCGCCCATCGCGGTGCTGCGCCCGCCACCCGGATCGAGCGGCGCGGCGACCGCCCGGTCGGCCGGTCCGGCGCGCAGCGGGTCACCGATGCTGGACCGGGTCCGGGCGCTGCTGGCCAAGGCCGAGTCGACGACCTTCCCGGCCGAGGCGGAGGCGCTGACCGGGAAGGCGCAGGAGCTGATCGCCCGGCACAGCATCGACGAGGCGCTGCTGGCCGCCGGGTCGGAACGCGGCGACGTGCCCGGCGGCGTACGCCTGAGCACCGACACCCCGTACGCGGGCGCGAAGGCGCTGCTCGTGCAGGAGGTGGCGGCGGCCAACAGGTGTGAGGCGGTCTGGTCCGACGATCTCGGCTTCGCCACAGTGCTGGGCTGGCCGGCCGACCTGGTGGCGGTGGAGTTGCTCTACACCTCGCTGCTGGTGCAGGCCACCGCAGCCATGCTGCGCGGGCGGGCCGAGCGCCGGCCCGGATCGGGACGGCGGACGAAGGTCTGGGACGAGTCGTTCCTCAACGCGTTCGCGCTGCGGATCGGCGAACGGCTGCGCGCGGCCACCGACGCGGCCACCGACGCGGCGGACCAGGCGACGGCCGAGACGGCCGGGGCGGAGCGGCTGTTGCCGGTGCTCGCCGCCCGGGGAGAGGCGGTCCGGGAGCGGCTGGACACCCTCTTTCCCGGTGTCACCCGGCACCGACTCAGTGTGCGCGACGCCGAGGGCTGGTCGTCGGGCACCTCGGCCGCGGACCGGGCGTCGCTCGACGTCGGCGGCGGGCGGAAGCCCCGCCAGGTGCCCGGCCGACCCGATCGGCGCTGAACCGCCCGGCGTGGGACCACCGCCAGCGAACATATCTGCGATTTTCTTCGGGTACGCCGTAGGGAACGGGCTGTCGGCTCCGACCCTCCGGTGAGTCGCGCCCCGACCGGGATGCGACCAGAGCCTGAGGAGCACTGCCGTGAAGTACATGCTGCTGATCTGGAACCGGCCCGGCTTCACCGAGGAGCTGTCCGAGCAGGACCGCACAGCCCTGTTCGGCGAGGTCGACGAGATCATGAAGGAGTTGACCGAGAGCGGCGAGCTGATCGGCGGCCAGGCGCTGGCCAATCCGTCGCAGACGTTGACGGTGCGGGCCGTCGACGGCCGGGCCGAGGTCATCGACGGCCCGTTCATGGAGAGCAAGGAGCAGTTCGCCGGTTACCTGGCGGTCGACTGCGACAGCCCACAACGGGCCGCCGAGATCGCCGCCCGCTGGCCGGACGTGCGCTTCGGCGGTGCCATGGAGGTCCGCCCGATCATGGACGAGGCCGGAGCGGAGATGTGACAGACGACCGGACGGTCGAGGAGCTGCTGCGCACTGTCGCGCCGCAGGTCCTCGGCCTGCTGGTCCGCCGGCACGGCCAGTTCGACAGGTGCGAGGACGCGGTCCAGGAGGCGCTGCTCGCCGCCGCCACCCAGTGGCCCGCGCAGGGCGTACCGGACAGTCCGCGCGCGTGGCTGCTGACCGTGGCCACCCGCCGGCTCACCGACGAGTGGCGCAGCGAGAACGCCCGCCGCGACCGCGAGCTGGCGGTCACGCTGCGCGAGCCGGCGTACGGCGGTGTGGCCCCGGCGGCCGACGCGGAGCCCGCGGTGGCGGACGCCGACGACACGCTCACCCTGCTGTTCCTCTGCTGCCATCCGGCGCTGACCGGGTCGGCGCAGGTGGCGCTGACCCTGCGCGCGGTCGGTGGTCTCAGCACCGCCCAGATCGCCCGGGCGCACCTGCTGCCGGAGGCGACGATGAGTCAACGGATCCGCCGGGCCAAGCAGCGCATCGAGGCCGCCGGGGCCCGGTTCACCATGCCCGGCCCCACCGAACGGGACGAGCGGCTGCGAACGGTGCTCCGGGTGCTCTACCTGATCTTCAACGAGGGCTACACCGCGTCCAGTGGCCCGGACCTGCACCGGGCCGAGCTGACCGGCGAGGCGATCCGGCTGGCTCGCATCCTGCACGGGCTGCTGCCCGACGACGGCGAGGTGACCGGCCTGCTGGCGCTGATGCTGCTCACCGACGCGCACCGGGCGGCTCGGCTCGGCCCGGACGGGGAGCTGGTGCCGCTTGCCGAGCAGGACCGCACCCGCTGGGACGTGGCCGCCAGCTCGGAGGGGATCACGCTGATCACCGACGCGTTGACCTGGTCGCCGCCGGGCCCGTACCAACTCCAGGCTGCGATCGCCGCGGTGCACGCCGAGGCGCCGACGGCGGCGGAGACGGACTGGCGGCAGATCGTCGCGCTCTACCGGCTGCTGGCCCGGATCGCGCCGAACCCGATGGTCACCCTCAACCAGGCGGTGGCGGTTGCCATGGTGGACGGGCCACGGGCCGGGCTCGCCCTGCTCACGTCCCTGGACGCCGACGAGCGCACCGCCGGGCACCACCGGCTCGCGGCCGTCCGGGCGCACCTGTTGGAGCTGGCCGGCGAGACCGGCGCGGCGCGGGAGGCGTACCTGGCGGCGGCCCGGGGCACCACGAGCCGGCCCGAGCAGCGGTACCTGGAGCTGCGTGCCGCCCGACTGGCCGCACGACGATGAGGTCCGGCGACGGCCGGCGCAGAAGGGACATGAGCATGGTGCGAAGTCAGCTGTCGATCTCACTCGACGGGTACGTGGCGGGGCCGGAGCAGAGTCGGGAGGACCCGCTGGGCCGGGGCGGCCTGCGGTTACACGAGTGGGTCTTCGGCCTGGACACCTGGCGGGCGCAGCACGGGTTGGCCGGTGGTGACCGGGGTGTCGACGCGGACGTCGTCGAGGAGATGACCAGCGGCGTCGGGGCGTCGGTGATGGGTCGGCGGATGTTCGGTGGCGGGGACGGCGACTGGGACGAGAGCTGGCAGGGCTGGTGGGGCGACGACCCGCCGTTCCACACCCCGGTGTTCGTGCTCAGCCACCACCCGCGGGCGCCGCTGGTGATGCGGGGCGGCACCGAGTTCCGATTCGTCACCGACGGGATCGACTCGGCGCTACGGCAGGCCCGAGAGGCGGCGGGCGACCGGGATGTGGCGATCGCCGGCGGGGCGAGCACGGTTCGGCAGTACCTGGCCGCCGGGCTGATCGACACCCTGCAACTGCATCTCGTGCCGATCGTGCTCGGCGGCGGCGAGCGGCTCTTCGACGGCATCGCGCCGCGCCTGGAGCAGGTAACGGTGGTGGCCGGGCCGACGGTGACGCACCTGACCTACCGGGTCCTGCGCTGATCGGAGGTCAGCGCGTCGGGTGCGCCGCCCACCGCTGCCGGCCGGCCGAGCTGAACTCGGACGGCCGGCAGCGCGCGGTCACACCTCGGGTTCGACGGCCGGGCAGTTCGCACCCCGGGCCGGCACCACGTTGTCGATCAGGTAGGCGTCGACGGCCCGCTCCACGCACGGGCTGGTGGTGTAGCTGCCATGCCCCCACCCCTGGTACGTGAGCAGCAAGCCGCGCCGGCCCAACTGGCGGGCCACGTTCGTGGCCCAGTCGTACCCGCTGGCCGGGTCGTGCACGGTGGCGGCGAGCAGCAGTGGCACGTCGGTGCGCACCCGCAGCCGGTGTTGCGGGTTGGCCACCGGCGTCGGCGTGCCCAGGCAGGTGGCGAGGGCGAACAGGGCCGGCGGGTACCGCAGGTCCGGTGCGAGCCGGGCGACCCGACGCAGGTGCGCGGCGTACTCCCGGTAGTCGCGGACGGGCAGGCTCCAGTCCTGGCAGAAGACCGCGAAGGGGTACGACGCGACGGCGTCGCCCGCCGACGGGCCGGCGCTTTGCACTGTGGTCAGGGTTTCCATCGCGACGAGCCATTCGGCCAGCCCCGGCCACCGCGCCGTGTCGTAGAACTCCTTGTGGGTGAGCCGGACCAGCTCGAACGGGGTCAGTGGCACGCCGGGCCGGTTCGGGTCGGTCAGCACGCCGCGTTCGGCCCGAGCGCGCAGCCCGGCCCAGATCGCCCGGAGGTCCCGTCCGTGCAGGTCGCACGCGCTGGACCTGGCACACCAGGCGACGAACTCGTCGAACGCGCCCTGCGCGGTGCGGGCCTGACTGTCGAGGAAGGCGCGGGTGCCGACGCTGTGGTCCATCGTGGCCTCCAGCACCATGGCCCGGACCCGGTCGGGGTACAGCTCGGCGTACCGCTGCCCGAGCACTGTGCCGTACGAGCTGCCGTGGAAGGTCAACTGCCGCTCGCCGAGCGCGGCGCGGATCGCGTCCAGGTCGCGGGCGGCGCTTGTCGTGTCCACGTGGTCGTAGAGCGGCCCGGTGCGGGCCCGACAGTCGGCGCGCAGCAGCGCGTTGCCGGCCAGCGTGGCATCGAACTGGGCCTGGTCGGCGATCAGTTGCGGTTGCCGGGCGAGCAGCTCCCGGGCGCAGACGACCGGGTGGCTGCCGCCGGTGCCGCGCGGGTCGAAGCTGACGATGTCGAACCGGCGGCGCAGGTCGGCGCTGAACCGGGAGCTGCCGTTCACCACCCGGTCGACTCCGCTGTCACCCGGGCCGCCGGGGCCGAAGACCAGCGCGCCCTCGCGGGTGGCCGGCTTGGCGACCCGGCGGGCCAGCGCCAGGTCGAAGCGTTCCCCCCGGGGTCGGTCCCAGTCGACCGGGAGCGACAGGGTGCCGCACTCGGCGGAGTCGTCGGTGGAGCAGGGCCGCCAGTCGATCGTGGGGTGGGCGGCGGCCGGGCTGGTCGGGGTCAGCCCGGCGGCCGTGAGGGCCAGGGCGATCGTCCAGCCGACCGCGGATTTGCGGACTTGCAGCATGAAGTGCTGTCCTCTCCTCGAAGGAGCGTTACCGGTGAAGCTCGCCCGCTGGGCGAGGTGATGCTGCTTCCGCCCGGGTCGTCGAGTAGCCGCTCGACGGCCCGGGGCCTTTGGCCGTGGTCAGTCGACCTCGAGCAGGACGCGTTCGAGCTTGGTCATCTGGGTCTCCATCCCGCCCAGCCGACCGTCCATGGCCGCGAGCAGTCGGGCGTTCTCCGCCTGCGCCTGGGCGGCGGTCTCGGCGAGCCGGCGGTAGTCGTCCGCGCGGGACGCCTCGTACCGGGCCCGCCAGGTCTTGGCGAGCTGCACGATGGTCACCGTGACCACGCTGACCAGGAAGGCGAAGATGCCGATCGCGCCGACCACCTCGGTCCAGTCGTGCTCGCTCATCGGTTCGCTCCCGGCTGATCGGCCGAGTCGGGCACGGTCAGCGTCTCGGCCGCCGCCGCGATGGTCTCGGGGGTGAGGGTGAGCACGAACGGCTGCACCTCGTAGTAGTTCATGGCTTTCCCGTCCTCCGACAACTCCAGGCTCGCGGTGACCAGCCCGGCCGCCGCCAGCTTCCGTAGGTGGACCTGCAACAGCGCTCGGCTGATGCCCAGTTGCCGGGCCAGCCCGCTGACGTAGGCACGTTCGCGGGCCAGCGCGGCGATGATCCGCAGCCGGTGCGGGTTGGCCAACGAGGCCAGCACCCGCACCAGGTCGTCGCCGGTCGGCGATGGAGCGTTGCTCACAACCAGCCCTCGCACATGCCAAGAGAAGTTAGCAGGTATGCCCGCGCGGCGGTGCGGGCCGAGAGCGGAATCAGGGGGATCTCAGGGTCACGGAACGGGGCCGGACACACAGACACGCCGGGCCGGTGAATGATCACCGACCCGGCGTGCGGGTTACGTCGTACGTCAGCTCTTGAAGGCGTCCTTGATCTTCTCGCCCGCCTGCTTGAGCTTGGCCGTGGACTGGTCAGCGCGACCCTCGGCCTCGAGCTGCTCGTTGTCGGTGGCCCGACCGGCGCCTTCCTTCAGCTTGCCGGTCGCGTCCTCGGTGGCGTTGTTGATCTTATCGTCGAGTCCCATTGCCAACCTCCATTGCCAGCGTCGCTGCTACAACACCAGCAATACCCCCGTCGTCACCGGCCCAACCATTCCGCTCGTCACAGTCCGCGATCGGCGGCCGGACGGAACCGGCGCAACCGCAGACTGTTGGCCACCACGAAGACCGAGGACAACGCCATCGTCGCGCCGGCGATCATCGGGTTGAGCAGCCCGGCGGCGGCCAACGGCAGGGCCGCCACGTTGTAGCCGAACGCCCAGAACAGGTTGCCCCGGATGATGCCGAGTGTGCGCCGGGACAACCGGATGGCATCCACCGCGGCGTCCAGGTCGCCCCGGACGAGGGTGAGGTCGGACGCCTCGATCGCCACGTCGGTGCCGGTGCCCATGGCCAACCCCAGGTCGGCCTGGGCCAGCGCCGGGGCGTCGTTGACCCCGTCACCGACCATCGCGACCGATCGCCCCTGCGCCTGGAGCCGCTTGACCACGTCGACCTTGCCGGCCGGCAGCACCTCGGCGACCACCTCGTCGATGCCCACCTCGGCGGCGATCGCGCGGGCCACAGTGGTGTTGTCCCCGGTCAGCAGGACGGGGGTGAGCCCCAGCGCCCGCAGCCGGGCCACCGCCGCCCGGCTGGTCGGCCGGACCACGTCGGCGACCGCGAGCACGCCCCGGGCCTGCCCGTCCCAGGCCGCGACGATCGCCGTGCGGCCGGCGGCCTCCGCGTCGCGGACGGCCCACTCGACCTCGGGCGGTACGTCGATCTCCCGCTCGCGCAGCAGCCGGACCCGACCGACGAGCAGGACCCGTCCGTCGACGGTGCCGGTCACGCCCAGCCCTTCGAGGTTGCCGAAGCCCGTCACCGGGGGCAGCGACCCCGCCTCGGCGGCACCCGCCGCGACCGCACGGGCGATCGGGTGCTCGGAGGCGGCCTCCACCGCACCGGTGAGCCGGAGCAGCTCGCCCCGATCCGTGCCGCTCGCCGGCACCACGTCCACCAGGGTCATCCGGCCGGTCGTCACGGTGCCGGTCTTGTCCAGCACCACGGTGTCCACCCGGCGGGTCGACTCCAGCACCTCCGGCCCCTTGATCAGCACACCGAGTTGCGCGCCCCGACCGGTGCCGACCAGCAGCGCGGTCGGGGTGGCCAGGCCGAGCGCGCAGGGGCAGGCGATGATCAGCACGGCCACGGCTGCGGTGAACGCGGCGGTCGGGCCGGCACCGGTGCCGAGCCACCAGCCGAGCGTGCCGACGGCGAGGGTGATGACGACCGGAACGAAGACACCGGAGATCCGGTCCGCGAGCCGCTGCACGGCGGCCTTGCCGCTCTGCGCCTGCTCGACCAGGTCGGCCATCCGGGCGAGTTGGGTGTCCGCGCCGACCCGGGTGGCGCTGACGATCAGCCGTCCACCCGCGTTGATGGTGGCGCCGACCACGCCGTCACCGGGGCCTACCTCGACCGGCACCGACTCACCGGTGAGCATGCTGGCGTCGACGGCGGACGTGCCCTCGTCGACCACCCCGTCGGTGGCGATCTTCTCCCCGGGGCGCACCACGAACCGGTCACCGACGGCGAGCCGATCCACCGGGATCAGGGTCTCCACCCCGTCGCGCAGCACCGACACCTCTTTGGCGCCGAGTTCGAGCAGGGCGCGCAGGGCCGCGCCGGCGGTCCGCTTGGATCGGGCCTCGAAGTAGCGGCCGGCCAGGATGAACACCGTCACCCCGGCGGCCGCCTCCAGGTAGATGTTGCCGGCACCGTCGGTACGGGTGATGTCGAAGCGGAACGGGTGGGTCATCCCGGGCATGCCGGCGTCACCGAGGAAGAGCGCCCAGAGCGACCAGCCGAACGCGGCCAGGGTGCCGAGCGAGACCAGGGTGTCCATCGTCGCCGCGCCGTGCCGCAGGTTGGTCCAGGCGGCCCGGTGGAACGGCAGCCCACCCCAGACCACCACCGGGGCGGCCAGGGTCAGCGACAGCCACTGCCAGTAGTCGAACTGCCAGGCTGGGGCCATGGCCAGCAGGACCACCGGCACGCTGAGCAGCACCGAAACCCAGAGCCGGGTACGCGGGCCGCGCAGCGGATCGGCTGGCTCCTCGACCGGTCGGGGGGTCGGCGGCGCCGCCGTGTACCCGGTCTTGCGCACGGTCTCGATCAGGTCGTCCGGTGTGACGCCGTCGGCGTACCGGACGGTGGCCTTCTCGGTGGCGTAGTTGACGGCGGCGCTCACGCCGTCCATCCGGTTGAGCTTCTTCTCGATCCGGGCGGCGCAGGCGGCGCAGGTCATTCCGCCGATCGCCAACTCGATCCGGTTGGGTGCCTCGGGCAGCGGTCTGCTGGTGGTGGTCATCGTGTGGTCCCGTCAGTTGTGCCCGTGCCCGGGGGTGCCGTGGTCGGCACCGCCGCTCGGCGCGGGTCCGCTCGGGGTGTTCCCGGTCGGCGGGGTGCCGGCGACGACCGTGAACTCGGCCGTGTGCACCGTCCCGCCGTGTTGGAAGTCGAGGTAGAGCCGGTAGCTGCCGGCCGAGGGCACCTCGGCGAGGAAGCTGACGGCCGGGCCCGGCCGGGTCCGGCCGTCACCCGGCGTCCCGGCCGGGTGCACGTGCAGGTACGCGAGGTCGCCCCGGCGCAGTGCCACCAGGTGCCCGTACGCGCCCAGGTAGGGCTCCAGGTCGGTGACCGGCTGACCGTTCCGGCTGACGGTGAAGGTGAGCGGGGCGGTACGGCCGGGCCGCGGCGAGCCGGTCAGGGTGACCGTGTAGCCGTCGACCGTGGTGCTGGTCGCCGGGGCGGGCAGCGGTCGTTCGGTCAGCTCACCGGGGACGGTCACGTCCACGCCGAGCGTCAGCGGATCAGCCCCGGTCGGGGCGAAGTCGGCGAACGCCCGCCACTGCCCGGGGCCGGCCAGTGGCGTGCCGACCCGCCAGGTGCCGTCCGGAGCCAGCTCGGGGTGCACGTGCCGGAAACCGGTGAGGTCCCGTCGGACCACGATCAGGTGCATCCTCCGGTCGTGCGCCACGTCGTACCTGGTCACCGGTTGGCCGTCCGGACCGGTGATCCGGAAGGCGAACTGGTCGGCCGGGGCGTCGACCGGGTCGAGGGTGTAGCCGCGGTCGGAGACGAGCAGCCCACCGGGAACCCGGTCGGCCGGCTCACCGCGCTCTCCGGTCGCGTGGACGGCGTCGCCGTCGTGCCGGCTCTCGGCGACCGGAGTGCGGTCGGCCAGCCGGCCGACCCCGTACGTCGCGCCGAAGATCGCCGCGAGGCCGACAGCGAATCCGGCAAGTCTCGTCACGGTACGCATGTCGGCCCCTCCGCTCACGCGTCGACGAGGTCGTAGCCGGCCTCGTCGACGGCGGCTCGGACGACCTGCACGTCAAGTGGCTGCTCGCTGCTCACGGTCACCTGCCCGGTCGCGAGGTCGACCTGGACGTCACGCACGCCCGCGATCGCGCCGACCTCGGCGCTCACCGCGCTGACGCAGTGCCCGCAGGTCATGCCCTGCACCTGGAACGTCGTGTTGACCATCGGATCGTCTCCTTCGCTGTACCGGTACCCGGTGGGGGTATCGCCGTCACGAATGCACCGTACCATACCCCCGGGGGGTAGGCTATCCTGGTCGGCATGAGCGCACCCACCCCGATCCGCGGATACACCGCCAGCAAGGACCAGCTACTCGCGCGGCTCCGCCGAGTCGAGGGGCAGGTCCGCGGCATCGAGAAGATGGTCGACGACGACCGCTACTGCATCGACGTGCTCACCCAGATCTCCGCGATCCAGGCCGCGCTCGACAAGGTGGCGCTGGGGCTGCTCGACGGACACGCCCGGCACTGCATGCACGAGGGGGCGGCCGAGGGCCGGGCCGACGAGATGGCCACCGAGATGATGGCGGCGGTCGGCCGGCTGATGAAGCGCGGCTGACGACACGCCCCGGTGTCGGCGGCGCGCCGAGATGCCGGTTTCCGGTCGGACGGGGCCGGGCACTGACCGTCGGTGATCGCGTGGTCGTCGGTCCGCGATCCGCCGCGCCCGGTCGCCGACTTTCGGCGACGACGCTGAACCGCGCGGCCCGCTGGCCCGTATCCCGCACCGGATCGTTGGGAGTCTCGACTTGGGTTCCGACCACGCCCGTCCCGCTCCGTCCGCCCCGCCCCGGGTGCGACGGATCCTCGTCATGACGGTGGTGCCCCTCTTCGTCGCCACCGTGCTCGCCGCGGCGCTGCTCTGGCCGCGCGGAGGAGCACCGCGGACCGACGGCGGAGCGGACGTGCCCCGCTACGCCGGCACGGTGACCCGGGTGGTGACCGAGCCATGCCCGCCGGTGCCGTCGAGCCCCGAGGGCACACCCCGGGTCGGCGCCGGGCCGTGCGGCACCGTCGACGTCCGGGTGGACGACGGACCCGCCGCCGGCCAGCAGGTGCAGACACCGGTGCCCGACGGCCCGGGCGCGCCACGGGTCGACGTCGGCGACGAGGTCATCCTGGTCGAGCTGACCGACCCGACCGATCCCGCCCTCAGCAACTGGAACATCGCCGAGCACCAGCGCGGCACCCCGATGGTGTGGCTGGCGGTGATCTTCGCCGCCGCGATCGTCGCGTTCGGCCGCTGGCGAGGTCTGGCCGCGCTCGCCGGGTTGGCGGCCAGCTTCGCCATCCTGCTCACCTTCGTGCTGCCGGGCATCGGCGCCGGCAGATCACCGCTCCTGGTGGCGGTGGTCGGCGCCGCCCTGATCATGTTCGTGGTGCTCTACCTGACCCACGGCGTCACAGCGCAGACCTCGGTCGCGGTGCTCGGCACCCTGGGCAGCCTGGTGCTGACCGGCGTGCTCGCCACCATCGCCACGGCGGCGACCCACCTCACCGGCTTCGGCAGCGAGGACGCGACGACACTGTCGATGTTCCAGGGCGACGTGGACCTGCACGGCCTGCTGCTCGCCGGGATCATCATCGGTTCGCTCGGGGTGCTCGACGACGTGACGGTCACCCAGGCGGCCACCGTCACCGAGCTGGCGAACGCCAATGCCGGGCTGACCCGTATGCAGCTCTACCGTGCGGCGACCCGCGTCGGCCGCGCGCACATCGCCTCCACCGTCAACACCATCGTGCTGGCGTACGCGGGCGCGTCGCTGCCCCTGTTGCTCCTGCTCACCGCCGACTCGCGGCCGATCGGGCAGATCCTCACCAGCGAGTTCCTCGCGCAGGAGATCGTCCGCAGCGCGGTCGCCACGCTCGGGCTGATCGCCGCCGTGCCACTGACCACCGGGCTGGCCGCGATCGTGACCGCGGCCGGGCGCGCCGAAACCACGCCGCCCGTCGACGCCGCCCGGCCGCGCCCCCGGGCGGACCGGGCGGAGGCGCTGGCCGCCCTCAACGCGCCGCGAACGAGGCGACCCGACGAGCCGGACCAGACGCGGGCCCGGCCCCCATCCACCGCCACCGACGGGTGGCCGGAGTCGAACAGGAGCACGGATACGGCATGGTGACACTCCTCAGCGTGACCAGATCGGGTCTTCCCCCTGAGAACCGCGTCACTGGTCACACAACGCTATGGCGAAATGACACTTTTGGTCGGCATCCAGGCGTAGCTCACCCAGTCGACTCTCGGGTAACCTCGCTGCCGGTTACCGATGAAGGCGCGAAGCGGCGCCTGCGGTGCCACCGCCCAATCGCCAACCGGCGAGCCGGGGACCCAGGTGTGTGGGGTGAATCCGCGTCAGCGGTAGGGGCCACTTCCGCCCCGAACCCGTCAGCTAACCCGGTCGGCGGTCGAGGGAAGGGAACATTGTGACGGCACCCCTACGCCGCTGGTTGACACCCGTGGTGGCCGTGATCGCCGCACTGACCGTGCTCGCCGGGCCCCTCCCGGCCCACGCCGCCCCGACGACCCCCACACCGTCCGGGCACGAGGAGGACGACGAGCCCAAGCTGCTCAACGACGTCATCGAGCAGGTGAACCGCGACTACTCCGCCGCCAAGTCCAAACTGGACAAGTCCAAGAAGCGGCAACTGGAGTTGGCGATCGAGGTGGACCGGGCCAAGGCCGACCTGGACGCGCTGGCGCCCCAGGTCGGGCAGATCGCCGCCCAGTCGTACCGCACCGGTCGGATCGGCGCACTCGCGATGCTGCTCGAAAGCGACGCCCCGGACACGTTCGTCCAGCGCGCCGCGATGCTCGACGAGATCAACATGGTGAACGAGAACAAGCTCGCTGAGGTCAACACGGTGAAGGCCCGTGCCGAGCAGGCCAAGCTGGCCCTCGACACCGAGGTCCGGGAGCAGCAGAAGCAGACCGCCGTGATGGCCAAGCGCAAGAGCGAGGCCGACAAGGCGCTCGCCCTGGTTGGCGGCAAGGGCTTCACCGGCGGTCTGGTGGACGCCACCTCGCCGGTCGCCCGGATCGGGCCGGGCCGCACCGCCGACGGTGACTGGAAGGCGCAGTCCTGTAGCGAGGATGACCCCACCACGTCCGGCTGCGTCACGCCGCGCACGCTGCACGCGTACAAGGAGGTCAAGCGGGCCGGCTTCAACCGGTTCGTCGGCTGTCACCGCAACGGCGGGCCGTACGAGCACCCGAAGGGCCGCGCCTGCGACTGGTCGCTACAGAAGAGCGGCTTCTCACCGTGGCACAACGAGGACACCCGGACGTACGGCAACAACGTCGCCGCGTTCCTCATCCGCAACGCCGACCGGCTCGGCATCTACTACGTGATCTGGAACCGGCAGATCTGGTTCCCGGCGACCGGCTGGAAGTCGTACAGCGGGCCGTCGAACCACACCGACCACGTGCACATGTCGATGCTCTGACCCGCAGCATCCTCCGTCGAGGGCCGTTCCGCGTCGCGCGGAGCGGCCCTCGACGCGTCAGGCGGCCGCGACCGGGTCGGCCGAGCCGGTCGGCACGTCGAGCGCCGCGAAGCCGGCCGGCACGGCGGCCACCGGGCGCACCGCTCCGGCGGCCAGCCGGTACGACACACCCACCACCGCGCACCGCCCCTGCGCCACCTCGTCGGCAAGCACCGGCGACTCCCGGAGCAGCGTCTCAACGGTCTGCGCGATGTGGATGTCGACGATGCCGTCGATGTCGTCCACACCCTCGGTCTCGGCCCGGCGCAGACTGGGCAGCACGGCGTCGACCACCGCACCCAGGTGCCCGGGAGGCTGGGTGCCGGTCGCGGAGGACTCCCGCGCCGCCTGCACCGCCCCGCACGAGTCGTGGCCGAGCACCACCACCAGCGGGGTGCCGAGGATGGTCACCGCGTACTCCACACTGCCGAGCACCTCCGGACCGGTGGTGTGCCCGGCCGTGCGGACCACGAACAGGTCACCAAGCCCCCGGTCAAAGATGATCTCGGCGGCCAGGCGGGAGTCGGAGCAGCCGACGATCACCGCGAACGGGTGCTGCCCGTCGGCCACGGCGGCCCGGTGCCCGGCGTCCTGGTTGGGGTGGCGTGGGGCGCCGCTGACGAAGCGCCGGTTTCCGGCGGTCAGCTCGGCGTACGCCCGGGCCGGCTCGCTTGCTGCGGCCGCCCGGTCGGCGATCCGCTGCGGACCCGGCTGCCCGCCGGGAGTTCCAGGACGACTCATCCCCGCACCTCGTCTTCACGCGTCTGACCTGGTCAGAGGGCTTATCAGCCGGGCCGACGGTGGCGCTGGCTCGGGCTCCACGGTCACACGCACCCTAAGATGCGTCAAGGTATGCGTGATTTAGATTTCATACGTTGACTTCGGTCCGACCCCCGGGTGACGCACCGAACGCAGGTCGGGCGAGACTCCCGAGGGCAGGGCGGACGTCCGGAGAGGCGGTCACACCATGGCGAGCACTGCGACGGGCGACACCGGCGGCGGGCGGAACTGGACGTTCCTCACCAACCACGGGCACGTGCTGCTTGCCATCGCCCGCAACCCCACCGCCCGGCTACGCGACGTCGCGGCCGAGGTCGGGGTGACCGAACGGGCCGCGCAGGCGATAGTCGCCGACCTGGAAGCGGGCGGCTACCTGCACCGCACCCGCGTCGGACGGCGCAACGAGTACACCCTCAACCCGGCCGGCCGGTTCCGGCACCCCGCCGAGGCCGACCGCCAGGTCGGCGCCCTGCTCGCGCTGTTCGCCGAAACGCCCACCACGGAGGTCGAACCCGGCGCCTGACCCACCTCGCCGGGCCGCTGCCCGACCGGGCGCAGCGGTAATCTCTGCGGGTGCGCGAATGCCCGCCGTTGAGCGCGACCCACCCGTTCCGCCGCAGCGGCCGTGCCGCTCGCGGTGTCCTCAGTGGAGCCCTGGCGATTCTGCTCGGCACCGCTCTGGTGGCACCCACACCGGCGCGGGCGGCACCGCCCACCTGCGGTCCGGCCAGCGAGGAGAGCCTGACGGCGATGCCGTGGGCGCTGCGCCGGCTGGAGCCGTCCGCGGCGTGGCCGCTGTCCCGGGGCGCCGGAGTGACGGTCGCGGTGATCGACTCCGGGGTCTCCGCCGTCCACCCGCTGCTCGCGGGCCAGGTGCTCGAGGGTCGCGACTTCAACAACCTGCCAGCCAACCAGGGCCAGTGCGACCTGGTCGGGCACGGCACGATGATCGCCGGCATCATCGCCGGCCGGGAGGGCACCGGTGTCCCGTTCAGCGGCATCGCCCCGGCCGCCCGCATCCTGCCGATCCGGGTCCTGCCCAATCTCAAGGACACCAGGGACACCCAGCTTCCCGTGCAGATCGCCGCGGCGATCGACTGGGCTGTCGAACACGGCGCAGACGTGATCAACCTGTCCCTCACGACCATTCCCGGCCCCGAACTGACGGCGGCCGTCGACCGCGCTCTGGCCGAGCAGGTGGTGCTCGTCGCCGCCGCCGGCAACCGGGCCGAGGATCAGCAGGACCGGCCGGGCTACCCCGCCGCGTACCCCGGGGTGATCGCGGTCGGCGGGGTCGACGAGCAGGGCGGTCACGTGGGCAGCTCGATCAGCGGCGACTACGTCGACATCGCCGCACCGGGGCTGAACATCATCGGGCCGGCACCTCAGGGCTCCGGCTACCGCGCCGAGCCGACCGGCGGCACCAGCTACGCCGCCGCGTACGTCTCGGGAGTGGCCGCGCTGGTCCGGGCCGCCTACCCGGATCTCACCCCGCAGCAGGTCGCCGAACGGCTGGAACGCACGGCGGACAACCCGCCGGAGGGCCACAACGCCGACATCGGCTACGGCACTGTCAACCCGTACCGGGCGGTGTCGAGCCTGCTCGGCACAAGGGCGAACCCGCCGGCCACCACCCTGCCGGCGCCCGTCGTGCACGACGACCCACTGGGCTGGCAGCGCACCGCCGCGATCTGGGCCGCAGCGGTCGGCGGGCTGCTCACCGTGCTGCTGCTGATCGCCCGACCGATCGTGGCCCGGGGCCGCCAACGCGGCTGGCGCCCTGGCCGACGCACCGACGCGCCGGCGGCCGGCTGACCGCCGCTGCGCACCGACACCGAAAGACAATGCGGCTCCGGCCCGGGTGAACCGGACCGGAGCCGCACCGGTCAATGCCTCAGCCCCACACCTTGGAGTTGCTCATCTCGGTGGTGAGGTAGTTTTCCCGAGCGATGCCGACGGCACCGCCGATCTCGTTCAGGATCCGGTTGATGTCCCGGACCGCCGTGTCCCACTTCGCCTGGTGCTGCTCGTAGGCAACCCGGTCCTCGCCGTCCCAGTGGAGCTTGGTCAGCATCGCCCGCAGCGTGTCGAGCTTTTCCTCGAGCGTCTTCGAGATGGCCTGCATCTGCTGATTGCTGCTCTCGAGGACCGCGTAGTCAACCTTGATCGTCACGATTTCCTCCTCTGCTGGCTGCGGATCACGGGTTGAGAGCAGAGTGGAACTTGTCCAGCATCTGCTGCTGCTCTTCGTCGTTGACCTGATGCGTCGTACCCGACTTGTCGAGCAGGTCAGCGATGTTGTCCATCGCCGTCAGCAGTTTGACGGTGTCCTCGTTCCAGCGCGTCATAAGCGACTGGAAGCCCGTGGACGCCTGACCCTTCCACGCCATGGCCAGGTCGTCGACCACGTTCCACAGCTTCTTCAGCTCGCCGTCGACCTCGCTGCGCGTGGACCGCACGTCACTCGCGGCGGTATGCAGAGTCGCAGCTTCGACCTCGAACGCCATGCTTCACACCCTTCCGTCATGTTGTGGTGGCGGCTTTGCCGCACTCCTCCCCCGCGGCAAGGCAGCAACACCCCACCGACGGACACTCCAGTGAAGACCGTAGCGGAACCGGTCGAGCGCCCGCAGCCCTGATCGGCGGGGGTGCGATGGATGGTGGTGAATCGCGCCGGATGTGCATCGCTCAGGAAGGCTCGGCCCACGCCGTCTGGATCAACTGCTGGCCGTCACGTCGCCGGACGAGGGTGCCCCGACCCGGCGGTTGCGGGCTCGGCCGAAGCGTGCCGAACACGGCGCCCTCCTCCCGGTTGCCGGACATCAGCAGACCCGGCGAGTCCAGCTCGCGCAACCGCTGCAACACCGGCTCGTAGAGCGCCCTGGACACACCACCGACGCGACGCGTGACGATCAGGTGCAGACCGATGTCGCGGGCCTGCGGCAACAACTCCTGCAGGGCGCTGAGCGGGTTGCTCCCACCGGACGCCACCAGGTCGTAGTCGTCCACCAGGATGTACAGGTCCGGGCCCTTCCACCAGCTACGGTCGCGTAGCTGGGCGGTGGTCACGTCCGGGCCGGGCAACCGGTTGGACAACGCGCTGCGGATCGACCCGAGCCCCTGGGCGAACGCCTGGTTGGACGGGGCGTAGTCGAGCAGGTGATCGCCCTCCACCGCGCCCAGCAGGCCACGCCGGTAGTCGGCGATCACCAGCCGCGCCTGGGCGGGCGTGTACCGCTCGGTGATGCCCCGGGCGATCAACCGCAGCAGGTTGGTCTTGCCGCACTCGGCGTCGCCGAAGACCGTCAGGTGCGGCTCGTTGGCCAGATCCAGGTAGACCGGCGCGAGCGCCGACTCGTTGACACCGATCGGCAGACCCGGCGCCGACCGGTCGATGATCCGAGCCAGCTCGGCCACCGGCAACCGGCGCGGCAGCAGCCGCACCTTCGGCGCCGGACGACCCGGCCAGTTCGCTGCCACATGCCCGGCCAGGGCCAGCGAAGCCTCGCTCAGGTCGTCGATGTCCCGACGACCGTCGAGCCGCGAGATGGCGGTGAGGAAATGCAGCTTGTCCCGGGTCAGGCCACGACCGGGCGACTTCTCCGGCACGTTCATCGCCGCGCGGCGGTCGATCTCGGACTCGGACGGGTCACCGAGACGCAGCTCCAGCTTGGTGCCGAGCAGATCGCGCATGTTGATCCGGATCTCCGCCCACCGCACCGCGGTGAGCACCACGTGCACACCGAAGCCGAGGCCCCGGTTGGCGAGCGTGGTGATGGTCTGCTCCAGCTCCTCGTACTCCTGGCGCAGCGTGTTCCAACCATCCACCACCAGGAACACGTCACCGAACGGGTCGTCGGCGAACTCACCGGCCGCCCGACGACGGCGGTAACTGGCCACCGAGTCGATGCCGTGCTGGGCGAAGCGCGTCTCCCGGTCGTCCAGCACGGCGACCACCTCGGCCACCGTCCGGCGTACCGCCTCGACGTCCCGCCGACCGGCCACCCCGGCCATGTGCGGCAGGCGCTCCAGGCTGCGCAGCGCGCCTCCGCCGAAGTCCAGGCAGAAGAACTGCGCCTCACGTGGTGTGTGGGTGAGCGCCAGCGAGGCGAGCAGCGTACGCAGCATGGTGCTCTTGCCACTCAGCGACCGGCCGACGATGACCACGTTGCCGCCGGCCCCGGCCAGCTCGACCATCATCGGGTCACGGCGCTGCTCGTACGGGCGGTCCACCACCCCGACCGGCACGGTCAGCCGCCCGCGCCCCGGCCAGGACGCGGTGCACAGCCCGTAGGTGGGGTCGACGGCCAGCGGGCCGAGCAGCTCACCCAGGCCCGGCGGGTCGGCCAGCGGCGGGAGCCACACCTGGTGGGCCGGGCGGCCCCGACCCTTGAGCTGGTCGATCAGCACGTCGAGCATCGCCACGGCCTTGCCGTCGGCCGGCTGCTCGGGCTCCGGAGCGGTGTCCACCGGCATCTGCGGGAGCTGTGCCGCGATGAAGTCCAGGCCGTACGGCACGATCCGGCGCTGCACGAGCGCCTGCGACGCGGCGGCCTGCTGCCCCGGCGCCCGGTAGGCCCCGGACACGTACGCGGCCCGGAACCGCAGCATGGTGCTGGTGTCCGTCTTCAGGTAGCCGTGGCCCGGCGCGTTCGGCAGCTCGTACGCGTCCGGCACGCCGAGCACGATCCGGCTCTCCACAGCCGAGAACGTCCGCAGACCGATCCGGTACGACAGGTGGGTGTCCAGGCCACGCAGCTTGCCCTCTTCGAGCCGCTGGCTGGCCAGCAGCAGGTGCACGCCCAGCGACCGACCCAACCGGCCGATCATCACGAACAGGTCGATGAAGTCGGGCTTGGCGGCGAGCAACTCGCTGAACTCGTCACAGATGATCAACAGGCTGGGCATCGGGGCCAGCGGCTCACCGGCCGCCCGAGCCTTCTCGTACTCGAAGCGGGAGACGTAGTTGCCCGCCGCCCGCAGCAACTCCTGGCGGCGCACCATCTCGCCGGCGAGCGCGTCACGCATGCGGTCGACAAGCGGCAACTCGTCGGCCAGGTTGGTGATCACCGCGCTGGTGTGCGGCAACGCCTCCAGCGACGCGAACGTCGCGCCGCCCTTGAAGTCCACCAGGACGAAGTTCAGCTCCTCCGACGAGTGGGTCACCGCCAGGGCGGCCACCACCGTACGGAGCAGCTCACTCTTGCCGGAGCCGGTGGCACCGATCACCAGACCGTGCGGGCCCATACCCTCGTGCGCGGACTCCTTGAAGTCGAGTTCGACCACATTGCCGTCCGGGCCGACGCCGAGCGGGATCCGCAGCCGGTCCCGGTGACCGCGCGGACGCCAGGTGTGCTGCACGTCCACCGTCGCCGCGTCGCCCACCCCGAGCAGGTCCGGCAGCTCCATGCTGCGCGCCAGCGGCTCGTCGCTGCTGGTCTGCTGCTGGGACAGGCGATACGGGGCGATCTGCCGGGCCAGCCCCTCGGCCGCTTCGGCGCTGAGCCGGTCGGGGCGACCCAGCGGCGACGACGAGCTGCCCCGGACCAGGTCGAGCGAGCTTCCGTCCGCCACGTCGAGGCAGAGCAGCCAGCGACCGGCGTCGCGGGGCACCGTCCCGGACAGGTCGATCACGGTGGTGCCGAGCAGCCCCGGGCCCACCAACTGGCAGGTCGGCGCGATCTCGCCACCGTCGATCACCACGACCAGGTGCGGGGCGGTGGTGAGCGGTTTGGCCTCGGGCGCGAACCGGGGTCGACCGGCCAGCTCGGCGGCGAGCGACGCCTCGGCCTCGGTCAGACTGGCGAAGACCAGACGGCGGGCACCGGCGGCGTCGGTACGCCCGCTGTGGTGGGCGTGCGGCAGCCACTTCACCCAGTCCCAGGACGGCTGCCGGTCCGGCGCGGCGACCACCGCGACCACCAGGTCGTCCGGGGCGTGGAAGGTGGCCAGCTGCCCGAGCGCCGCCCGGGTCAGGTCGAGCACGGGCGCGCGGTCGCCGCGCAGCGCGACCCGGCTGAACGCGCGTACCGACAGCGCGGTCGGCAGCTCGGGCACTGTGGAGTGTGCGCGGACGAACCGGCGGAGCGCGATGGCGCTCATCGGCTCCAGGTCCTCCACCGGCTTCGTCTCCGGCGGGACGATCTCCACCGCCAGTCGCTGCGGGCCGAGCGCGATCCGGGTCTCACCGAAGTCGTCCTCGGTGATCCGCCGCTCCCAGAGCCGCCGGGACGCGGCGATCGACCAGAGCGCGTCGGGCTCCGGGTGCCGCCAGGTCATCGCCGCCCGCTGCTGCTCGGCGGCCCGCCGGGTGCGCTTGCGCATCTGGGCCAGGTAGCGCATGTAGTCGCGCCGGTCGGCGTTCAGCTCGGCCTTGTCCTTGCCGCCGTTGTTGGCGAGCGAACCGATCGCCATGCCGAGCATCGAGACGCCGAAGAGGCCACCGGCGACGTACGTCATCATGCCGCCGCCCTTGCCGGCGTAGAGGAACGCCATCGCGCCGACCCCGCAGAACATCGGCAGGATCATGAGCAGCTGCCCCATCCCGCGGGGCGTCGGCTCGGGCAGCTCGGGAGGAGACTCCAGCAGCACCTCACCGCGCGGTAGGGCCGGTCCCGGCTGACGCGGGAGCCGGCGGAACACCACAGTGCTCACGGCTGTCTCCTCCCCAGAAGCGGCCTGATGACGTGCCGCCGCGGACCGGAGCCCGCGGGTGGGCATCGTACGTGGACGCCATCGTAGGTAATCTGCCGTGGGCGCGGTGGACCCGGAGCGCGGCATCGCGGCCAGCCGAGCACCGACGCACACCTGGAGGCCACTGTGGCGACGAAGACGGCGACCGGTGGTCTGAGCCGGATCACCATCGTGGCTCCGCGTACCCGGATGGACCTGGCGCTGCCGTCGGACGTGCCGATGGCCGACCTGCTGCCCACCCTGCTGCGCTACGCCGGCGAGGACATGGCCGACGAGGGTGCGCGGCACGGCGGCTGGGCGCTGTCCAGGTTGGGCGGCGCGCCGCTGGACGGTGGCCGTACCGCCGCGCAGCTCAGTGTCCGCGACGGCGAGGTCCTCTACTTCAACCCCCGGTCCGCGGCCGCGCCGGAGATCGTCTTCGACGACGTGGTGGACGCCGTCGCCACCGCGACCAACCAGCGCCCCGGCGCGTGGCAGGTCGGCGCGACCCGGTCCTTCGCGGTGCTGTTCGCGGCGTCGGCGCTCGGCGCTGGCGCGCTCGCGGCCCTCTTCGCCGGCCCACCGCACCTGCCCGGCGCGCTGGCCGCACTGCTGGTGGCGGTGGCGCTGCTGATCGGCGCGGCGGTGCTGTCCCGGGCCGCCGCCGACAGCCGCACCGGCGCGGTGCTGGCCATGGTCGCCCTCGGGCATGCCGCCGTCGGCGGCCTGTTGCTGCTCGCCGGTGACCGGCCGCTGACCGGGTTGGCCAGCCCGCACGTGCTCCTCGCGGCGACCGCCGCGGTGGTCGCGGGCGCGGTCGCCGTGCTGGCGGTCGGCGACCGGTATCCGCTCTTCTTCGCCGCCATCGGGGTGGGGGCCGCCACCGGGATGGGCGCGCTGCTCTGCCTGGTCCTCGGCCTCGACGCGCCAGCCGCCGCGGCGGTGGTGGCGGCTGTCGCGTTCGGTGTGGTGCCGGCACTGCCGATGGCTGCCTACCGGCTGGCACGCCTGCCGGTGCCCTCGATCCCGACCGGTCCGGATGACCTGAAGACCGACAGCGAGTCGGTCGACGGCCGGCAGGTGCTCCAGCGCAGCGAACGCGCCGACCAGTTCATGACCGGTCTGCTGTGGACCGTCTCGGTGCTGGTGCTGGGCGCGCAACTCGTGCTCGCCCTGGACGGGCGAGTGTCGGCCGTGCTGCTGTGCCTGGTGCTGGCCCTGCTGTCGTTGCTCCGGGCCCGGCCGCTGCTGGGCCGCGCCCAGCGCACCCCCGTGCTGCTGGCCGGCACCGTGGGGATGGGCCTGGCCGCCGCTGCCACGTTCGCCAGCGCGTCGCTGCCGGTTCAGCTCGGTCTGATCCTGGGCGGGCTGGTGCTGGCCGCAGTGGTCAGCCTGATCTACGGGCTGACCGTCGCCGGTAAGCGCATCTCACCGGTCTGGGGCCGGCTGCTCGACATCGCCGAGATCATGCTGATCATCTCGCTGGTCCCGCTCGCCTTCTGGGTCTGCGGCCTCTACGGCTGGATCGTCAACCTCCGGCCCTGACCGCCCGCGTCGACGACGCCTGTCAGCGCGGTTGCGGACGGGTGGAGACGCCAAGCGCCGACGCCACCGGCGCGGTGGCGTAGACACCCGGTCCGTGCTGACCGTCCATGGGTCGGGCGGACGTGCCCGCTCGCTGGGCGATGTCGCGGACCACCTTGACCAGCGCCTCGACGTGGTTGTCCATCGCGGCGACCCGCAGCAGCGGTGACGCCACCCGACCGTCCGCCGATACCGTCGCGGCCACCGTGTGCGACGGCGCGGAGGTCGCGGTGATCGCGTCCACAAGCGGGCCGAGCGGCACCTCGGTACGGCCGCGCAACACCAGGCAACGATGGGTCCAGCCACCGCCGCGCAGCCCGCGCCAGCTCTCCGCCGGAGCCTCCGGTCCCAGGTCGAGCCCGGCCGCCGAGACGATGGCCGCGCGCAACTCGTCCCGGTTGAGCGGCCGATGGGCAAGCCCCGCCGAGGTCAACGCCTTGCCCAGCCGGCCGACCCCGGCGGCCACCGTACGGTGCACGCCGGCGAGCCCACCGCCCCGGCTCACCGCCTCCACCCGGGCATCGCCGACGGTCAGCCGTAGCGCCACCCAGACGGTCCGGTGCGCCGCCGGTGGCGCACCGGGCGCCGGGTACCAGACCAGGGTGTGCGCGACCACCTGGGTACGGGAGACCGGGGCGCTGAAGTCCGCCAGCACCCGCAACACCTGGTCCATGGTGGACGCGCTCACCGAACCGGCCGTCGCGCCGCTCGCGGGCTGCAACGCGACAGCCGCGAACCAGCCCTCGTCGTCGCGCCCGATGCCGAGCCGGGTGCCGCGGTCGGTCAACTCGATCACGCTCAACTCAGGGGCCAGCGCCGCCAACCGCGGGTCGCCCGCCAGGCCGCCGCGGAGCACCGCCGACGCGCGCTCACCGCGCCGCCGCAGACGCCCGCGCAGCAGCAGGTCCTCGAACCACCAGAGACCCCCTCGGCGGGCGAAGGTCGCCCCGACGATCAGCGCCGCGACGGCACCCGCCGCGGCCAGCAGCCACAGGGGGCCGGCCGACGCGGCCCAGACGCCGAGCACGCACAACTCCAGCACGACGAGCTGCCCGACCAGCACCGGACCGAGCCGTCCACGGCCGGGACGGTCGGTCGGGGGCGTCGGCCGCGCCGCCGCCTCAGTCGGGTCCGTGGCCGCTCGGGCGGGTCGCACCTGAACCTGCGTCATCGCTGACTGTCCCTCCTGCACGGTACGGCTCTGCACCGGGTCGGTCCGGTGCCGACCACGAGCGGTGGTCCCGAGGAACCTCCGTCGGCCCCTTATCGTAGGGAAGCCCGCGACGGCACCCCGACCTGATCGTCGCGGATCCACCCCGCCGGAGGTAAGTCATGCGGACCCGCCGCGATCAGGTGCAGGCGTACCGCTTCGTCACCCGCCGGATCGTCTCCGCGCTGCTGTCGGGCGACCCGGAGACCACCAACCTCCCGATGCGACGGCTCGGCATGGCCGTCTTCGGCAGTGTCATCACCGCGGCCGTCGTGCTCGGTGGGGTTGGTGCCTACGGCCAGTTGACAGGTAACACCGTGCCACTGAAGGACCAGAGCCTGGTCATCGAACGGGAGACCGGCGCGACGTACGTGTTCATGAACGGGCAGCTACATCCGACGCTCAACTACACCTCGGCCCGCCTGGTGCTGAACCAGCCCGCCACCGAGGTGCGGACGATGTCCCAGGCGGCACTGCGGGACCAGCCGCGCGGGCTCACCCTCGGCATCGTCGGCGCACCGGACGCCCTGCCGGACCGCAAGTCGCTGACCGGCCTGCCCTGGTCGGTCTGCGACGTGCCCGACCCGGTCGATCCCGAGCGGTCAAGCACCCGGTTGGTGATCGACCGGGCGCTGCCCGGCGGCGTGCCGCTGGGTGACCGTGCGGTCCTTGTCGTGATGGACGAGCAGCGGTACCTGCTCACCAACAACAGCCGTCTCCAGGTGCTCGACGGCGACCCGACGATCACGGCGCTGAAGATGTCCCGCGCCACTCCGCTGCGGGTCGGTCAGCAACTGCTCAACGCCGTGCCGGCCGGGCCACCGCTACGCAAGCCGGCGCTGCCCGGCGAGGGTGAGAGCAGCGTGCGGAGGGTGGCCGGCCGGCCCGCCGTCATCGGTCAGGTGTTCAGCGCCGCCGGGCAGCACTACGTACTGACCCGGGAGGGTCTCGCGCCGATCAGTGAGATCACCGCTCTGCTGATGGTCCGCGGCGGCGGCCAGATCACCGACATCACCCCGGACCAGGCCGGCGACCTCTACGTCGAGCAGCGCGTGGACGAGGAAGGGCTGCCGGCGGCGCTGCCCGCCGTCTACCAGGCCAGGCCGGGTCAGACCACGCTGTGCGCGACCTACCGGGCGGGCAGCGCGGGCGGCCAGCCGACCACCACCCTTGAGGTCTTCGACCGGGCGCCGGCCGAGCTGACCGGGAGCGGTCCGGGCGCGGTGCCGGTGCCCCAGACCAGGCGGGACGCCGTCCGCACCGCCGAGGCGGTGCTGCTGCCCGGTGGCAAGGGCGTCGTGGCGCAGGCCTCGCCCGGCGCCGGGACCAGTGGATCCGGTGCCGCCGGGTCGACGATCTACCTGATCACCCCGCAGGGCATCCGGTATCCGCTCGGCTCGGCGGCGACGCTCGACGTACTCGGCTACGGCGGGATCACCCCGCTGGCGGTGCCCGGCTCGCTGCTCGCACTGATCCCGACCGGGCCCACCCTGAACCAGGAGAACGCGATGGCGGTCTTCTCGCCCGACGGATCGACCGCACCGCCGGCGGCCGCACCACCCCCGGCCGCGCCGCCGGTGGGTGGAGCGGGCGGCGGGACGGCCGCGGGATCGACCGGGAGCAACGGCTGAGCAGCCGTGACGGGTCGCCCCGAATCGCGGCGGTGGACTAACCTGAGTGTCGCTGACGGTTGTCAACCAGAACGACGGGGATGTTGCCATGACCGGGCGTACGGAAGTCGACCTGTTGTCCCTTGAGGACTTTCACGACCACCTCGCTTCGCGGTTGAGCCAGGTCGAGTCGGTGCTGCGCAAGCTCAACACCGAGATGCAGTGCCGCCCGCCGGCGCTGGGCTCGTTCTTCGACGCCACCGACAAGGCACGCCGCTACAGCGAGGTGCACCAGTCCTATGTGGACCAGGCCGAGCGCATCCGGCAGGCGGTGCTTGCCGCGCAGCAGGCCACCAGCACGATTCTGACCAACTACCGCACCGCCGAGGCGCGTAACGCCGCCAACGCCACCGACGTGACAGCGGCGCTGACCGGGGTCGATCGGGCGTTGCAGCCGAAGGAGAACGGCCGTGTCTGAGTACACCGCGCGCTACCAGGGCAGCAGTCACCAGCAGTTGTACGACGGCGTGATGGCCGGCAAGCCGGAGCAGATCGAGGGCGTCGCCGCCCAGTGGGCCGAGCTCAAGGGGATCCTCGACGGGCTCGGCCGGGAGTTGAGCGGCGACCTGGAGAAGCTCGGCAACACCTGGACGGGCTCGGCGGGACGGGAGTTCCATCGGCGACTCAGCCTGATCGTCGCCCACTCCGACGCCCTGGGCGAGGGGATGGCGGGCATCAAGCAGGGGTTGACCATGATGGCCGACCACCTGCGCACCGCCCACAAGGAGGCCGAGAGCCCGGAGGAGACCGACGACAACGACAAGGCGATCTCCGGCACGATCAAGGGTGCCGCCACCTTCGGTCTGCCCGGCGCGATGGTCATGGGCTTCGTGGGTCACCAGCAGGACAAGCAGGAGCAGGAGAAGGCCCACCAGCGGATGGTGAACCTGGTGGCCGAGCTGGCCAGCAGCTACGAGATCTCCGCGTACGACCGGGTCGTCGATCCACCGCTGCCCGACCCGGACACCCCGAACCGGATCAACACGGATCCGACGACGCCGCAGAGCGTTGGGGCCGTCGCCAAGGCGAGCGCGGGGCCCGGCAGCACCGGCGTCACCGCACACACCGGCGACGCGACGGTCACGAGACTCGACCGCGCTGCCCCACCGCCGGTCGTCGGTGACGGCTCGGGCTCGGACCGGGGCGGTTCGGGCACCGGTGGCACGCCGGCCGTGGTCGCCGGTCCGCTCGGCGCCGGCAGCGGCTCCGACCAGCCCGGCACCGTCCTCGCCGGCGCGGATCCGCTTGTCGGTGGCGCGTTGCTCACCGGCGGTACCGCCGCCGGGCTGGCCGGCCTGTCCGGGTCGGCCCCGGTGACCGCCGCGAGCACCGGCCCCGGGCTGCTCTACGCGGCGCCAGGTGGGGCGCCGGCCGGCGGGGTCCTGCGCACCGCCTCGCTCGCCGGTTCGAGCAGCACCCCCACCCCCTCGGCACGGCCGACAGGTGGCACGACCCCGGCCGAAGGTCGGTCCGCCAGCGGCCTCGGGCGCGCCGTGGACGGCCAGCGTGGCGGCAGCGGCGGCCGGGCGGCGACCGGTGGTGTGGGTTCCGGCCGCAACGGTGCCGGGGTGCTCGGCGGTCGGGGTCGACCGGAGGATGACGACTCCGACGAGCGGCTGACCTGGCTGACCGAGGACGAGATGGTGTGGCACGACGGTGGGCACGCCGCGCCGCCGGTGCTCGGCGCCGGTAGCTGACCACCACCCGCCGCAGACGCACTCGCGGTGCCCCCGGCCGGACCGATCCGGCCCGGGGGCACCGTCTTTTCCGGGTGTCGACCCCCGTCGTCCACTGTGCGCATGGTGGTGGTGGTCACGCCGCAGCGGGCCGTCGCCGTGCTGCGGCACGGCAGGGCAGGCGTTAGGTTGGTCGGGTGTCGTCCGCAGTGTTCAGCCGCCCGGCCCGCTGGGTCGTGCTGCGGTCACTGCGTGAGCTGACCCGACTGGCGATCACCGCGCTGGTGCTCGCGGTCGGCCTGGGCGGCGCCCTCGCCGCGATCCCACCGCCCGCCTCGACGCAGCTACGGCCCAGCGCCGTGAGCAGCCGGGTGGCAGGGGTTCGTCCCGATGCCACGCCGGTCACCGAGCGAGCGGCCCAGCCCACCACCGCCCAGCCGACTGGCACGGCGGACACCGCCGCGCTGACCGGGCCGCTCGCAGAGCGCCCAGCTCAGGCCCCGGCGATCGATCCCGGCCGTGGCACTCCCGCACGACGCGGCCCACCCGCCCGCTGATCCTGGCCCGGTGATCCCGGGGCCCGGTCCCGGGTAGTCCGTCGCAGCAGCTCAGTCGCCCCGACGCAATGACCCGTCACCCGGCCGACCGGCGCCGTCGGGCTCCTCCCGCCACCCGTCGATACCCGCCTTCGACCGCGAGGTGCTGATCATGCAAACCATCCTCTCCGCCGCCCTGCCCGACCTGTCCCGGGCTGCCGCCATCTGGCTGAGCCTGCTGGGGACAGTCGGCGTCGCTGTGTCCGCCCTGCTGCTACGGCCCGGCCGGCTCCGCCTCGACCCGGGTGCCCGGATCCGCCGTGCGGCCATGCCGAGCCAACTCGAACAGGCGCAGGAGGAGCGGGAGCAGAGCCGTTACGCGCAGGAGGTAGCGGTGGCCGCGGGGCGGGCGACCACCACCGCCCAGCGTCGCCGAGCGGAGTGGGTGGCCGCGCAGGAGGCGGTCGAGGCAGCTTGGCAGACGTACGAGGCGGCCGAGGCGGCCGTCCGTCGGCTCGACGCGGCGGCCGCCATGCCACTGCCGCAGACCGCTCACACTCCCGCCGAGTACGCGGACCGCGAGCGCTACCTGCACCGTGCCGCGCTTGACGCGTACTGGCGGCGGGAGTTGTCGGTGGAGCAGCTCAGCGACGTCTTCGCGCACCGCGACGGCTGGGACCCGCGGCTGCACCCGGTCGCACAGGAACTGGTGCTGCGGCGGGCGATCCGGGACAATCTGGCGGCCCGGCACGCCGCGGCCCGCGAGCAGGAGCAGGTGGCCTGGCGGGCGGCCGAGTTGGCCGTGGCGGCGGCCCGCAGCCTGCGCGAGGAGGCCCACGCCGCCACCGGGCGACGGGTTGAGGAGTCGGCGTCGGTGCTGCCGCTCAGCGAGGTTGCCAGGTCGTCGGTCGAGCAGACCCGGGAGAACAAGGTGACCGCTCGCGGACGCGCGGCGGTGCCCGCGTTCTGAGCCGCGCGGCTCCCGGTGGGTTAGCGTGACGGCATGTCCCGACAGGCGTGGGTTCTCGTGGTGGTCGCCGGCATCCTGGCGATCGCCACGCTTGTCGGTGCCGTGGTGCTGGCGGTGCGGGTGGTGCGTACGCGACGGATGCTGACCGGGCTCGGGGCGGGCGGCAAGGTCGCCTTCTACGGCGCGCTGATCTACACGATCTTCCCGGTGGATGTGCTGCCGGATCCGATCTACCTGGACGACATGGGTGTCCTGGCCGCCGCGCTGATCTACCTCACCCGGCTGGTGCACAAGCGCCGGGCGGCTGGCCGGCAACTGCCCGGCCAGTCGGATTCGTCGACGGATCGGGATCGGGCACGCCGCCAGGTGCCATGATCGGGGTCGGTTCGGTGAACAG
Source organism: Micromonospora sp. NPDC023888 (assembly GCF_040639415.1). Taxonomy (NCBI): domain Bacteria; kingdom Bacillati; phylum Actinomycetota; class Actinomycetes; order Micromonosporales; family Micromonosporaceae; genus Micromonospora; species Micromonospora sp. NPDC023888. The sequence continues at coordinate 51,817 of NZ_JBEZZW010000029.1, read as the reverse complement.
GGGACGGGCATGGCGGGCGATCATCGGTTGGACGTGCACGACGAGCGTGTTGTCGCCTTCTGTGCGGAACGGCACCTCGCGACCCTGACCACGATTCGTGCGGACGGGACCCCGCACGTCGTACCGGTCGGGGTGACCCTCGATCCGGCGGCCGGGCTGGCCCGGGTCATCACCTCGGGCGGCTCCCGCAAGGCCCGTCAGGTGGCCGCCGCCGGCCCGGCGGGCGCGGCGGTGGCGGTCTGCCACGTGGACGGCCGCCGCTGGCTGACCATCGAGGGCCGCGCGGTCGTGCGGTCGGATCGGGCCGCCGTGGCGGACGCGGAGCGCCGCTACGCCGAGCGGTATCGGACCCCGCGCCCGAATCCGGAACGGGTCGTCATCGAAATCACCGTGACCGGGCTGCTCGGGAGCCTGTGAGGTCCGACCGGCGCGTCGCGTAACGCCCGTTTTGTCCGGCTCTCCAGACCAGGCGACCTTCCGCCGCCCGCTCGCTCCCCGCTGACCGACCGCGGCCGGCCGCGACGGCGGACCGGAATCCCCCCGCGCCGGCAGCCGTTGCACCTGATCGCGGCACTCGCACCCCGGGCCGGCGGAATGCCCGCCCCCGCGCAGCCGTTACCTACCCGGTACGCCCAGGGCCGAGACCGGCCGCTGGTCGTCGCCCCGTGCTGAGCCGAGCGCCATTCCCGGTGCTGCTGCCCTCCGACGGTCGGAGGCGCACAACCCCCGAACGGAGACTCGACCATGAACCCGATCATCCAGAAGAGCGGGCTGTCCGTCGTCGGCATGCTTGTCGCCGGCGGTTGCGCCCTCGGCCCGGCGGTAGCCGCCCAGGCCGCACCGGCCCACGCCGCGCCGACCTCGTCGAGCCAGACCGACCGGTCCGCCGAGCGGATCCTCAGCGTCGACTACCAGGCTCAGCCGAACTTCTTCTACTGCGGCCCGGCCGCGACGCGGATCGCGTTGTCCGCCCAGGGCAAGGCACTCTCCCAGGACGCGGTGGCCGAACTGTTGGGCACCACCGAGGCGGGCACCCCCTCGGCCCTGGACACCACCCGGGTGCTCAACGAACTGACCGGCGGCAAGTACCGGACCACCGAGATCCGTGACTCGGTGGCCCGCCCGGACCAGGTCGAGCAGCTACGCCGGGACGTGCTGGCCGCGGTGGACGCCGGTCGACCGGTGGTGGCGAACATCAAGGGCACCACAGTGGACACCGACGGCAACCCGCACTCGTACGAGGGCGGCCACTACCTGACCCTCGTCGGCTACCGCGACGGTGGCGACACCATCCGGGTCGCCGACCCGGCCGACCCGGCGCTCGGCGAGTACTGGGTGAGCCTGCCGAAGGTCGCCAACTGGATCGCCGAGCGCGGCTACTCCGCCTGACAACCCGAACAGATCACCGGGCCGGTCGCTCCCTCGCGGGGTGGCCGGCCCGGCTGTCGTCGCGCATCCGGGCGGCCAGGTGCGCCCGACGACGAACCCGGGCGGCTCGCGTCGGACGGACCCGCCGCAGTTGTCGCCGGACCGGTGGGTGGACCTCCGCCGCGCCGACGCCGGCCGCCCGGCGCACGACCCGGTTGGCGTCGTCGGGTTCACAACCGGCCGCCCGGAGCAGGTCGCTGGCCGACGTACGCAACCCGGTGACGAGCGACTCGCCGAACGACTTGACCCCGCTCGCGGAGGCCCGCCCGGCCAACTCGGCGCTCTGCTCGACCAACCGGCGGGTGCGCCGGGGTTCGTCACCAACCCGGCACTCCCTACGCATCTCTGCCACCGCCTGACCCAACCGGCCCATCGCGTCCGGCAACTCGGACGGGATCGGCTCGTCGTACTGCAGGGCGGTGGTCGCCCAGCGAGCCAGTGCGCGGCTGTCCAGCAGCAGCCGCTCCAGGTGACCCGCGCTGCGGGCGTACCTGTGGTACTGCTCGCGGCGGTGCCAACGGGCCGGCGCGATCGTCACCACCTCCTCCGCGCCGCTGAGCGCGTCGTGGAGCCGACTGAGGTCGTCGTCCGTGCCACGCAGCCGCTCCAGGACGCGCATCGTCCCGTCGCCGTCGCGCGCCCGCAACGCGGTCGCCAACTCGCCGAGTTGCGCGCAGAGGGTCGCGTAGATCGGCGCCGCCGCCCGGTCCAGCACGCGCAGGGGGTTGACCGGCAACAGCAGGGCCACCACCACCAGACCGACCACCCCACCGACGAGCGCGTCGAAGATCCGGGGCACCTCCAGCCCTCGTTCCATCGGGGCCAGCGTGGCGATCAGCACCGCGGTACCGCCGGCCTGACCGACGAGCGGGCCGCCCTTGCCGGCCACCAGCAACGCGGCGGCGATGGCGAGCGCGACCACCACACCCGTCTGCCACGGGCCGGAGCCGAGCAGGAACCGCAGCGTGTCGCCGATGACGATGCCCAGGCCCACTCCGGCCAGCAGCGCGAAGGTGCGCCGGGCCCGCTGCCCGATGGCGGTGGCGATCGTACCGACGGCGGCGGCGGGAGCGAAGACGTGCGATCCGGGGCCGAGCAGATTCTTGGCGAGCAGCGCGGCGATCGCGGCGGCCAACCCGGCCTGGAGTGAGATCACCAGGGTGACCTCCCACTGTCGGGCCCGGATCCGGCCGGCCTGCCCGCCGCGGTGCCGAACCCGGCGGACCGCCCGGCCGCTGCGCTTTGTGGCGTCGTCGAACCGCGACTGTGCGCGGTCGGCGGCTGGGCGGTCGTCGGCCATGGCGGCGCTTACCCCGACGACGGCGGGGCAACCGTGCCGGTCGCGCACCACAGGCACCTGCGGCACCGTCGTACCCATCGGCATCCGTAGGTTTGTGCAGCCCCGTGGGGGTACCAGGGCCACACACCTCCCACCGATCCGCAACCGGTAAGGGGCCGTCAGATGAGCAACCCAGAGACGACAGACGACCACGACGTCGTCGACATCCTGGTCGCCGACCACCGCGAGGTGGAGGCGATATTCGTCGAGTTGGAGACCCGGCAGGGCACCCCCGAGCACCGCCGCCACCTCGTCGACGTCGTGATCGCCGAGCTCGTCCGCCACGCGGTGGCCGAGGAGGCGTACGTCTATCCGATCGCCCGCAAGGCACTGCCCGACGGTGCTGAGATCGCCGACCAGGAGATCACCGAGCACGCCGACGCCGAGCGGACCATGAAGGAGCTGGAGTCCGTCGACCCGTCCGACGCTCGCTTCGACCAGCTCCTCTCCCACCTGACCAACACCATCCGACACCACGTGCGGGAGGAGGAGAACGAACTCTTCCCCCGACTGCGCGCCGCGACCGCCCGCGAGGAGTTGGTCGACGCGGCCGGCAAGGTGACGGCGGTCAAGAAGATCGGCCCCACCCGGCCACATCCGGGCGCACCGGACCATCCGCCGGCGAACCGGTTGCTCGCCCCCGGCATCGGTCTGGTCGACCGGATCCGCGACGCGTTGAGCGGTCGACCCCGCTCGCTGGACGAGCTGCCCGAGAGGCAACAGCACTGACCCCGCGCGTTCCTCGAACACCCACCCCGGGAGACGCCGGCCGGCGTAGGATCCGCGCGGGCGGCGGCGGCCAGCGCAGCGGTACGGGTGTCAGTTCGCCGCCGGTTGGGTACCGACCTCGCGGAGATCGAGGAGGACCGACATGGCGGCAGACGGACCCGAGGCGACAACAGGCGGCCCCGGGCCGCGCCAGACCTGGGCGGCGCTGCCCTGGCTGGTCCGGACGGCGGTGTCGTGGAGCGCCTGCCTGGTGGTGGTCATCGCCGGTCTCTACCTGCTGGGCCGGATCGCCGTCCTGCTGGCGCCGCTGGCCATCGCGTTGGCCGCCACCATCTTCCTCACCGCGCTGCTCGACCCGGTGCTGCTCCTGCTACGTCGGCTGCGTCTGCCGGCGGCGTTGGCCGCGCTGTGCACCGTACTGCTGCTGCTCGGCATCCTGGTCGGCGTCGGCGCCCTGGTGTGGAACCTGACCGCCAGCCAGTTCGACCAGCTCAGCCAGGAGCTGACGCAGGGGGTGGAGCGCAGCCGGGACTTCGTGACGTCCACGTTGCCGGTCAGCGAAGCCCAGCTTGACCGGCTGGTCGACCAGGCCCGGCAGGGGCTCAGCGGCAGCTCTCCGGACCCGGTGGCCGGTGCCCGGACCGCCACCGAGGTGTTCGGCTCCGCGCTGCTCGCCCTGGTGCTGCTCTTCTTCCTGCTCAAGGACGGCCGGTCGATGTGGCACTGGGTGCTGTCGCGGGTGTCCGGCCCGAACCAGCCGGTGCTGGCCGAGGCCGGCCGGGCCGGTTGGCAGACGTTGGGCGCGTACAGCCGGGGCACCATGTTCATCGCCGCCATCGACGCCCTGGGCATCGGGTTGGCGCTCGTGGTGCTGCGGGTGCCGCTCGCCCTGCCGCTGGCGCTGATCACCTTCCTCGGCGGTTTCGTGCCGATCATCGGGGCGACGGTGGCCGGCGCCGTCGCCGTGTTGGTGGCACTTGCCGCGAACGGCCCCACCACCGCGCTGCTCACCCTGGCCGCCGTGATCGCCGTGCAGCAGATCGAGGGCAACCTGCTGGAGCCGCTGATCATGAAGCGACAGGTCCGGTTGCACCCGGCGGTGATCCTGGTGGCGGTCACCGCCGGCACGCTCATCGCGGGAATAGCCGGCGCATTCGTCAGCGTCCCGATCACCGCCGTCCTCTGGCGTGTCATCGACACCGTCCAACAGCGCCGTTCCGCCTCGGCCCTCACGGCCTGAGGGTGATCGTCAGCGCAGCCGCGTGGTGAACCACGTGCCAGCCTGGTCGGCGACCTGCTCCAGGGTGCCGGGCTCCTCGAAGAGGTGGGTGGCGCCCGGGATCACCCGCAGCTCGCCGACGTCCCCCAACTCCGCCAGCGCCCGCTCGTTGAGGGTGATCACTTCCTCGTCCAGGCCGCCCACCAGCAGCAACGTCGGGGTACGCACCTGGGCCAGCGCCGCGCCGGCCAGGTCCGGCCGACCGCCCCGGCTGACCACGGCACCCACCCGGTCCGCGCGGGACGCCGCCGCGACCAGGGCGGCGGCGGCTCCCGTGCTGGCCCCGAACAGGCCGACCGGAACGTCACCGGCGGGGCGCTCGACCGCCAACCAGTCGACGATCCCGGCCAGCCGGCTGGCCAGCAGCCCGATGTCGAACCGCAGCTCGGCGGTGCGGGCATCCACCTCGTCCTCGGCCGGGCTGAGCAGGTCGACAAGCACCGTCCCGAGTCCACGGCCGTTCAACGTACGGGCCACCGCCACGTTGCGCGGGCTGTGCCGGGAGCTGCCACTGCCGTGCGCGAAGAGCACCACCCCGACCGGCTGAGCGGGCAGCATCAGGTCGGCGGGGAGTTGGACGTCCCCGACCGGGATGGTCACCGTGCTCTGCTCGTCCATGCCCACCTCCGGGAGTGCTCGCCTGCCGCCCGGATACCCCTCCCACCGCGCCGCACGCACCCGAGCCACCCTCGCCACCGGCCGTGTTTGTTAGCAGGACCGTCGGGTAGGCGACGAACGACCGCAGACCGTGTCGGCGCAACCGCGCCCCGACGGATCGCGAGGATCGTCATGGCCAAGCAGCAGAAGTCCCGGCAGCAGCAGTCGGACGAGCGGAACCAGGGCGCTCAGGACGCCGAGCGCAACAAGGACTTCGGGGACCGGGCGGTCGAGGCTCGCCTGCCCGACGACCCCCGGGCGATGGCACCCCGGGACGCGATCGGGCGGCCGTCGACAGGCGAACCCGTCTGACGTGACGCAGTGCTGACGGTCGGGGCGGGAGCAGTCCCGCCCCGACCGTCACTCCACGTTCGCGCGCTCGGGCAACCGCAGCAGCGGTGACCTGCCCGGTGGCTGCTCGGGCGGGGGGCCGGACGGCTCGGCCGGCGGGACCGGCACCGTCACCGGTTCGTCGCAGGTCACCCGCAGCATCTGGTCGTGGTGGCGCAGCTCCACCACGTCGTCCGGACCGCCGTGACGCAGCGAGTACGTCGTCTGGTGCGGGCGGACATCCACCCGCAGTGCCAGCCCGCGCCACTGGAGGGAGAACTCCAGTCGGCTGAGTCGGCTGGAGAGCCGGGGCGCGAAGGACAGCTCGCCGTGGTGGTCCCGGAGCCCGCCGAGCCCACTGACCAGGGCGAGCCAGGCGCCGGCCAACGACGCCATGTGCACGCCGTCACGGGTGTTCTCGTTGAGGTCGTGCAGGTCCATCAGCGCGGCCTCGCGCAGGTAGGTGTGCGCCAGTTCCGGGTGGCCCACCTCGGCGGCGAGCACCGACTGCGTGCAGGCCGACAACGACGAGTCGCGTACGGTGCGGCGCTCGTAGTAGAGGAAGTTGCGGACCTTCTCCTCGGGGGTGAACGCGTCCCCTCGCCAGTGCATGGCGAGGACCAGGTCCGCCTGCTTGACGACCTGCTTGCGGTACAGCTCGAAGTACGGGTAGTGCAGCAGCAGCGGGTACTTTTCCGCAGGGGTGTGCGGGAAGTCCCACTCCTGTAGCCGGGTGAAGCCCTCCACCTGCTGGTGCACGTCGAGTTCCTCGTCGTACGGAACGTGCATGGAGGTGGCGGCGTCCCGCCAGCTCGCCGCCTCCTCGTCGGTGACCCCGAGGTGGAACGCCTCGTCCCGGTAGCGCATCACCACGTCGGCGGCCGCGAGCAGGTTCCGTTGTGCCATCAGGTTGGTGTAGATGTTGTCGTTCTTCACGGCGGTGTACTCGTCCGGGCCGGTGACACCGTCGATGTGGAACTGGCCGTGCCGGTCGTGGTGGCCGATCGAGCGCCACAGCCGGGCGGTCTCCACAAGCAACTCCAGCCCGACGTCCCGCTCGAACTGGATGTCTCCGGTGACCATCACGTAGCGGCGCACGGCGTCGGCGATGTCGGCGGCGATGTGGAACGCCGCCGTGCCGGCCGGCCAGTAGCCGGAGGACTCCGGCCCCTCGATGGTCCGCCAGGGGAACGCCGCGCCCCTGAGGTTGAGTGTCTCGGCACGCTCCCGCGCCGAGTCCAGCGTGCTGTGCCGCCACTGCAACGCGCTGCGCACCGCGCTCGGCTGGGTGTACGTGAGCACGGGCAGCACGAACATCTCGGTGTCCCAGAATGCGTGCCCGTCGTAACCGGGACCGGTCAGCCCTTTCGCCGAGATCGGCCGCTGCTCGGCCCGCGCGCCGGCCTGGAGCACGTGGAAGAGACCGAACCGGACCGCCTGCTGCACCTCCGGGTCACCCTCGACAAGCACGTCGGAGGCGTCCCAGAACTCGTCGAGGTAGTTGCGCTGCTCCCGGTGCAGGCCGTCCCAGCCGTCCAGTCGGGCGCCGGCGAGGGCCGCGCCGACCTGGTCGCGCAGCGCGGGCAGCGACCGCCGACTCGACCAGCTGTACGTCAGATACTTGATCACCCGCAGCTTCTCGCCGGGCTTGAGCACGCAGGCGATCGTGGTGCGTACCCAGTCCTGGTAGCCCTCGGACTCGATCGTGGTGTGGTCCGGGCCGTGCACCTCGTGCTCCATCGCGGCGGCGACCCGCAACCCGGAGACCTTGGTGCGGTGGATCAACTGCCCCCCGTCCGGGGTGGTCAGCTCCTCCTCGGCCTGCAGGGGTGACTCCAGCACCGCGGCGACCCGGGGGTCCTTGCTCTGCGCGGGCAGCGACTCGTTGGCAACCAGCTCGGACTGCACGATCAGCCGTAGTGGGCCGTCGACGGCCTCCACCTCGTAGCTGATCGCGGCGACCGACCGCTGGGTGAACGAGACCAGGCGGGTGCTGCGGACCTTCACCTCCCGACCGGCGGGCGAGCGCCAGTGCAGCTCCCGGTGCAGGGTGCCGGCCCTCATGTCGAGGATCCGCTCGTGGGCCAGCAGCTCCCCGTACCGCACGTCGAGTGGTTCGTCGTCGACGAGCAGCCGCATCAGCTTGCCGTTCGTGACGTTGACGATGGTCTGCCCGGACTCGGGGAAGCCGTAGCCGGCCTCCGCGTACGGCAGCGGGCGCAGCTCGTAGAACGAGTTGAGGTAGGTGCCGGGCAGGCCGTGCGGCTCGCCCTCGTCGAGGTTGCCGCGCAGCCCGACGTGCCCGTTGGAGAGCGCGAAGACCGACTCCGACTGGGCCAGCACGTCCATGTCGAGCCGGATCTCGCGGACGTGCCACGGCTCGACCGGATAGGCCCGTTCCCGGATCACGCGAGGTCCCGTCGGGTGCTCGGTTGGTGGGCGACAACGGTGCGGGCCGGGCCCGCCGGATCGGCGGTGTCGAGCAGGTCCGCCAGGTCCTGCACCACGATGTCGGCGCCGTGCGCGAGCAGCTCGTCAGCCTGCCCGACCCGGTCGACGCCGACCACGTAACCGAAACCGCCGGCACGGCCGGCGGCCACCCCGGAGAGGGCGTCCTCGAAGACGGCGGCCTGCGCCGGGTCCACGCCGAGCAGCCTGGCCCCGGCGAGGAACGTGTCCGGTTCGGGCTTTCCGCGCAGCCCTTCCGCCCGGGCCACCAGCCCGTCGACCCGGGCCTCCAGCAGCGTTGCCAGCCCTGCCGCGGCGACCACCTCGGCCCCGTTGGCGCTCGCGGTCACCACTGCCCGGCGCAGCCCGGCGGTGGCGGCCGCCCGCAGGTAGTGCACCGACCCCGGGTAGACCTCGACGCCGACGTCGCGCAGGTGTTGGAGCAGCAGCACGTTCTTGCGGTTGCCCACGCCGTTGACGGTGTCGGCGTCCGGTGGGTCATCGGGGCTGCCCTCGGGCAGCACGATGCCGCGGGAGGCGAGGAAGGTCCGGACGCCGTCGGCGCGAGGTCGGCCGTCGACGTAGCGGTTGTAGTCCGGGCCGGGGTCGAAGGGTTGGAACGGTTCGCCGGAGGCGGTGGCGCGCTGCCGGAGAAACTCGTCGAACGTCTGCGTCCAGGCGGCGTTGTGCACGCGGGCGGTCTGCGTCAGCACACCGTCCAGGTCGAAGAGACAGGCGGTCACGTGAGCAGGTAGGCCCAGCACGGTACGAATCTATCCACCCCGCTGGGCCCGCAAACCCGTTTCGGCCTCCTCGGCACGATTTCAGTTGGGTCGCAGCGTCCAGACCACGGTCATGGCCGAGGTCGGCTTGCCGTCTTCGGTCGCGATCTCCACCTCGACTCCGAATTCCGGCCGCCGGCCGGACTCGAACTCCTCGATCACGTCGAGCGCCGGCCGGCCGAGCCGCGCGGTGGCCCGCACCGGGCCCATGGCGAGCTTGCGGTAGGCGATCTCGGCCCCGACGGCGAGCGGCACGGCCCGGTCGAGCAGGTGCCCGAAGGCCGCCAGCACGACCGCGCCGGAGGCCGTCTCGCCGAGGGTGAAGATGGCGCCCGCGTGCGGGCCCCCGACGTGGTTGTGGGTGGCCGGCGAGTCGGGCATCCGGACGACTGCCCGGACCCCGCCCTCCGCCTCGGGCGCCACCTCGACGAATTCGAAGCCGAGCGTACGGGCGAAGGGCACCGCTTCGAGCATGCCGGCCGCCACCTGGCGGGAGTCGATGGTCATGCGCTGACGTTACTAGCCGGTAACCAGGCCGGCAACCAGGAGTTTTCCGCTTCCGTCAGGCGCGTCAGAGGTTGGCGATCGTCCGCAGGATCTCCGCGTAGAAGTTGCCGTCGATGCTGCGGAAGAAGGCGAAATCCTGGCCCGGGTCACCGAAGAACGGGCGCAGCGTCCACGCCAACTGGGTGCCGACGAAGCCGAAGAGCAGAATCCAGATGTAGAGCAGGGTCATGCTCGCCGGCCGCTGCGTCGGTTCGCCGTGTCGGACCGGGCGCTCATTCCACGAGCGCGGATAGCCGGGCGGCAACCCGCCCGCAGCACCGGCGGGCTGCCCGCCCCACTGCGCCGGAACGTGAGCCGGCACGGCGGTGGCCACGCCGTTCGAAGCGGGTTCGGCCACCGCGACCGCGGCCGGTACGGCCGCCGGCTCGGCACTCGCACCGGCGGCCGGAGCGGCTGCCGCTGCCGAGCCGGCGGGCACCGCTGCCGGCACGGCCGGGGCCGGGGCGTTGGCCTGCGCGTTGACCTGGGCGTTGGCGGTCGGCGGCGCGAGCAGACCGTGGTCGTTGAGCACCTGCATGCCGCCGGTCAGGAAACGCAGCCCGACCAGCGCCGACAGGGCCAGGATCGCCACGTTGAGCAGCTTGAAGAACCCGTAGTCGGGCGCGGTGATCAGGAAGAAGAGACTGATCGGCGCGAACGCCACCGCGAGCATCGAGGTGACCGTGATCGCCACCATCACCAGCGCCAACGACTGACGCACCGAGAGCCGGGCACCGAAGACCAGGTTGAACAGGTAGAGCGTGGGCAGACAGATGGCCAGTGTGACGAGGAACAGCAGTGGCAGTTTCAGCGCCGAGGTGAGCGCCATCAGCGCACTGTGGAAGGCGCCGAGCACCGCCCCGTAGCAGGCAAGCGCGATGGCGGAGCTGGCAAGCATCCGCCCGGTCAACGCGTTGAGGTCACGCTCGGCCACGATCTGCTGCCAGATGCCCTCACGGTCGCGCAGGATGCGCTCGATGACGAGCGGGCTGGGACGGTCACCCGACACGGGCGCACCCCTTTCGGTGGTCTTTCACTGTGGACTGGGTGGGCAGACGGTAGGGCACCCGAGGACCGGGCCGCCACCCTGCTCCGGTGAGTCGTCAGCGCCAACCCACGTCGATCCGGGCGCCCCGCTCGTCGAAGAAGTGCAGCGCGTCCATCCGAACCGAGACGGCGAGCGGGTGACCGGCGCTGACCGCCGGGTACGGCGCCAGCCGCACCGCCAGCTCCGCCGGGCGGCGGTGGTGCCGGCCCGGATCGGGAAGCACGCTGGTCTGGGCACTGCTGCTTTGGGGCTCCTGCGGCTCCACCGGCTTGCCGGTGAGGCGCTGCATCACCGAGCCGAACCGCCGCAGGCCACGCTGGCCCACCGGCGGCGGGTCGAGCGGCGCACCCATCTCGTCGACCATGATCGCGGTAGCGCCGATGTCGAGGAACGCCAGCGACTCGTGCCCGTGGTGCTCCAGGTAGCGGATCCGCCCGCGCAGCACGTCGCCCGGGCTGTCCGGGGCGACCGGGGTGAGCGCCTCGGCCCGCATGCCGACCACGATCCGCTCACCGTGGTAGTGCGCCACCGCGCGACTGCGGATGTCGTTCCAGGGCAGGTAGAGCGACTGCTCACCGAGGTTGAGCGTGACGTACCGGTCGAGGTGGACGTAGACCGACGCCTCCAGCAGGTTCATCCGCGGGCTGCCCAGGAACGCCGCCACGTAGAGCGTCGCCGGCCGGCCGTACACCTGGGTGGGTGTGCCCACGTCCTGGAGTACGCCCTTCCGCATGATGGCCACCCGGTCGGCCATGGTGAGCGCCTCGGCCTGGTCGTGGGTGACGTAGACGGTGGTGACGCCCAGCTCCCGGGTCAGGCCGGAGATCTCCGCGCGCAGCTCCGCACGGAGACCGCTGTCCAGGTTCGACAGGGGCTCGTCCATGAGGAACAGGCCGGGCCGGCGGACGATCGCCCGCCCCATCGCCACCCGCTGCCGCTGCCCACCGGAGAGCTGGCCGGGCTTGCGGGCCAGCACGTCACCGATGCCCAGCGCGCTGGCCACGTCACTGACCCGCTCACCGCGTGGTTCCGGCTCCACCCCGGCCAGTCGCAACGGAAAGGCGATGTTGTCGCCGACGGTCATGTGCGGGTAGAGCGCGAAGTCCTGGAAGACCATGGCGATCTTGCGGTCCCGTGGCGGCAGGTCGTTCGCCAGCTCCCCGTCGAGCAGGACAGCCCCGCTGGTCGGCTCCTCCAACCCGGCGATCATCCGCAAAACCGTGGACTTGCCGCAACCGGACGGCCCGAGGAGCACCATGAATTCGCCGTCGGTAACATCGAGATTGATGCTGTCGACGGCCATGGTGCCATCCCTGAATACCTTGGTCACATCCTTGAGCGTGACGGTGCTCACCGTCGTCCCCCCCAGTTGGTCGGCCGAACCCCTGAAGACTGTGACCAGGATCATTGGTTTAGGACATCGGGTAAACGTCCTATGTTCAGGCGGTGACGCTGCTATTAAGCGACAAAAGTCCGATCAGCAGCGCGCGGACCGTTCACCAGGCTCGCCAAGGAACACCTGACGCACCACCCGCTCCGCCGCGTGGCCGTCGTCCAATGTGCAGAACCGGCCCCGGAACTGCTCGCGGGCCTTGGCCGCCGCGTCCGAGCGCACCGCGTCGGTCCGGAACAGGTCGAGCAGATCGTCGAAGGTGGTCGCCACCGCACCCGGCGGCTCGGCCGTCACGTCGAAGTAGACACCCCGGGCCAGCCGGTACGCCTCCCAGTCCGGGGCGTACAGCACGATCGGCCGGTCCAGCACCGCGTAGTCGAACATCGCCGACGAATAGTCGGTGACCAGCACATCCGCCACCAGGTAGAGGTCCTCCACCCGCTGGTGGCCGCTGACGTCGCGGACCCGCTCCCAGTCCGCCGGGCGTCCGGGACGCCGATCGCGGTCGTGGAAGTAGTGGCTGCGCATCAGCAGCCTCCCCGAGTCACCGAGTGCCCGCACGAACCGGTCCGGGTCGAACGGCGGCCGGTAGCCGGGCAGGTGCTCGCGGTGCGTCGGGGCGTACAGCACGACCTGCTCGTCGGGGTGGAGGCCGAACTCCGCGCGCAGTCGGCGCACCTCGTCCGGGCCGGCGGTGACCAGGCGGTCGTTGCGCGGGTAGCCCACCTCCAGGGTCGTGTACGTGGCCGGGTACGCCCGGTCCCACATCTGGGTGGAGAAACTGTTCGCGCTGACGCTGAAGTCCCAGCGGTCCACCCGGCGCAGCAGCCCGGCGAAGTCCATCCGGCCCGCGCCGATCGGGTAGCGCTGCTGATCCAGCCCCATCACCTTCACCGGCGTGCCGTGGTGGGTCTGCAGGTGCACCTGCTCCTGTCGCTTCCGGACGAAGTCCGGGAAGTTGACGTTGTTGACCAACCACCGGGCGCGGGCCAGCACCCGGTAGTACGCCGGGGTGCCGGCGACCACGTACTCCACCCCGGTCGGCACGGTGTCCACCCGGTCCCGGCGCACGATCCACACCCCGCGCACCCCCGGCGCCAACGTCCGGGCAGCCTCGTAGATCGCCGCCGGGTTGCAGGAGTAACCCCGGAACCAGTAGGCCGCGTACACCGCGAGGGTCGGATCGACAGGCCGTCGCAGCTCGGCCCGGTAGTACTCGCGCAGCATCCCGTCGCGGGTCAGCCGAGCACCGCGCCGAGCGACCGGGCCGACCCGACGCCGGGCGGTCCGCGCCTGCCGGCGGGCGGCGTCGCGGGCCCGGCTCGCGGCCCGCAACGCGCTGAAGGTGCGCCACCGACCGGAGGCGACAAGCTTGTGCTTGATCCCCTCCACCCCGTCCGGGACGGGATAGCCGCCGGGCGGCAACCAGCGTTCGTAGTCGGCGGTGATCTGCGCGAAGAACGCCGGCCGCAGCTCCGGGGCGATCCGCTGGCCGTTGCCGAGCACGGTCAGGTAGTGCCAGATCATCCGCTCGAAGACGGCCGGCCGCAGGGCGTCGGTCGCCGCGCCCCACGCGTCCATCAGGTGGAAGACCCGGTGCCACTGCGGGAAGACCTCGAAATGCCGGTCACCCCGGGTCCGGGTGATCGCGCCGGCGCGGCGTTGCCGGTAGTTGACGCAGACCCGATCCAGTACGCCGATCCGCTGCGCCGCCATCAGCACCGGGTAGCTGAACGAGACGTCCTCGTACCAGCCGGGCGCGAACCGCAGCCCCAGGTCGGTCAGGAACTCCCGGCGGACCAACCGGTTCCAGGCGGTGTGCAGCAGACGCATCGCCTCCGGCCGGTCCCGCAGCCGGAAGGTGCCCGCGCCGGGCGACTCGGGGAACACCTCGGCCATGGCGCTGCGGGTGGCGGTGTCGTTCCAGTGGGTGCGGACGTGGTCGACGAGCAGCACGTCCGGGCGGGTCACCCGCAACCGCTCGGCGACCTCGGGCAGGCACTCCGGCGCCAGCCAGTCGTCGCCGTCGAGGAACCACACGTACTCGCCGACGGCCCGGTCCAGCCCGATGTTGCGGGCTGGACCGAGGCCGACGTTCTCCGGCAGCCGGACCGAGTGGACCCGCTGGTCGCGGGCCGCGTACTCGTCGATGATGTCGCCGCTGGCATCCGGCGAGCAGTCGTCGACGGCGATGACCTCGATGTCGGTCTCCGGCTGGCCGAGGATGGAGTCCAGGCATTCACGCAGGTATCCCTGCACCCGGAAGGCCGGCACCACGAAACTGATCAGGGTCATCCGGCCGTCCCTCCGTCAGCGTGGCGCGGCACCTCCGGCGCCCACCGGCGCGACAAGCGCCCGCGCGCTACGGGCCGGTCGGACGAACCAGGCCAGGACGACGCTCACCACGAAAACCACGAGAAGGTACGCACCGAGTGTAGCCAGCCCGATACCCGCCACGCCGACAATCGCCGCGAGGGCCAGCAGCACCGAACGTCCGTCCCAGCCCAGCGTGGCCGCGTGCAGCGGTGGTGCCGCCTGCCGCTTCTCCAGCCGGGCCGTCAGGTCGTAGTGGTGCACGGTGAGCACGAAGACGTACCCGAAGATCAGCCAACCTGGCGCGTCGCCGACCACGCCGACCGCGATGGCGAACAGGTACTCGGCCGCCCGCAACGCCGCCGGCACCAGCCAGTCCAACGGCCCGTTGTGGGCCGCCCCGGCACCCAGCCCACCGACGAGCAGCACCAGCAGCGCCACCGGCACCGCCCAGCGCAGCCCGTCCGGCGCGTCACCCAGCAGCGCCACCGCCAGCAGCACCGCCGGGCCGAGCGCGGCGATCACCGCCAGGGTGAGCGGGCCCATCGGGCGGAACACCGGCAGCCGCCGGGCCAGCGGCCCGTCGTCGCGGTGCAGGGTGGCATCGACGGTGTCCAGCACCGGCACCCACATCCAGCGGGCGCGCAGCGTCCGCAGAGCCCCGGTGTACGCGAACGCCAGCACCCCCCAGACCAGCACCGCGATCAGGCTGACCAGCGGATTGAACAGCGCCACGGTCACCGCGATCAACGCCCAGCGCTCACCGATCGGGAAGACGACAGTGCGTTTGAGCCAGTACGACAGCGAGCCCGTGTCCGCCTGCACCCGGGTCGACGCCGCGTTCAACCGGTCGCCGATACCGCCGCCGGCACCCGTCGCCACCCGGGGTCGGCGGGCCGCCTCGTCGTGCAGCACCCCGTACCAGGTGTCGGTCATGTGCCGGACGGTCTGCAACGTCATCGCGGCGATCGCCAACGCCCAACCGTTGCCCAACCCGGCGTGGCTCACCCCGAAGCCCAGGCCGGCGTAGACCAGGTATTCCTTGGCCCGGTCCGCCATGGTGTCCAGCCAGCCACCCCAGGCGCTGAAGTGCCGGGTGTAGCGGGCCAACTGGCCGTCCACGCAGTCGAGCACGAAGCCGAGGTAGAGCAGTACCGCGCCGCTGACCAGGGCGGGACGCCCGCCGACTGCGAACAGCACCGCCGCCGCCAGCGCGAACAGCACCGAGATCGCCGTCACCCCGGTCGGGGTGAGCCGGAGCCGGGCCGACAGCCGGACCACGTACGGCGACCAGGTGCTGACGAAGTAGGTGGAGAAGAAGTCGTCCTTCTCCTTGACCGACAGCCGCAGCTCGGCCCGGTCCTCGTCGACAGCCGTCACCGCCGCTTCGGCGGCCGCCACCCCGGACGCGTCCGCGACCCGGTGCGCGACGAGCAGGCGTACCCGCTGGGCGAAGATCAGGGTGCCGAGCGCCGCGAGACCCGCGACGAGCCGGTCCACGGCGGATCCGGGACCGCCGGCCGCTACCGACCCGTCGGACCCGACCGCGCCGGTCGCCGGCAGCGGCGCCACGTCGCCGACCGGACCGATCGGGGCGGCGACCGGGAGCATCCCGGACGCGGCGGCACGGGCGGCGGCGGCGAGCGTCGGCAGGTCGTCCACGCCGACCCGCAACGCGCCACCGAACACGCCGGTGGCCTCGCCGTCGAGCGCGTCCAGCGGACCGGCGTCGACCACCTGGCCGCGTTCCTCGCGAACGGCGGTCCGACCGGGCACCGGCGGGTCGGTGAGCACCAGCGCCACCGTCGGCCCGACCGGGCTGGTGGCCAGGTGCCGCAGCACGGCCGTGTGGGCGACCAGGTCGGTGCCGGTGATCAGCAGCGGGCCGTCGGCGGTGTCGGCGAGCGCGGCCAGCTCGTCGAGGTCGCCGGCGAACCGCACCTCGTCCGCCCCGGCCCGGCGCAACTGGGCGGCGAGACGCTCGGTCAGCGGCTCGCCTGTCGACGTGGTCAGGCGCGCCGCGGTCGTCCCGGCGGCGAGCACGATCGCGAGCGTCACCGCGGGACCGCGGCGTGGTACGCGTCGAGCGCCTCGGCGATGCTGCCGTCGAGCATCAACCGGCCCGCGTCGAGGTACAACCCCCGACGGCAGAACCGGGTCAGGTCCTTTTCGTTGTGTGACACCAGCACCAGCGTGCGCCCCTCCCCGAGCAGACGATCAATCGTCGCGTAGCACTTCTTGCGGAACTCCGCGTCTCCGACCGCGGTCACCTCGTCCATCAGCAGGATCGGGTGCGGCAGGTGCGAGATGATCGCGAAGCCGAGCCGCACCTTCATCCCCGACGAGTAGTGGCGCACCGACGTGTCGATGGCACCCTGCACCTGCTCACCGGCGAACTCGACGATCTCGTCGAAGTGCCGTTTCAGATAGCCCGTCGACAGTCCGTGCAGCCCACCGACCAGGTGCAGGTTCTCCCGCCCGGTCAGGTCGTTGGCGAAACCGGCGGACAACTCCAGCAACGGCGCGACCGCACCGTGCACCCGGATGCTGCCCTCGTCCGGGATGAGGACACCGGCGATCAGCCGCAGCAGGGTGCTCTTTCCGGTGCCGTTACGGCCGATCACCCCGACGGTCTCGCCCGGCTCGACGGTGAACGACACGTCGCGCAGCGGCCAGAACTGGCCGGGCAGGGCACCGCGCCCGCCCCGGTGGATGAACAACTCCCGCAGCCGCAACTGCCGGCGCCGGTTGCGGACGAACCGGATGCCCAGGCCGTCGGCCTCGATGATCGGCGCGGCCACGTCAGAGTTCCTTGAGCACTGCGGGTTCCAACCGGCGGAACGACCACCAGCCGGCGGCCAGCACCAGCAGGCTGCCGACGACGGTCGTGGCGAGCAGCCGCGCGTTCGGGAACTCGTCCGGGTACCAGATCGCGTGGTGCAACTGGAAGATCCCGACCAGCGGGTTCAGCTCGTACACCACCTTCAGCCAGCCGGGCAGGTTGGACTCCCGGACCAGGCTGAGCGGGTAGATGATCGGCGTGGCGTAGAAGAGCACCCGGATGATCAGCCGCAGGAACCGTTCCACGTCGCGCATCAGCACGTTCCAGGCGGACAGCAGCAGGGCCAGCCCGGTCAACAGGACGGCCTGGACGGCGACCGCGAGCGGCAGGGCGAACAGCGACCAGCCGGGGTGGATCCGACCGTGCACCGCGTAGATCACCGCGATGGCGACCAGGATCGGCAGGCCGGCCGCGTACTCGGCGAACCGGCCGGTGACCCGGCCGATCGGGAAGACCTGACGCGGCACGTTCATCGTGGTGATCAACCGGGACTGGCCGGTCAGCGCGTTCGTCGCCTCGCTCAGCGCCGAGCTGGTCCACATCCAGGCGAAGATCCCGGTGATCAGGAACAGCGGGTACGAGCCGGCCGCCTCACCCAGGTGCCGGCCGGTGTCCCGCGAGTAGAGCACCCCGAACACGAACCAGTAGATGGCGCCCATGCCGAGCGGCTCGATCAACGACCAGAAGTAGCCGAGCACCGACTGCTGGTACTTGACCGCCAGATCCCGCCGGACCAGGATGCGCAGCGAGTTGCGGTGCGACCACAACGCCGCGACGCCAGAGGTCACCGCGAGCCTCCCGCCTCCTGAAACGGACGACAGGTTAGCAGTCGGTGAACGAATGCCCCGAATCGGCCGGACTCAGCACTCGATCACGTTGACGGCCAGACCGCCACGCGCCGTCTCCTTGTATTTGACCTTCATGTCGGCGCCCGTCTCCCGCATGGTCTTGATGACCTTGTCCAGCGACACCTTGTGCACACCGTCGCCGCGCAGCGCCAGCCGGGCGGCCGTGATCGCCTTGATGCTAGCCACCGCGTTCCGCTCGATGCAGGGGATCTGCACCAGGCCACCCACCGGGTCACAGGTCAACCCGAGGTTGTGCTCCATCCCGATCTCGGCCGCGTTCTCCACCTGCTCCGGGGTGCCACCGAGCGCCTCGGCCAGCCCGGCCGCCGCCATCGAGCACGCCGAACCGACCTCACCCTGGCAGCCGACCTCCGCGCCGGAGATCGACGCGTTCTCCTTGAACAGCACGCCGATGGCGCCCGCCGTCAGCAGGAACCGCACCACACCGTCGTCGTCAGCGCCCGGCACGAACCGGGTGTAGTAGTGCAGCACCGCCGGAATGATCCCGGCCGCACCGTTCGTCGGCGCGGTGACCACCCGGCCACCGGCAGCGTTCTCCTCGTTGACCGCGAGGGCGAACAGCGTCACCCAGTCCATCGCGTGCAGCGGGTCGGGCGTCCCGGCGTCCGCCTCCAGGCCGCGCCGCAGCTCCGCCGCCCGCCGCCGAACCTTCAACCCACCCGGGAGTACGCCGTCCCGCTCGCAGCCGCGCTGCACGCACTCCCGCATCACCCGCCAGATCTCCAGCAGGCCGGCCCGGATGTCCGCCTCGCTGCGCCAGGAGCGCTCGTTGGCGAGCATCACCTCGCTTATCGACAGGCCGGTGGAGGTGGTGACGTCGAGGAGCTGCGCCCCGGTCAGGAAGGGGTACCGCACCTGGGTGCTGTCCGGCTTGATCCGGTCCGCGCCGGCCGCCGCCTCGTCCACCACGAATCCGCCACCGACGGAGTAGTAGGTGCGGCTGCGCACCTCGGCGCCGGCCCCGTCGTACGCCGCGAAGGTCATCCCGTTCGGGTGGTACGGAAGCGAACGACGCCGGTGCAACGTCAGGTCCCGGTCCGGGTCGAAGTCGATCTCGTGCGCGGCCAGGATGCTGATCCGCCGCTCGGCCCGGATCCGCTCGACCCGCGGACCGATGGTGTCCGTGTCGACAGTCTCCGGCGACTCGCCCGCCAACCCGAGCAGCACCGCCGGACCGCTGCCGTGGCCGTGCCCGGTCGCGCCCAACGAGCCGAACAGCTCAGCCTGCACCCGTGCGACGTCGGTGAGCAGCCCGTCGGCCTTGAGCCCGGCGACGAACGTCCGCGCGGCCCGCATCGGCCCCACCGTGTGCGAGCTGGACGGCCCGATACCGACGCTGAAGAGGTCGAAAACACTGATCATGGCTGCGCTTCCTCGCCGTCGTCCCGGCGTACGGGACCCGGCCGCGCCAGGACCGCCGATCTGACGGCCCCGCTCGTGACCGACCGGGGTATGGATTGCGGCCGCCCGGGGTGTGGGTGGCCGATCTGCCAGCGTACCCGCCCAGCTCACCGCCCACCCGCGCACCGGGACGTGTGCACCTGACCGCCGCCCGCGGACGCGGCGGCTCGGGGAGGCGTCAGCGAGGGGTTGCCCGGGTAAAGCACCTACGGGTCCACGGGTCGCCGCTCATCCTCGGGACCGAGGGCGAGGTGGTCATCCCCTTCTACCGTGGATTGCAGACGCGGCGCACCGCCGCAGAGTGGGAGTACGACGATGAGTCGCAAACTGGTCCGGCCCCGCGAGGGGCGCATGCTCGCCGGTGTCTGCGCCGGCCTCGGTCGGCGGTTCGGCATGTCCGCCGGGATGGTCCGGCTGCTGTTCCTGCTGTCCCTGCTGTTGCCCGGCACCCAGGTGATCGTCTACCTGATCCTGTGGGTGCTGATGCCGAACGAGGACCGCTACCTCGCCTCCACCGGACACTAGATCCCGCCCCGGAGCGGATTGGGGCCGCAGGCCCACCCGCGGGGGGACCACACGGAAGCGCCCGCTCCGACGGAAGTCGGTGCGGGCGCTTCGGCGTTACGGGCTTGGCAGGTCAGGGGGCTACGTAGGTGACCGTGATCTGCTGGTAGCCGAGGGAGCGCAGCAGCCCTTCCAGCATCTTGCGGGTGTTCTCCTCGGCTCGGGCGGAGAGGCCGCTGTCGCGGGCGGCGGCGGTGATCCGGTCCTCGGCGAGCTGGTAGACCTGCTGCTGCCGGTTGGGGTCGTTGCCGACCAGGTCACCGAGCCGGTTGAGCAGGCCACGCTGCTCGGCGAAGACGTAGCTCTTCTCCATGTCGAGGTTGGTCTCGCCGAGCTGCGGCGCGGGCAGCTTGATCTCGACGGACTTGCCGTCGGCGGACTGGACGATGGCACCGTCACCGATCTTGGTGAAGTCGACGTACGCCTCGACACTGCCGGCCCCGACGAACAGGGTGCGCTCGTTGAGCAGGAAATCCGGCACGTTGCGCCTGTCGTTCTGGGTGTCGACGACCACCTGGAAGTTGCCCTCCGCGGCCACGTAGCGGCTGAGGTCCTGGATCGACTTCAGCAGCGGTGGCTGGCTGCGGTCGGTCTGCTCCTTGGCGAACGGGTTGCGGAAATCCGGCAGGAAGCCGGTCGCCTGGATGCCGAGCAGCACCACCACGGCCAGCGCGGCGGCACCGAGCAGCAGGAGCAGGCCGCGAGCGGCCCCACCACCACCGCCGTCGCCACCGGCCGCCGGGCCGGTGGGCGGGCCGGCGGGAGGGTCGCCGGGCCCACCGGGGCCGCCAGCGCTTCCATAGCCGCCCGGTGTATCAGTGGCCGGCTCGGGTGTAGCGGTCGACCGCTCCCGGAGATCGTCACCGGTCGGGTAACCGGGGAACTCCCTCGTGGGCTCGTTGTTGCCAGCGTCGCGGGCCATCACGCTCACCGTCCTCGTCAGACACGTCGTCTGCCGATGACGGTACGGCCCCACTGCGACAGTCGCGCGTCGAGCGCCGGTACGGCGAGATCGGGCAGGTCAGGCGAACGCGGAAAGCCCGGTGAGCCGTTGCCCGACGACCAACTGGTGGATCTCGGAGGTGCCCTCGTACGTCAGCACGCTCTCCAGGTTGTTGGCGTGCCGCATCACCGGGTATTCGCCGGAGACGCCGTTGGCGCCGAGGATGGTCCGACACTGCCGGGCGATGGCCAGGGCCTCCCGCACGTTGTTCAGCTTGCCCACGCTCACCTGCTCGGGCCGCAGCCGGTGGGTGTCGGCAAGCCGACCCAGGTGCAGCGCGAGCAGTTGCCCCTTCACCAGCTCGACGGCCATGTCGGCGAGCTTCGCCTGGGTGAGCTGGAAGCCGGCCAGCGGGCGACCGAACTGGGTGCGGGTGGTGGCGTACGCCAGTGTGGTCTCCAGGCAGTCACGGGCGGCGCCGATCGCGCCCCAGACGATGCCGTACCGGGCCTCGGTGAGGCAGCTCAGCGGCGCCTTGAGCCCGACCGCCTCGGGTAGCTGGGCGTCCGCCGGGAGCCGGACGTCGTCGAGCACGATCTCGCCGGTCACCGACGCGCGCAGCGACATCTTGCGGCGGATCTCCCGGGCCGCGACACCGGGTGTGTCCATGGGTACGGCGAAACCGCGCACACCCTCGTCGGTGCGCGCCCAGATCACCGCGACGTCGGCGATCGGCGCGTTGGTGATCCACATCTTTCCGCCGGTGAGCAGCCAGTCGTCGCCGTCGCGGCGGGCCCGGGTGGTCATCGAGGCGGGGTCGGAGCCGTGGTCCGGTTCGGTCAGGCCGAAACAGCCGATCGCCTCGCCGGTGGCCATCGACGGCAGCCAGCGTTGTTTCTGCTCCTCGCTGCCGTAGCGCCAGAGGGCGTACATGGCGAGCGACCCCTGCACCGAGACCAGGGAACGGAGGCCCGAGTCACCGGCTTCCAGCTCCTGGCAGGCCAGCCCGTAGGCGACAGCTGACGCGCCGGCGCAGCCGTAGCCGCTCAGGTGCATGCCGAGCAGTCCGAGTTTGCCGAACTCGCGGGCCAGGTCCCGGGCCGGCACCTGGCCGTCCTCGTACCAGTCGGCGACGTGCGGTCGCACCCGGTCGTCGACGAGCTGGCGGACGACGTCACGGATCTGCCGCTCCTCCTCGGAGAGCGAGAGGTCCAGGTCGAGCAGGTCGAGTGGAGCGGTCATGGACGCCACCCTAACGAAGGTTCAGCGCGCGAAAGAAGGGCTCGTCACTCGATCGGTTCCGAGAGCACAAGCACCCGCGCGTGGATCTGGTTGCGCTGCTGCAGGGCGGCGCGCAACGCGCGGTGCAGCCCGTCCTCCAGGTAGAGCCCGCCGTTCCACTGCACGACGTGCGGGAAGAGGTCACCGTAGAAGGTGGAATCCTCGGCGAGGAGCTTGTCCAGCGCCAGCTCGCGCTTGGTGGTGATCATCTGATCCAGGCGCAGCGGACGGGGCGGGATCTCCGCCCACTGCTTCAGGGTCAGGTTGTGCTCCGGGTAGGGACGCCCGTCCCGGACCGCTCTGAAGATCACGACGGCACGCTCCCCTCCCCGTGGCCGGGCCGACCGACAGCGCCGAGCCGGGCCGCGGCGGGCACCGCGCGGCGCGGCACCGATGACCGTGCCAGCCTAGCCGCCCAGCGCTCGTTGCGTTCTGCTCCCTGATGTCAGTTTCGCTACCGCTCGTCCGATCCTCAACTCCGACGAACGGGACGCAGCACTCAGCTCCACCTGCCGCGCCGGACAACCTCGTCCACTCCACGACGTCCACGGCGCAGCGACGGTGACCGATGGTCGGGTGCCCGGTAACCGATTGTGACGGCACCGATGGGTTGGTACTCCGCCGGCACGCCGAACGCGTCCCGGTAACTGGTCAGCCGCTGCGGCGCGATACCGAAGAAACAGGCCCCCAGCCCCTCGTCCACGGCGGTCAGCAGCATCAGCAACGCCGCGAAGCCGGTGTCCACGTGCCAGTACGGCACCGGCCACCGATCGGTGGACCGGTCCGTCCAGCCCTTGTCCGGCTCGGCGTAGCGCCGCAGGTAGGCCGACTCGTTGGCGTGCGGCACCACGATGAGCGGCGCCCGGCGCATCCCGGCCAGCCAGCGCTCCCGTCCGCCACCGTCCGGGGTGGTGGCCGCCCAGAACCGCTCCCGGTCGGCCGGCTCCTCCAGCACCAGGAAGCCCCAGCCCTGGGCGAACCCGGCCGACGGGGCGCGGATCGCGTGGTCGAGCAGCCGTTCCACCACGTCGGGCGGGACCGGACGGTCCGGGTCGTAGTTGCGCACCATCCGCCGACGCCGGACCACCTCGGCGAACTCCATCAGGCCCCGGGCCGGATGCCCCAGGCACCCCGCCAGGTCGTACCGGGCTTGAGCGAGATCAGGTCCCGACCCGACCGGTACGCGTCCGGAGGGCAGGTCATCGGCTCGATCGCCACCGAGCGGCGGTGCCGCACACCGGTGAGCGCGTCCCCGGTGAACACCTGCCACCAACCGAACTCCGCATCCGCCCAGATGTGCACCCCGATCGAGGAGTCCGGGGCGGACAGGCTCACCGACGAACCGCCGTCGGCGTCGCGGATCACCTCGCCGAAGCACAGGTCCAGCTCGGCGGCACCGATCCGGCGCGGGCTGGTCCAGTCGTACTCGGTGCCGGCCACTCCGGTCGCGCCGATCGGCAGCAGCCGGCCGTCGACAAGCATCCGGGTACGGGTCGGCAGCCGCATGACCAGGTCGTCGACCGCGACGCCCGGCAGTTGCAGGTACGGGTGCACGGAGAAGCCGAACGGCGCCGCCTCGCCACCGATGTTCGTCACCTCGTGCTCGGCGCGCAGCCCGTCCGCGCCGACGCTCCACCGGCTGAGCAGCCGCAACGGCCACGGGTAGCCGGGCTGCGGCGGCAGGTCGTAGCCGACGGTCACGGCGTCCGCCGACTGCTCCACCAACTGCCACGGCACCCAGTTGACAAGCCCGTGGATCGCCACGTGCCGCTCCGGCTCGGTCAGCGGAAGCTGGTGCGTCCGCTCGCCGAACGGGTAACGGCCATCGCGGATCCGGTTCGGCCAGGGTGCCAGCACCTGCCCGGCGCAACCGGGGCAGACCTCGTCGGTCTGGTAACCGTCGACCAGGTCGACGCCGTCGTGCCGGTACGTCCGGAGCCCACCACCCACCTCCACGATGACGGCCTCGTGGCCGGCGGCGGAGATGGTCCACTGGGCGCCGGAGAACGCGCGCTGCTCGGGGCTTTCCATGTCGGCGACCCTAACCGGTCACGTCCGTTCGCCGCTCGACGCCGCCGCCCGGTAGCGCAGCAGCGCCGGGAACGCGACAGCGAGCACCACGACGAGCACGGCCGAGGCCAGTCCGCCGGCCACCCAGGCCACCCCGCCGCCGAACCCGGCGGCCATCGTGCCGGCCCGCAGATCGCCCAACCGTGGGCCACCGGCCACCACCACCGTGTTGACGCCCTGAAGCCGGCCACGCATCCGGTCCGGTGCGTAGACAAGCAACATCGACTGGCGCAGCACCGCGCTGACCAGGTCGGCGGCCCCGGCCACGGCGAGCAGGAGGACCATCAGCCAGAGCTGGTGGGCGAGCCCGGCCGCGGCGATCGCGACTCCCCAGGCGACCACCGCGACCACCAGGCCGAGGCCCTGCCGGCGGAGCCGGCCGATCCAGCCGGAGGTCAGCCCACCGATCATCGAGCCGATCGCGATGGCGCTGTAGAGCAGGCCGACCGCTCCACCGCCGCCGAACCTCTCGTGGGCGATCTCCGGGAAGAGCGCCCGCGGCATGGCGAGGATCATCGCGATCAGGTCCACCCCGAAGGACAGCAGCAGCACCGGTGTGGTGGCCAGGTAGCGGAATCCGTCGACCACGCTGGCCAGGCCGGCGCGGCGGGGCTCACCGTCGGCGGTCGGCTCGGGCGGCAGCGCGGGCAGCCGCAGCGCCGCCCAGAGCATCGCGGTGAACAGCACCGCGTCCACCCCGTACGCGATGGGCAGCACGACAGTGGTGTCCGCCGAGGCGGAGAGGATCAGGCCGGCGGCGAGCGGGCCGGCGACCGAGGCCGCCGTGAAGGTCGTGTAGTTCAGCGTGCTGGCGGCCGGCACCAGGTCGTCCGGCACCAGGCGGGGCAGCATGGCGCTGCGGGCCGGCGAGGTGATCGCGAACGCCACCGACTGCAACGCCATCAACGCCAGCAGCAGTACCGGGCTGCCCACGTTCAGCAGTGCCTGGACCAGCAGCCCGAGGGTGGACGCCCAGAGCAGGACCGACCCGCCGAGCAGCACGGCACGACGGTCGTGGGCGTCGGCGACCGCGCCACCCCAGAGCCCGAAGATCAGCAACGGTACGAAGGCCGCCACGCCCAGCAGGCCCACCCAGAACGAGTCCCGGGTCAGGGCGTACATCTCCACCGGGACCGCGACGGCGGTGAACTGGAATCCGAACATCGCCACCGTGTTGCCGAGCCAGAGCCGCCGGTACGCGGGCACCCGCAGCGGACGTACGTCGATCGCCCAGCGGCGCGCTCCGCGCGGCCGGGCCTCCTGCACACCCGTCACGGCGCCAACCGCTCGACGATCCAGCCGCCCTCGTCGAGGTGACGGAAACGGAGCCGGTCGTGCAACCGACCGGCCCGGCCCTGCCAGAACTCCACCGACTCGGGTCGGACCCGCAACCCGCCCCAGTGCGGCGGGATCGGGATCTCCGCCTCCCCGGCGAACCGCTCGGCCACCTCCCGGTAGCGCTCCTCAAGCGTCGCCCGGTCCGGCACCACCTGGGACTGCGGGCTGGCCCAGGCACCCAGTTGGGAACCGCGCGGCCGGCTGGCGAAGTACGCGGCGCTCGTCGCACGGTCGACAGGCACGACCCGCCCGGCGACCACCACCTGCCGCTGCATCGGGAACCACGGGAAGACCAGGCTGGCGTACGGGTTGTCGGACGCCTCGACCCCCTTGCGGGACAGGTGGTTGGTGAAGAAGACGAAGCCGTCCGGGTCGTACCCCTTGAGCAGCACCGTCCGGCCGCTCGGCCGGCCGGCCGAGTCCGCGGTGCCCACCACCATGGCGTTCACCTCGGGTAGCCCGAAGGCCACCGCGTCGGCGAACCACCTGTCGAACTGCGTGTGCCAGTCGACGGCCAGGTCGGCTTCGGTCAGGCCCAGGTCCGCGGCGTACTCGTTACGCATCGCGGCCGGGCCGGGTGTGTCGCCCGTCACGTCCCCACTCCTTCTCGGCAGGTCCGCCGGCGCCCTCCCGCGCAGGCCAGCCCGCACCGCCCAGTCTCACCGAGTCCGGCGGAGAATGCGCGTCCGGGGATGTCGCGTGCAGCACAGTCGCCGTGGGTCGCGTATCCGGTTACTCAGCAGGCAAGATGTTCCGAACACATCCCTGAGGGTCGCCTAAGGCGCTCGGCCGACCGGGCCGGATGAGCCGACCGGGCGCACCGACCAGATCCAGGAGAGCGACATGGCCGATTTCAAACCCGGGCTGGAGGGCGTCGTCGCCTTCGAGACCGAGATCGCCGAACCCGACCGCGAGGGTGGCGCGCTGCGCTACCGCGGGGTCGACATCGAGGATCTGATCGGTCAGGTCTCGTTCGGCAACGTGTGGGCGCTGCTTGTCGACGGCCGGTTCGGGCCGGGCCTGCCGCCGGCGGAGCCGTTCCCGGTGCCTGTGCACTCCGGTGACATCCGGGTCGACGTGCAGTCGGCGGTCGCCATGCTCGCCCCGTACTGGGGGCTCAGCCAACTGCTCGACATCTCCGACGAGCAGGCCCGCGCGGACCTCGCCCGGGTTTCGGTGACCGCGCTCTCCTTCGTCGCCCAGTCCGCCCGAGGGCTCGGCCTGCCGGCGGTGCCGCAGAAGGAGATCGACAAGGCGCAGACCATCGTCGAGCGGTTCATGAAGCGGTGGCGCGGCGAGCCCGACCCCCGGCACGTCAAGGCCGTCGACGCGTACTTCATCTCGGCCGCCGAGCACGGCCTGAACGCCTCCACCTTCACCGCCCGCATCGTCGCCTCCACCGGAGCGGACGCGGCGGCCTGCATCTCGTCGGGCATCGGCGCCCTCTCCGGCCCGCTGCACGGCGGCGCGCCGTCCCGGGTGCTCAGCATGCTGGAGGCGGTGGAGCGCAGCGGCGACGCGGAGGGCTACGTCAAGGGCGTGCTCGATCGCGGCGAGCGGCTGATGGGCTTCGGCCACCGCGTCTACCGGGCCGAGGACCCGCGCGCCCGGGTGCTCCGCCGCACGGCCAAGGAGTTGAGCGCGCCGCGCTTCGAGATCGCCGAGGCGCTGGAGAAGGCCGCGCTCGCCGAGTTGCAGGCCCGCCGCCCGGACCGGGTGCTGGCCACGAACGTCGAGTTCTGGTCGGCCGTCGTGCTGGACTTCGCCGAGGTGCCCGCGCACATGTTCACCTCGATGTTCACCTGCGCGCGGATGGGCGGTTGGAGCGCGCACATCCTGGAGCAGAAGCGCCTGCAGCGGCTGGTCCGCCCGGCCGCCCGCTACGTCGGCCCGGAGGCCCGCAAGCCGTCCGGCGTCGAAGGCTGGGCCGCCATCCCGCACGGCGTCTGACGAGGTCGAGAAGGGCTCCTCCGCTACGTCCCGGCGTGGCGGAGGGGCCCTTCGGCACGTCAGCCGAGCGGTTGCCGTCGAGGTGTGGCGAAGGACTCAGCCCGGCCCCCGGGGGCCCGGCTTCCACCGATGGGTCCGAGTGCGAGGATGAGGGTCGGCAGTGTCGCCGGGCCCGCCCTCGCCCTTGCGGAAGGATCTTCAAGACCGTGGCTGACGCACCGACCATCCGGATTCCCGATGACCTCAAGCCCGCCGACGGACGCTTCGGCTGCGGCCCGTCCAAGGTCCGTCCCGCGGCGGTGTCCGCGCTTGCCGAGGTCGCGACCAGCTACCTGGGCACCTCGCACCGGCAGAAGACGGTCCGCGACCAGGTGGCCCGGCTGCGCTCCGGCATCGCCGAGTTCTTCTCGCTGCCCGAGGGTTACGAGGTCGTGATCGGCAACGGCGGCACCACCGCGTTCTGGGAGGTCGCCACCTTCGGCCTGGTTCGCGACCGGGCCCAGTTCGCCAGCTTCGGCGAGTTCGGCGCCAAGTTCGCCAAGTCGGTCAAGGACGCGCCGTTCCTCGGTGAGCCGACCGTTCGCAAGGCCGAGGCCGGCAGCGCGCCGACCCTGGTCGCCGAGTCCGGCGTGGACGTGTACGCGACTCCGCAGAACGAGACGTCGACAGGCGTGGCCGTCCCGATCAGCCGGGTCGCCGGGGCGGACGAGGGCGCGTTGCTGCTCGTCGACGCGACCTCCGGCGCGGGTGGCCTGGAGGTCAACGTCGGCGAGACCGACGTCTACTACTTCGCTCCGCAGAAGTGCTTCGGCTCCGACGGCGGTCTCTGGCTGGCCCTGATGTCGCCGGCCGCGCTGGATCGCGCCGCCGAGATCAAGGCGTCCGGGCGCTACATCCCCGCCTTCCTCGACCTGGTCACCGCGATCGACAACTCGCGGCTGGAGCAGACCTACAACACCCCGGCGCTGGCCACCATCTTCCTGGCGGCCGAGCAGACCGACTGGATGAACGCGCAGGGCGGCCTGGCCTGGGCGGCCAAGCGCACCGCCGAGAGCGCCGCCACGGTGTACGGCTGGGCGGAACGGTCGAGCGTGGCCAGCCCGTTCGTCGGCGACCCGGCGCTGCGCTCCAACGTGGTCGCCACGATCGACTTCGCCGACGGGGTGGACGCCACCGCGATCGCGAAGGCACTGCGCGCCAACGGCATCGTGGACACCGAGCCCTACCGCAAGCTCGGCCGCAACCAGCTCCGGGTGGCGCTGTTCCCGGCCGTCGAGCCGGCGGATGTCGAGGCGTTGACCGCGTCCATCGACTACGTCATCGAGCGACTCTGACGTTCGTCACGGTCGGTGTTCGTTGGAGCCTCCACGGACACCGACCGTGATCATCGTTGCAGCTCAGTCGCGACATGCGGGGTGTCGCTTCCCCCACCCCGAGACAGATGCGCGTACGGTGGTCCGAGACGCCTGGGTGGCCGACTCGTGGCGTGCGGCCAGCGAAGCGGGACGGAGGCAACGCTATGCGCCCAGTACGCTTCGTCGCCCTCTCCGAGGACGGCCATGCCCTGGTTCTCGCCGACGAGGTCGGGCGGTTGCTCGCCCTGCCGATCGACGACCGGATCTCGGGTGCGCTGCACGCCGAGCCCGGCGCGCCGCCGCTCCCGGCGGCACCGACAGCCGTCGACCCGATTCCCTCACTGTCCCCGAGGGACATCCAGGCCCGCATCCGCTCCGGTGAGTCCGCCGAGGACGTCGCCCGGATCGCCGGGGTGCCGGTCGACCGGGTGCTGCGCTATGCCGGCCCGGTGCTCCAGGAGCGGGCGATGCTCGCCCAGCACGCCCGCCGCACCCGGCTCAAGGGCGCGGAGAAGCCCACCCCGTTGGCCGAGGTGGTAAACGGTCGGTTGAGCCAGCACGGCATCGACACCGAGAAGATCTCCTGGGACGCGTACCGGCGGGACGACGGCACCTGGCGGATCATCGCCACCTGGCCGTCCGGCAAGGCGACAGCGCAGGCCATCTGGGATCTCGACAAGACCCGGCAGTCGGTCGCTCCGCACGACGACATGGCGCAGTATCTGTGCGCCGAGCGGCCCACGCCGATCCTCGGCCAGGAGCCGGCGCCGGAGCGGGGCGGGCACGGCCTGCCCGGTCCCTCACGCGGCGAGCCGAGCCGTGGTGGGCACGGGTTGCCGGCGGCGTCCGAGCATCCGCGTCCGGGCCGGGACCCGATCCGGGCCGGACGGGACGCGCTGCTCGCCTCCCTGGACCGCCCGCTCGGCGCCTCGTCGGGTCGTGGCCTTGAGCCGCGTACCCCGGCTGCTCATGCCGGTCCGGACGCGCCTCGGCAGCGGCCGGTCGGCGGGGGTGCCGCGGCGCTGCTCGGTGGCGGCCAGGGGTCGGCCTTCGACGACGACTCCGACGCACCCAAGGAGGTGCCGGCCGTGCCGTCGCTGGCGGTGCTGCGGCCCCGCCGCACGGGCGCGGCGGCTGCCGCCGGTGGTGAGTCCACCGACGCCAACGGCAAGCCGCGCAAGCGCCTGCCGAGCTGGGACGACGTGCTCTTCGGCAGCGGGCCGGCGGCGCGCGAGTCTTCCTGACGCGTCGAGCGTTGGCGGGTGGCGAACCACCACCCGCCAACGCTCGACGCGTTCACCTCACCGAGGGGCTTCCGCATCCCCGCGGTCGAGGCGGGCGACCTCACGTACGGCCTCGGCGACGGCCGGGAAGTCCTTCTTGAGGATCGCACCGTGGTTGCTGGCTACCTTCGCGGCGATCTGGATGTGCGGGTTGCGGGCGGTCACCGCGTCGAGGCTGGTGCGGATCGTCTCCTGCTCGTCACCGCGACTGCCCAGCGACGTGCCGGAGGCGACGACGTACCGCACCGGGACGGTGATGCTGTCCAGCACCGGGCCCAGCTCGCGCTCGCGGGAGAGTCTGCCCAGCTCGATGTTGCTGTCCGCCATCTGCTCGGCATTCATGCGCGGGGTCAGACCGGTCGGGCGCAGCAGCGGCATGAACACGTTCATCCGTCGGAACATCTTCCGGATCCGCTGTTCCATGGCCTCGTCCAGCCAGTCGTGCGGGAAGGCGCCGTCGACCAGGACCGCACCGAGAGCGCGCTGCGGGTTCCGGTTGGCCCAGTGCGCCCCGACGACGGCCCCGTAGGACCAGCCCACCACCAGCGCGCGGTCCACCTCGCGGGCGGCGAGGACGGCATCGACGTCGCGGACGGCCGCCTCGAAGGAGTAGTCCGTCGAGCGCTTCGACTTCCTGCCGCGAGCCCGCTCGTCGTAGGTGATGTGCCGCCAACCGGTGCCCAGTTCGGCGATGACTCGACGCCAGTACCCCTGGGTGGCGAACTGGCCGTTGAGGTAGAGCACGGGGACACCGGGACCGCCGGTGTCGGTGACGGCCAGGGCGGTGTCGTCGATCGGCACCATGCCGGTCCATGTCGGGCTGGTCGCGGCGGCGTTGTTCATCGTCATGTCTCCACTCCTGGTCGCGTCGGGGGTCTGGTCGGGTTCAGTGGCTGCGGGCGGTGATGTCGCCCAGCGAGGTGGTGGCGCGGATGTCGAGTGCGGCGGTGCCGTCGTTCTTGAGGGCGTTGCTGACCCGGCCGTGGCCGGTGCCGGCGTCCAGCGTGGCGGAGACGCCGGCGGCGGCGGCGATCGAGATGTCGCCGGACTGAGTGGTCAGCACGACGGTGCCGTGTACGGCTTCGGCGATCCGGATGTCGCCCCTCGCGGTGCTGATCTCGGCGGGGCCGGTGAGCCGGCCGACCTCGACGTCGCCGTCGATCGCGGTGAGGCGGACACTGGCCGCCTCATCGATCTTGATCTGGCGGTACGCGCCGTCGAAGGCGATGTCGCCGAGGCGTCCCACACCCCGCAGCTCGGCGCTGACGGCCTTGGCGTCGATGCGGGAGCCGGCGGGCAGTCGGACGGTCACCTGCAGGGATCCGGAGGGACCGACGAGCGGGTTGCTGGGGGTCGCGGCCGTGATCCGTAGGACGCCGTCGGCGTACGCGACGGTGGTCTGCTCGGCGGCCCTGGTGTCGCGGCGCTTGGCCGGGTCGGTCGGCAGCACCTCGACTGTGGTGTCGACGCGGTCGGCGGCGATGAGCTGGATGCGCCCGGCGGGGATGTCCAGGATGGCGGAGATCGGGGCGGGGGTGTCGAACGTCTTCATCATGTTCTCCGGTGCTCGTGCGCTGTTTCTAATACCGGAAACGCTACGTTGCTTTCCATGCGGAGGCAACGAGCTTGTTGCGTTGGAGACCGGTTTCCCCAGTTCAGAGCATCGGTTTCATTGCAACGAGAAGTCGGGTAACGCAACGATCATCCTTGCTTGCGTTGCAATGGAAGAGAAGTGAACGCTATGGTGGACGGGCCACGAGGCCGCCACGACGGATCACCAGGGAGATCAGATGCCAGGGGGCCGACTCACCCAGCAGGAACGCCAGCAGATCGCGCTGGGGCTTGTCGACAGCCTCTCCTACGCGGAGATCGCGCGACGTCTCGACCGACCCACCTCGACCATCACCCGCGAGGTGATGCGCAATGGCGGCCCGCTCGCCTACCGCGCCGACCTGGCCCACCGCGCCACCGAACGCCGCGCCCACCGGCGCACACCAGCCTCCGCCCGTCCGGCGGAATCAGCCCTCCCCCAGCACGGACGTGACGCCGAGGCCGTTGCCGAATACGAGGAGACCTTCACCACAGTCCTCATGGGATCGGGTCTGAGCAAGATGGCGGCCCGCGTGTTGACCTGCCTGTTCACCACCGACGCGGGCAGCCTCACCGCGTCCGAACTCGCCAGACGCCTCCAGGTCAGCCCGGCGTCCATCTCCAAGGCGATCACCTTCCTGGAGGGCCAGAGCCTGGTCCGCCGCGAACGCGACGAACGCCGCCGCGACCGCTACGTCGTCGACAACGAGCTCTTCTACCAGGCCACCATCGCCGGCGCCCGAGCCAACGACCAGCTCGTCGCCATCGCACGGCAGGGCGTCGCCCTGCTCGGCCCGCACACGCCGGCCGCCGCCCGCCTGGAGAACATCGCCCGCTTCCTCGACTTCATCAGCGAGAGCATCATCCGCGCCGCCGAACAGGCCCGCGAAGTCCTCCACATCAGACCCGGGACGGCCGCCACCCAACCGATCCCGGGCCAGGGACAGACGCCCGTGCCCGTCGTCCCGCCGACGGCACCGGGTCAGAACGGCCAGGCGGCGAGCCGGTCGTAGCGCGAGCCTCGGGAGTCGAGCTGGCTGCGCACCAGCAGCAGCTCGGTCGCCGGCCACTCCGGGCCCCGGTAGTCGTCCAGGTCGGCCCGGTCGGCCTCGATGTCGGCCGGGGCCATCCGATCGCCAGGCCGGGCCACGGTCAGGTGCGGGCGGAACGGCCTGGCATCGCACGGCAGCCGGTCCTGCCGCAACCGGCGCCGGACCAGCCCGGCCAGCACGTGCAGCGCCTCGACCTCGCCCCGCAGGCCCACCCAGAGCACCGTCGACCGGCCCTGACCGAACCGGCCACCGCCGCCGAGGCTGAGCCGGGGCAGGGCGTGCCGGCCGTCGCGGAACCACTCGGCGGCCAGCCCCAGCGCACTCTCCACCTCGACCAGCCGGGCCGCCTCGACGTCGCCGAGGAAGGCCACTGTGACGTGTAGCTGAGCCGGATCGGCGAGCCGGACGTTGGTGCCGGCGGCGGACGCCGCGCCGACCCGTAGCCGCGCGACCTGCGCGCCGAGGTGGTCGACCGACTCGGAGGGCGGGTAGACCGCGACGAAGAGCCGCAACCGTCGCTCAGCGGTGCCGTTGCCGGTGCCCGGCCCTCGCCGCCGGCAGGGTCAGCCCGGCGGCGTGCAGCACACCCTCCACCCGGACCCGCTCGATCTCCTGGTCGACGCCCACCAACTCGGCGAGGTGCTCGGTGATGCCGAGGGCGCGGCAGGCCAGCCGGAGCCGGTCGTCGTACGCCTGCAGGAGCGCGCCATGCCAGACCATCGACCGACCGGGGCCGCCGAGCCGCTGACCGCCGAGGCGGCGCAGGTCGGCGGCGAGCTGCTCCAGGGGTCGACGGTCGGCCCGGTCGAACCCGCTGAGGTCGATGTCGCGGGTGAGCGCGTCGGCCTCCACGGCCCGGTCCAGACGGGCGATGACGCGCTTCTCCCGTCTGCGCTCCCGCCATTCGGACCAGCCGCAGACGACCCGGTCGAGGATCTCGTCATAGCAGAAGAGCAGGGCGAACGCCGCCGGCAGACTGGCGACGGCAAGGAACGCCAGGGCCAGCATCAGCGCGCGTCCGACTCCCACATATCGACGCTAAGCCCCGTCGTGCCGACCCGCCACCGATTTGGCCGCATCCGCACGATCCGCCCAACGAGACGCGGCCCGGCCCCGGCGGTAAACCTCAGCAGTCGGTGGAGGTCACGTAGAAGCGGGGCATCGGGAGCACCCGGAAGCGCAACCGGGCGCCGGAGCGGCGCAACTGCCAGGTCAGGGCGATGAGCGCGGCGGCCAGCGAGATCAACGCGCCCATCCAGATGCTGGCACCGGCACCGAAGCGCTCCGCGACCCAGCCGATCAGCGGCGCGCCGACCGGATTGGTGCCCAGGAAGACCAGCACCCACAGGGACATCACCCGACCCCGGAAGGCCGCGTCCACGCCCAACTGCACCCGCTGGTTGGCGGCCTGGGCGAAGAAGACCATGAAGAAGCCGGTCGGCACCAGCAGCACCACGACCAGCCAGTACGCCGACGCGAGGCCGACCAGGGTGCCGAAGCTCGCACAGGCGATCGCGGCGCCGAGCACCAGCCAGACCGACGGGCGACTGCGCCGGCCGGTGCCACTGAGCGCACCGCCGAGCGCGCCGACGGCAAGCGCCGTGCTGAACAGGCCGAAGGAGGCGGCGCCGGTGTTGAAGACCGTCTTCGCCAGCGCGGCCAGGGTGAGCTGGAAGTTGAACAGCGACATGCCGATCACCGACATGACCGCCATCGGCAACAGCAGGTCGGGGCGGCGCCACACGTACCGCAGCCCGTCGATGACCCGTGCGGACGCCCGTTCGTCGCGGGGCAGCAGGGCGTCGCGGTGCAGCTCGGCCGTGCGCATCCGGACGACGTTGACCAGGGGCGCGACGGAGCTGACGGCGGTGAAGAGGAAGACCGGGCCGACGTCGAACGCGGCGATGGCCAGGCCGGCGACGGCCGGGCCGACGATCCGGGCCGAGTTGAACACGGCGGCGTTCAGCGACAACGCGTTGGGCAGCAGCGGCGTGCCGACGAGTTCGGAGACGAACGCCTGGCGGACCGGCGTCTCCACGGCGTTGGCCGTGCCGAGCAGCGCCGCGAAGGCGAAGACGTGCCAGAGCTGCACCAGGTCGGTGAGGACCAGCAGGGACATGCCGAGGGCCAGCAGGCTCCAGAAGGCGTTGGCGGCGAAGAGCAGCACCCGCTTGTCGTACCGGTCGGCGAGCCGGCCGGAGAGCAGGGTGAGCAGCAGCACCGGGGTGAACTGGCAGGCGGTGACAACGCCGAGCGCGGTGGCCGAATTGTTGGAGAGGTCGAGGACGAGCCAGTCCTGGGCGATGAACATCATCCAGACGCCGATCAGCTTGATCAGCTGCCCGGATGCGAAAAGGCGGTAGTTGCGAACCTGTAGGGACTGGAACATCGTGCTCAGCTTGGCCTGCACTCTTGGTGCGCCTCCTCGGTCGTACGCGTCATCGACAGGTGACGGCACGGCCCGGTGGGGCTGGTGCGGCTCAGGCGCGAGCGAGCTGCTGAAGAATCTCGGCGGCCCTCTGCAGGGTCTCCCGTTCGTCCTCGTCGAGCGCGGCCAGCCGGTGGGCCAGCCACTCGTCGCGGGCCCGCTCGAACTGGTCGAGCACGGCATGCCCTCCCTCGGTCGCCGCGAGGATGACCTGTCGGCCGTCGGTCGGATGGGGTGTCCGCCGCACAAGGCCGCGGTCCTCCAACTTCCCGACGATCTTGGTCATCGTCGGTGGCTGCACCCGCTCGACGTCGGCCAGTTCCCGCGGGGTCATCGCGCCCGCCAGCCGCAGGCTGGTGAGCGCGGAGACCTGGGTGACCGTGAGGTCGCCGACCGGTCGGGCCTGGCGGACCCGCCGGTTGAGTCGAGTTATCGCATCACGCAACTGGGGGGCCAGTTGCGCCGGTGGCACGCGTTTCGCCGTCACCGTCCGCTCCGTCACAGTAGTTAGCTTAACTAATGAGCATGGCTAACGACATCGGTTATGACCAGGCTCACGAGGACGTTAATGCTGTTCCGGGCGGGGAATCACGTTCGACTCCCCGCCCGGACGAGCGTCAGAGCACAAGCGACTCGATCGGCCCACGCAGGAAGTACAGCACGAACAGCGCGGCCACCCCGTACAGCAGCGGGTGGACCTCCCGGGCCTTACCGCGCGCCAACTTGAGCACCACGAAGGTGATCAGGCCGGCACCGATGCCGTTGGAGATGGAGTAGGTGAACGGCATCAGCACGATCGTGAGGAACGCCGGGATGGCGATCTCGTAGTCCGACCAGTCGATCGTCCGGACCGCCGTCATCATCAGGAAACCGACCACCACCAGGGCCGTTGAGGCCGCCTCGAACGGCACGATCACCACAAGCGGCGCCAGGAACATCGCCAGCAGGAAGAGCACCCCGGTGACCAGGCTGGCCACGCCGGTCCGGGCACCCTCCCCGACACCGGCGGCACTCTCGATGTACGACGTGTTGCTGGAGGTGCTTGCCGCACCGCCGGCCGCCGCGGCGATCGAGTCGACGAGCAGGATCTCCTTGGCCTTCGGCGGGGTGCCCTGCTCGTCGAGCAGGCCGCCCTCCTGGCCCACCGCCACCATCGTGCCCATGGTGTCGAAGAAGTCGGTGATCAGCAGCGTGAAGACGAACATCAGCACGACCACCCAGCCGGCCCGCCCCCACGAGTCGAGCACGTTGAACTTGCCGAGCAGCGACAGGTCCGGCAGGTCGACCACCGTCTTCGGCAGCTCCGGCACGTTCAGCGCCCAGCCCTTCGGGTTGGGCTTGCCGTCCACGAACGACGGGCCGATGTTGCCGACCGCCTCCACGATCACCGCCAGCACGGTGGAGGTGAGGATGCCGATCAGAATCGCGCCCTTCACCCGGCGCACCACGAGCACCAGGGTGATCAGCAGACCCACCACGAAGACCAGCAGCGGCCAGCTCACCAGCTTGCCGCCGATGCCCAGGCCGACCGGGACGGTGGTGTTCGCGGCGTCCGGGAGCCGCCGGACGAAGCCGGCGTCCACCAGACCGATGATGGTCAGGAACAGACCGATACCGACCCCGATCGCGGTCTTGAGCTGCGTCGGCACCGAACGGAACACAGCGGTCCGCAGACCGGTCAGCACCAGCACCGCGATGATCACACCTTCGATCACCACCAGGCCCATCGCGTCGGCCCAGGTCATCTCGGGAGCGATCTCGTACGCGACAAGCGCGTTGACACCCAGACCGGCGGCGAGCGCCAGCGGGAATCGGCCGACCACACCCATCAGGATGGTCATCAGGCCGGCGACCAAAGCGGTCGCGGCGGCCAGCGCGGGGATCGGCAGGGTCTTGCCGTCAGCGTCGACGGCACCACCCAGAATCAGCGGGTTGAGCACCACGATGTACGCCATCGTGAAGAAGGTCGCCAGGCCGCCGCGTACCTCACGGCCCACCGTCGAGCCACGGGCGGAGATCTCAAAGAACCGGTCGAAGCCGTTACGCGGGTGAGCGGGGTTGGGAGGTGTGCCGGTCTCGGGCGGCGCTACTGCCATCAGGTCCTCGCAGGTGATCTTCCGGTTGTCGCGCGCATCGTCCCAGATCACGAGCGGGCAGGGGAAGTGGATCGCGTACGCTTGCCGAATGCCGAACGAGCAGCCACCGCGGCCGGCACCACTCGACCCACCGATGGTGCCGTTCGCTCTCGCCGGGTTGGTCGCCTGGGCGGTGGCCGGGCTGGTCCTGCTGATCTTCTTCCGGGGCTGGCTGACCGACCACGGTCATCAGAACTGGCTCTGGACCTGCCTCGCCGGCTTCCTGTGGGGCTTCCCCGGCCTCGCCGTCATGCTGCGGCACGACGCCAACCGCCGTCGCCGCCGCGCACACTGACCCGACCACCCCGGCCGGGCCACCCGGCGCGAACGGTCAGGAGTGCCCGTACGGCTCCGCCGGCTCGGTCGCCTCCACCGAACCCGGGGCGCGACTGACCGACATGGCCTCCACCGCGCTGTCGTCGTACACCGTCGGTAGCTCTTCGACAGCGGTCTCGACCGCCTCGATCAGCGTCTCGGAGTGGGCGCCGCAACCGTGGTCGGCGCTCACCACCCGGCCGTCGTCCGGCGCGTAGAAGTTGCCACAGGCACCGAACGCCTGCCGCATCGCGCCCGCCAGCGGCAGGTAGAAGCCGCAGGTGCCGCAACGGGCGGCGGCCGGTGCGGCGGTGGAGATGGGCGCGGCGGGGCCGTGGTCGCCGTCATACCAGCGCTGTGCCGCGTCGGTGCGGCCCTCCCGGGAGAGGACGCGTGCCCGCCCGAGGCCCAACTCCCACGCCGTCTCCTCGACCGCCGGGTCGTCGGAGAGCAGGTAACCGGGGACCAGTCGGTCGTCGTCCGGCGCGGTCGGCAGCAGGTCGCCGGGGCCCAGATCGCCCGGCTTGAGCCGCTCCTGCCAGGGCAGCCAACCGGGCGCGAGCAGCGCGTCCGGGCCGGGCAGCAACACCGTCTCGCAGATGGTCACCGTCTTGCTGCGTGACACGCGGGTGACGGTGACCGCCCACCGCCAGCCGCGATAGCCGGCGAGGAGGCACTCGAAGTAGTGGGTGACGAGCCGTTCACCTTCGGCAACGACCTGCAGGTGGTCGCCGACATCGTCGGCGTCGACCTCGGTGATGCCAGCGCGGGCCACCTCGACGGCGGCGGCACAGACCTGGTCGAGACGGGCGGCACGGGTGGAGGCGGGCCTGGTCACCTCACCATTGTTCCCCATGCGCCCCGCAGGGGTGACAGTGACTCCCGGGGAACCTTTCCCCGCGGTGGTGCGGCGTACCCGGATCAGATGGGCGAGGATGGTGCACATGCCGTCGTACTCCCGCTCCGGGCGATCCGTCCTCGGGCGAACCGTCGGCACCGGCATTCGCGCCATTCGCCTGCTGCTGCGTGGTTCGGTGGGCAGCGGCCGCTGGGTGACCCGGCGGGCCGGTCGGGCCCGGGTCCGGGGTGCTGGCGGCGAGGTCGGCATGGTTCGCCTGTTCGACCTGCACGCGGTCTCCTGCGCCGGTGACACGCTGATCGCCATCGGCCTGGCCGGGACGATCTTCTTCAACGTCCCGCTGGGCGAGGCCCGCAGCAAGGTCGCGCTCTACCTGCTGGTGACCATGGTGCCGTTCGCCATGCTCGCCCCCGTGGTGGGCCCACTGTTGGACCACTTCCGGCACGGCCGGCGCTACGCCCTGGCCGCCACGATGCTCGGCCGCGCGTTCCTGGCCTGGTTGATCTCCGACTACATCCACGGCTTCGGGCTCTATCCGGCCGCGTTCGGGGTGCTCGCCCTGTCCCGGGCGTACGGTGTGGCCCGCTCCGCGGCGGTGCCCCGGTTGTTGCCGGAAGGGCTCGGCCTCTCCCAGGTGGGTGCCCGAGCCAGCGTCTACGGCACGGTCGCGGGCGCCCTGGTGGCGCCGATCGGGTTGGCCGCGTTCTGGTTCGGCCCGCAGTGGCCGCTGCGCGTCGCCTCGGTGATCTTCCTGATCGGCATGGTGATCTCCCTGCGGCTGCCGCCGAAGGCCGACTCGGAGCCACCGGAGCGGGTCCCCCGGCCGCTGCGCGCGCTGGGCCGCCGCCGGGGCGATCGGCCGCTGGGTCGGGGTCGTCCCGCCGGCAAACTGGTGATCGCCACCCTGATCGGGGCCGCGACGCTCCGCGCGGTGTACGGCTTCCTGCTGCTCTTCCTCGCCTTCGCGATCAAGAAGGGCGACCTGACCACTGTGGCGTTCGGCCGGGATCTGGGCGCCGAATGGGCGTTGGGGTTGGTCGGCGGGGCGCTCGCGGTCGGCACCTTCCTGGCCACCGCCGTCGGCACCCGGCTGCGCATCCACCGGCCGACCGCCATCCAGTCCAGCAGCATGATCATCGTGGCGGGTGTGGCGGTGCTCACCGTCATCCAGTTCTCACTGGTGATGGTCGCCCTGCTCTGCCTGGTCGCGGCGTTGGTCAGCGGGATTTCGAAGCTGGCCGTGGACGCCTCCATCCAGGAGCGCATCCCGGAACGGCTGCGGGCGAGTTCCTTCGCCCACTCCGAGACGGTGCTGATGCTCGCCTTCGTCGCCGGCGGCGGACTCGGGTTGGTGCCGTTCGACGGTCGGATGGGCATCGCGGTGGCCGCCGGCGTGGGCGTCCTGGCCGCGATCCGGGGTGTGCTGATCGCCGCCCGGCTGCGCGGCGAGAAGCTGGCCGGCCGGCCGCTCGGCGACGACGAGCTGACCGAGGACGAGCCGGCGGACAAGCCCGGGGACTCCACGCCCACCTCGCCGGCACCGGCGCAGGGCAGCTC
Organism: Micromonospora sp. NPDC023888; assembly: GCF_040639415.1. NCBI lineage: Bacteria > Bacillati > Actinomycetota > Actinomycetes > Micromonosporales > Micromonosporaceae > Micromonospora > Micromonospora sp. NPDC023888. The sequence goes on along the minus strand of NZ_JBEZZW010000029.1, from coordinate 11,693 downwards.
CCCGCCGTACGAAGGTCCGGGCCTGACCCCACCGGGCTACCACATCTACCGGCCGTCTTCCGCCGTGGGCGGCCCGGGTGGCGGCGCCGACGAGGAGACCCGCCGCGAATCTCCCGGCTCGCTCTCGTGACCGGTCTGCTGGTGGTGACGGCGGTGCCGGCCGAGGCGGAAGCGGTCCGTTCCGGGCTGACCGACCCGTCCGTGACCGTCGCCCCGGTCGGTGTGGGCCCGGCCGTCGCCGCGGCCGCCACCGCACGCCTGCTGGTGCTTGCCGAAGCCGCCGGGCGGCCGTACCGCGCGGTGGTCAGTGCCGGCGTGGCCGGTGGCTTCACCGGCCGGGCCGAGGTCGGTGACACGGTGCTCGGCACGGCCAGCATCGCCGCCGACCTGGGCGCCGAGTCACCTGACGGCTTCCTCCCTGTCGACGAGTTGGGCATGCCACTCGCGCTGCTCGGTACCGGCAGCGTGGTGCAGGCCGACCCGGTGCTGCTGGCGGCGCTGCGGGCGGCCCTCCCGGCGGCCACGCCTGGCCCGGTGCTCACGGTCAGCACGGTCACCGGCACCGCCGCCAGCACCGAGGAGCTGCGCCGCAGGCATCCGGAGGCGGTCGCCGAGGCCATGGAGGGGTACGGCGTGGCGGTCGCCGCAACACAGGCCGGGGTGCCCTTCGCCGAGTTACGCACCATCTCCAACCCGATCGGGCCCCGCGATCGCGACGCCTGGCGCCTGCGCGAAGCCCTCACCGCCCTCACCACGGCGGCCCCGGCATTCGCGCTGACTACGGCCGAGGGGCAGGGACTTCGAGCGTGAGCGCCGACGGCCGACTCGCCTGTAGTTCGAACCCGCAGGCGAGCAGGAACTCGACGTTGCCCGACGAGGCGATCGCGTGGGTGGTCCGGATGCCGGCCGCTGCCATCTCCGTGGCGAGCAGCCCGATCAGCTGACGCCCGATGCCCAGGGTCCGCAGGCCGGGAACAACGACAACGCCTTCCAACACCAACTCACGCCGGTCGCCCCAGTCTTCGCCGAGCAGGAGGTCCACGCTGCGTTCGTGGGCCCTCAACTCGCCCACCGGCCCGGCGCCGGGCACCTCGGCTAGGAAGCGCCAGGCCGTGGCCGGCAACCCTTCGGCCGCCCGCCGAAACCGCACCTGGGCGCGGGTCTGGTGCCGCCGCCGTCGCTCGTCTCGCCGCGTTCGGTCCAGGTCGTAGGTCAACTCCGGGACTCGCACCGGCCACATCCGTTGCGGAAGGGTGTACGAGTGCACCCACCACGCCCCCGGCCAATCCTTCAGGGTCAGGACCTGACGGACGTCCAGGTGCGCCGGATATCGGCGACCGGCGTCGTCCCGTAGCTCGTCTGGTGGCTCGACTGGTGGCTCGCCGGCTGTCCCGTCGACAGGGTCGCCGGGCAGCCTGAGGGCGAGCTCACCACCGACGGCACGGACAAGTTGCTCCACCGTCCGGAACGCCGGCCCAGCGCCATGCCCCGCCTCGATCCGAGCCAACGTGCTTTTCGGGATACCGGCCCGCTCGGCCAGTTCGCGTTGGCTCAGATCGGCACGTCGACGCAGCTCGCGCAGGACCGCCCCCACGTCGATCGCACCCTCGTCGGCAGCCACCCGTCCATGGTTTTCCGCCGACCTCGCGCCGTCAACGGCACCCGTCCACCTGTGGAAAACCCTGTGGATAGTGCCACCGCGGCTGTGCACGAACCCTTCGTCAGTGCCTGTAGAGCTGCCCCACGTGTGGGGCGGGCTGACGAAGTCCTGGGCAGCGCGGAGATCGACAGCCCACGACCACCGGTGCGGCAACGCCCCAACGCCCGCACCCCAACGCCCGCGCCCCAGTGCCCCGCGCCCCAACACCCCGCACCCCAACACCCCGCACCCCAACACCCCGCACCCCAACGCCGACACGATGCCCCAGATATGGGGCAGCTCTACAGGGAGTTGGAGGGACCACCACAGCCAACATGGCTGGCATCCGGACGCTCACGTGGCTGGCGGGCAGACGGCGGCGAGTGCCCGACAGGTCACAGGCACCGCACCGCGCCGACTGCACGCGCGGGGGCGGGGCTAACGTGGGGGCGTGGCGCTCTCTCTGGCGATCTCGCCCTGCCCCAACGACACGTTCGTCTTCCACGCTCTGGTGCACGGCCGGGTGCCCGGCGCGCCGCCGGTCGAGGTGACGTACGCCGACGTGGACGTCACCAACACGGCGGCCGAGCGGGGCGCGTTCGACCTGGTGAAGGTGAGCTTCGCGGCGCTGCCCTGGCTGCTCGACGACTACCACCTGCTGCCCTGCGGCGGCGCGCTCGGTCGCGGCTGCGGCCCACTGGTGCTCACCCGCAGCGATCGTGACGGCGGGCCGGACCGCACCGACCTGACCGGTGCCACGGTGGCGGTGCCAGGCGACCGGACCACCGCGTACCTGCTGTTCCGGCTCTGGTCGGCCGGACGCCCGCCGGCCCGGATCGAAGTGGTGCCGTTCCACGAGATCATGCCGGGCGTCGCGGCAGGCCGCTACGACGCCGGGCTGGTCATCCACGAGGCCCGGTTCACCTACCACCGGCACGGCCTGACCGCCCTGGTCGACCTCGGCGAGTGGTGGGAGGCCGACACCGGGCTGCCCATTCCCCTCGGCGCGATCCTGGCCCGACGCGGCGCGGTGGACCCGCAGGCCGCGGCCGGGTGGGTCCGCGAGTCGGTCCGGCAGGCCTGGGCGGACCCGGCGGCCAGCCGGGAGTACGTGCTGGCGCACGCCCAGGAGATGGAACTCGACGTGGTGGACCGGCACATCGGCCTCTACGTCAACGAGTTCACCGCGGACCTGGGCGAGGCCGGTTTCGCCGCGGTGGCGGCACTGCTCGATCGAGCCGCCGCCGCCGGCCTGGTGCCTCAGACCTCCAGCTCGCGTGCGACCGCGTGGACCAGCTGAGCGATCTTCTGCGCCGCCTTCTTGTCCGGGTACCGGCCCCGGCGCAGGTCCGGCTGGACCTTCGCCTCCAGCACCTTGATCATGTCCTCGACGAGGCCGTGGAGCTCCTCGGCCGGCCGACGACGCAACTCCGCCATCGACGGCGGCGCGTCCAGCAGCTTGACTCCCATGGCCTGCGCGCCACGGCGGCTGTCAACCACGCTGAAGTCGACCCGCTGGCCACCCTTGAGGTCGGTGACACCCGCCGGCAGCGCACCCTTGGGCAGGAACACGTCGCCGCCCTCGTCACTGGTGACGAAGCCATATCCCTTGGCCGTGTCGTACCACTTCACTCGACCCGTAGGCACCTGAAAACCCCTGCTTCACTTGAGCCGCTACTGCTCCAAGGCTAGCTGGATCATGCCGTCGAGCGCCGCCGGGAATTCGGTGAGGTCGTCAAACACCACATCCGCCCCGGCCGCGCGCAGCTCATCGCGGGAGCACGGGCCCGTCGCGACACCGATGCCGGGCACCCCGGCGGTCGCCGCCGCGACCATGTCCGCGACGTGGTCACCGACGTAGTGGGTCGCGTCGTGTTCCCGTAGGGCCGTCGCCTTCTGCTCGGCGAACAGGTCACCGGCCAACTCGTCGACCGCGAGGCCGAGGTGGTCCAGGTGCAGCCGGGCCAACCGGCCGATCTTGGACGTGACGACCAGTACCCGGCCACCCCGGGCACGGATCGCGTCGATGGCCTCCCGCGCGCCCGGCAACAGGACAGACGGGGTGATCGCGTACGCCGGGTACAGCTCGCGGTACACCCGCACGGCCGACTCGATCTGCTCGGGCGGGAACCAGTGTGCGATCTCGGTACGCAGCGGCGGTCCGAGCCGCGACACCGCCAGCTCGGCATCCACCGGCACGCCTGTCCTCGCCGTCAGCGCCCGATAGGCCGCGGCGATGCCGGGGCGCGAATCCACCAGGGTCATGTCGAGGTCGAATCCGACGGTCAGTGCGGGCATGTCGAGAAACCTACCCGGCGACTCCCGGTCGGCCGGACGTCCGAGGGGCGCGGAAGCCCACTGCCGGGCTAGCGTGGAAAGACGATGACCACCTCACTCGCCGACCACCTGCGGTCGCTGCCCGACGAGTCACTGGCCGCGCTCCTCCAGCTACGGCCAGACCTCGTCGTGCCCGTGCCAGCCGACATCTCCGCCCTGTCCATCCGGGCCCAGTCCCGGGTGTCGGTGGCCCGCGCGCTGGACGGGCTGGACCAGTTCACCCAACAGATCCTCGACGCCGCCCGCCTCACCCGGAACCCGGACGACGGCACCACGGCCACCGACGCCGTACTCGCCATGGCGACCGCCGGGCCGCACCCGCCCGCTCCGACGGCCGTCCGGGCCGCCGTGGGCCGGCTGCGCGCGCTCTTCCTGCTGTACGGCCCGGAGCACGCGCTGCACGTGGTGCCCGCCGTCGACGAAGTCGCCCCGTACCCCGCCGGGCTCGGCCGGCCCGCCGCGGAGCTGGATCCGCGCACGGCCGCGCTCTGCGCGGACCCGGCGAAACTACGACGGACGCTGCTCGCCGCCCCGCCCTCGGCCCGGGCGATCCTCGACCGGTTGGCGGCTGGCCCGCCAGTGGGCAGCGTGCCCCCGGGCGCTCTGCAGGCGCCGCCGCTCGGTGCGGAGGACCCGGTGCTCGCCGACCCGACAAACGGTGGCGCCCCGACCGGTTCCCCGGTGCGTTGGCTGGTCGACAATCGGCTCCTGGTCCCCGTGACGACCGGCTCGTCGACGGCCAGCGGCACGGTGGAGCTGCCCCGCGAGGTCGGCCTGCTGCTACGGCGCGACACCGGGCCGCTCGGGACACTACGCACCAGCCCACCGCCGGTCGCCGCCGCGCCGCGTGAGCCGAAGGCTGTCGACTCGGCGGGCGCCGGGCAGACGATGGAGGTGGTCCGACACACCGAAGGGCTGCTGGAGCAACTCGCCGACGAGCCCGCGCCGGTGCTCCGCTCGGGCGGCATCGGTGTGCGGGACCTGCGTCGGTTGGCCCGCACCGCCGGGCTGGACGAGCCGACCACGGCGCTGTTGCTCGAGGTGGCGTACGCGGCGGGGCTCGCGGGTGAGTTGGAGATGCCCGGCGCGACCACCAGCCGGTACGGGGCGGACCAGCAGGTGCTGCCGACCGGCGGGTACGAGGTGTGGCGGGCCGCCTCGCTGGCCCAGCGGTGGGAACAGCTCGCCCGAGCCTGGTTGACCATGAGCCGGCAGGTGGGGTTGGTCGGCCGCCGCGACGACCGGGACCGGCCCATCACCGCGCTCTCCGCCGAGGCCGAACGGGCCAGCGCGCCGGCCACCCGGCGGGCGGTGCTCGGTGTGCTCGCCGACCTGGAACCGGCGACCGCGCCCACCCCGCAGGAGGTGCAGGACCTGTTGGACTGGCGGGCGCCGCGGCGCAGCCGGGGCCGGGACGCCGCCCACCGGGAGGTGCTGGCCGAGGCGGCGCAGCTCGGCGTGACCGGGCTGGGGGCGCTCACCTCGTACGGTCGGCTGCTGCTGGGTGACCTGACGTCGGCCGACGAGCGGGGTGACGACGACCCGCTTGGCGTGCACGCCGACGTGGAGAGCGGTGACCCGTCCAGTGCCGCCCGAGCCCTGGACGCGCTGCTGCCCGCCCCGGTCGACCACTTCCTGGTGCAGGCCGACCTGACCGTGGTGGTGCCCGGCCCGCCCGAGCCGGCGCTCGCCGCCGAGTTGGAGGCGATGACGGAACTCGAATCGGCAGGTGGGGCCAGCGTGCACCGGGTCACCACGGCGAGCGTGCGGCGTGCCCTGGATTCGGGTTACACGGCCGACGACCTGCACGACGTGTTCCGGCGACGGTCGCGTACCCCGGTGCCGCAGGGGCTCACCTACCTGGTGGACGACGTGGCCCGTAAGCACGGCGGGCTGCGGGTGGGGCTGGCCGGGGCGTACCTGCGCAGCGACGACGAGACTCTGATCAGTGAGGTGCTGGCCGACCGCCGGTTGGAGTCGCTGGCTCTGCGCCGGCTCGCGCCGACGGTGCTGTGCACGCCGTACCAGGTGGGTCGGTTGTTGGGCGCGCTGCGCGACGCCGGGTTCGCCCCGGTGCAGGAGGACGGCACCGGCAGCACCGTGCTGACCCGGCCACGGATCCGGCGGGCCCCGGCCCGGGTGTCGGTGACCACCCGGACACTCGACCCACTGGCTGCCCCGAAGCTGCCCATGCCCCGGCTGCTCGGGGTGGTGGAGCACATCCGGCGGGGTGACGCGGCGGCGCGGGCGGCCCGGCGGGCACCTGCGGTGGTGCGAGGCGGGGCGGCCGGGCTCGGCGGCGGCCCGGTGCCGGCGCACACGCACAGCGAGGCCTTGGCGGTGCTCCAACAGGCGGTCCGCGACAAGGCGCTGGTCTGGGTCGGTTACGTCGACGCACACGGGGCGACCGCGTCCCGGTTGGTCAAACCGGTCTCGATCGGCGCCGGTTACCTACGAGCCGAGGACGAACGGACCGAGATGCTGCACACGTTCGCGTTGCACCGGATCACCGCGGCGGTGGTGGCGGACTGAGCGGGGCGAGGCCGTCGGGCTGGTTGGTCAGCGGCGGCTGCGGCGTACGGTGCCGACCACCGAGATGACCAGCAGCAGCGCGAAGCCGGCGCCGGCGGACTCCCCGACCGAGTCGACGAAGCCCTGCCGTAGCACCAGCCAGCCGAAGAGGAACCACCCGACGAGGAGCGTCGCGGCGACGGCGTAGGCGATCACTGTCGCGCGGGACACCTCGTCGGGTGGTGATTGTTCGTGCTCCGGGATCACCTCACGGTCGACCGTCATGCCCAGCCTCCCCGCCCGGTCCGGCCCTGGCCTCCCAGCGTGACACTCGATGGACCGGTCGGACAGGGGGTCACCCCCCGTGATTCGCCAGGTGTCGGTCAGGTGCCGGGGCGACGGCCGATCAGCACCACCCGGGTGCCGACCTTGCCCAGCTCCCACATCCGGACGGCGTCAGCGTGCAGCAGGTTGACGCAGCCGTGCGAGCCGATCGACTTCTCGTGCAGGTAGGTGGTGGTTTCGTGGAAGCCCATGCCCTGGGTGAAGTGCTGCCAGTACGGCAGCCACACCTCGTACGGGTCGGACCACTCCTTGGGGTTGCGGAAGTTGACGGTGAAGGTGCCGGCCGGGGTGCGGTAGCCGGCCATGCCGGTGCGGGTCACCGTCGGCGGCATGATCACCTTGCCGCCGCGCATCGCCCAGACGGTCTGCCGGGTCAGGTCCACGCAGAACGTGGTGCCCGTGCCGGCCTTGCACCGTGCCGGCTCGGTGGTGGCGAGGCGCTGGGCCACGTCGTACGTGGTCGGCCCGGCGCGACCCTCGACGGGGCGAATGCCGTACCTCTTCTGGAACTTCTTGATCGCGGCGCAGTCGGCGGCGGACTGCCGCCCGTCCACGGTCACCGCCCCGAACCCGCCCAGTCGGGCCAGGTAGGTCTCCACCGCACGCTGGTGCTGGCCCTGTGGGCAACCGGCGACCGTCGGCGCAACGGTGGTGGTCGGCTTCGGTGCCACGCTGCGGGTGGGTTTCGGCGCCGGAGGCCGGGGTGTCTTCGATGTCGGGGCGGGTGCGGCCGGTGTGGGCCGGCCGCGCTGGTCCGGCCCGGGCGCAGCGCTCGCCCCCGTTACCTGTTCCGCCGCACCGGCTGGGGCGGCTCCCCCGCCACCACTCCCGCCGGACTGCGGATCGAACGCGCACGCACCGGCGCCGACCAGCACAACCACCACCAGGGTGACCAGCCGGGAAGTGATCCGGACACGTTGCATCGAACCTCCCCTGGCCGTCGTCCCTTTACTAGACGTTCGTGAGTGCCGTCACGGTTGCGACCGGTGAGCATCTTTCTTTGCGGATCCCACATCGTGCAACACTGGATGGTCGGCCAGCGGCGGGTATGCGACCCGTTTCGGCCGGTCGGTCATCCGAGGAGAGGACGCTGGCGTGAGCGGTGGACCACTGATCGTGCAGTCGGACAAGACGCTGCTGCTGGAGATCGACCACCCCGACGCGCAGGCCTGCCGGATGGCGATCGCGCCATTCGCGGAGCTGGAACGCTCGCCGGAGCACGTGCACACCTACCGGCTGACCCCACTGGGTCTGTGGAACGCCCGCGCGGCGGGGCACGACGCCGAGGGGGTCGTGGATTCGCTGATCAAGTACTCCCGTTATCCGGTGCCGCACGCGCTGCTGGTGGACGTGGCCGAGACGATGGACCGGTACGGGCGGCTCCAGCTCGCCAACGACCCCGCGTACGGGCTGGTGCTGCGCGCGCTGGACCGGCTGGTGCTGATCGAGGTGGCCAAGAGCAAGAAGCTCGCCGGAATGCTCGGCGACAAGATCGACGACGACACCATCCGGGTGCACCCGTCCGAGCGCGGCCGGCTCAAGCAGGCGCTGCTCAAGCTGGGCTGGCCGGCGGAGGACCTGGCCGGTTACGTGGACGGTGAGGCGCACCCGATCGAGCTGGCCGAGGCCGGCAAGGACGGGCGCAAGCCGTGGACGCTGCGGTCGTACCAGCGGGAGGCCGTCGAGGCGTTCTGGGCCGGCGGGTCGGGTGTGGTGGTGCTGCCGTGCGGCGCCGGTAAGACCCTGGTCGGCGCGGCGGCGATGGCCGAGGCGAAGGCGACCACGCTGATCCTGGTCACCAACACGGTCGCCGGCCGGCAGTGGAAGCGGGAGCTGATCGCCCGCACGTCGCTGACCGAGGAGGAGATCGGCGAGTACTCGGGCGAGCGCAAGGAGATCCGCCCGGTCACGATCGCCACGTACCAGGTGCTCACCTCGCGGCGCGGCGGCGCGTTCACCCACCTGGACCTGTTCGGGGCCCGCGACTGGGGCCTTGTCGTCTACGACGAGGTGCACCTGCTGCCCGCGCCGATCTTCCGGTTCACCGCGGACCTCCAGGCCCGCCGCCGGCTGGGCCTCACCGCCACTCTGGTACGCGAGGACGGCCGCGAGGGTGACGTGTTCAGCCTGATCGGGCCGAAGCGGTACGACGCGCCGTGGAAGGACATCGAGTCGCAGGGCTGGATCGCCCCGGCCGAGTGCACCGAGGTCCGGGTGACCCTGACCGACGCGGAGCGGATGTCGTACGCGACGGCGGAGGCCGAGGAGCGCTACCGGATGGCGGCGACCGCCCGCACGAAGCTGCCGGTGGTGAAGGCGCTCGTCGACCGGCACCCGGACGACCAGGTGCTGGTGATCGGCGCGTACATCGACCAGTTGCACCAGCTCGGCGAATACCTCGACGCGCCGATCATCCAGGGTTCGACCACGAACAAGGAGCGGGAACGGCTGTTCGACGCGTTCCGCACCGGTGAGATCCGCACGCTGGTGATCTCGAAGGTGGGCAACTTCTCGATCGACCTGCCCGAGGCGGCGGTGGCGATCCAGGTGTCGGGGACGTTCGGGTCGCGACAGGAGGAGGCGCAGCGGCTGGGTCGGGTGCTCCGGCCGAAGGCCGACGGCCGGCAGGCGCACTTCTACACGGTGGTGTCCCGGGACACGATCGACACCGAGTACGCGGCGCACCGGCAGCGCTTCCTCGCCGAGCAGGGGTACGCGTACACGATCGTCGACGCCGACGACGTGCTCGGCCCGTCGCTGCCGTCCTTCGACTGACGCACGCACGGCCTTGATCGACTCGGTTTTCAGGAAGTCGCGGTGCCCAAGGCGCTGTGATGCCCCGATTTCCTGGAACCCGAGTCGATCGGCGCGATGGGTGCGGGCGCGGTGGGTGCGGGCACGGGCAACGCCGGGCAGTCACGCCTCGCGCACCGCGCTCCGGCCAGTCACGCCTCGTGAAACGCTTCAGGCAGTCACGCCCCGCGCACCGCGCTCCGGGCAGTCAGCGAGGGTCAGCGCTTGCGGGACTCCGCGACGAAGACCCCGCGCCCCGGACGCCCGACGAGCACGTCCTGTTTCCGCAGCTTCGCCACCGCACGACTGATCGTGGACTGCGAGACGTCGTACTCGTCTGCCAGCGCGCGCCCGGACGGGAGCTGGGACCCAGGCGGATACGTCCCATCCTTGATCTTCTTCAGGAGATCGTCGAGCAACTCGTCCATTGTGGGCGGGATAGGCACGTGGAGCCCCTTGCAGTCGGTTGGCTCGCCCAGTATTGATCAGCCGCTTCGACGCTGCCGTACCCCCGGACGGCCGCGGGCGGGCGGTCTCCGCCGAGCGCAATCGGTGGAGACCGCCCCTCCACGTCGATCCCATCCAACGAAGGGCAGCCACGTGCGCAACCAGACCCGTCGGCTGGCGAGCCGACGTGACGAGCCACCTCCGACGAGAAGGCGGGAAGAGCCGCCGCGGCCCTGGCAGGTCCTCGATCGGTGCCGCTACCGATGAGCGAGCGTTGGGTGATCCACCTGCCGATCACCGCGCCGGACCTGCTGCGCGCCCGGATCTTCGCGCGTACCGCAGCTCGGGTGCTGGTCCGGCTCAGCGCGCAGGTCGAGCCGGGCGGGGTGACCGTCTCGGCGGAGGACCATCAGGGCGTACGCCACTGGGTCTTCTGTGACCGCCCACTGCCCGGCGGCGCGCGGTGTGCCCTGCCGGTCGACCACCTCGCGCCGTGCGGACGACGGCTCGGTCAGCCCTGACTCTCACCGGGAAAAGCGGGCCACCAGCACTGCGAGCCGCCGGTCGTGGTCGGTGCGGCGGAGCCGGCCGCTGCGCATCAGGGTGACCAGGCCGTGCAGGCCACTCCAGAACGTCTCGGTGACCGCCTCCAGGTCGTCGTCCCCGGCGGCCGGGCGCACCGCCTCGGCCAGCTCGGCGAAGCCTCGGGCCAGGTCGGTCGGGACACCCTGGCTGGCGAATGGCAGGTCCACGGCGAGGGTGAACATCGCGTCATAGAGCGCGGGCCGCTGTTCGGCGAAGGTGGTGTACGCCGCCGCGACGTCGGCGACGGCCTGTCGAGGGTCGGCGGCCGAGGCCCGGGCCGAGGCGAGCGCGGTGGCCAGCTCGCCGAAGCCCTCGACGGCGACCGCCGCCATGATGGCGTCCTTGCCCTTGAAGTGGCTGTAGAGGACAGGCTGGCTGTACTCGATCTCGGCGGCGAGCCGCCGGGTGGTGACCGCGTCCCAGCCCTCGGTCAGGGCCAGGTCGCGGGCGGCGGCGACGATGGCCCGTTCCCGTTCCGCCCGCTCGCGCTCCCGGCGCGACTGAGTCGACATGACAGCAACCCTAGCACCGCTAGCATCGCTGTCGTTGCTCTGCTAGCGTCGCTCTTACATCTAGCAGCGCTAGTGAACTGGAGCCGACCATGTTGTCACCCCTCGCCTACGGACTCGCCGTCGTACTCAGCCTCTTCGTCGTCTTCATCGGTGCGCGGTTCCTGCTGGTGCCGCAGGCCGCAGCCGCCGGGTACGGCGTGCCGGCCCGGCCGGACGGCGATTCCGCCTACCTGACGGTCAAAGGGCTGAAGGACCTCACCTTCGGGCTGCTCGGCCTCGCCCTGATCGCCTTCACCACGGCCGACGCGGTCGCGTGGTTCATGCTGATCGTCGCGCTCGTCCCGCTGGGCGACACCGTCATCGTGCTCCGCAACGGTGGAACGAGGGCCGTCGCCTTCGGCATCCACTTCGCCACCGCCGCAGTAGTCCTCCTGGACGCCGCCCTGCTGTTCGCCCTGTAGCCCAGCCCTCGGCCTACCCCGAGGTGATCAAGAGGTTTGCGTCACCGACAGGCCGATCGGTGA
>NZ_JBEZZW010000028.1:0-100476 GCF_040639415.1 Micromonospora sp. NPDC023888 | reverse complement strand
GCCTTCGTCCTCGGCCTGCCGATCGTGTACGCCGTGGTCGTCGCGGTCAAGCTGCGCGGCCGCCGTTCCTCGGGTGGAGCGGTGACCGTGCAAGATCTCGCCCGGGACCGGGGATAACCGGAGGGGATTTCGGGCAAGGCAACCGTGTGGGGGAGTTGCTGACCGTCGGGCACGGCACCGCCGACCGGGTGCGGCTGGGAGAGCTGCTGACCGGGGCCGGGGTGGCCCTGCTGGTGGACGTGCGACGGTACCCTGCCAGCCGCACCAACCCCGACGTGCACCGCGAGGAGCTGGAGCGGTGGTTGCCCGAGTACGGGATCGACTACCGCTGGGAGCCGGATCTGGGCGGACGCCGCCACGTCCGGGCCGGCGAGCCCGAGCCGGACACCTGGTGGAAGGTCGCCGCGTTCCGGGCGTACGCCGCGTACACCCGCCGGCCGGAGTTCGACGTGGCGCTGACCGAGGTGCTCACCGACGCGGCCCAGCGGACCACCGCCGTGATGTGCAGCGAGAGCCTCTGGTGGCGCTGCCACCGCCGGCTGATCGCCGACGTCGCGACCCTCGGTCGGGGAACCCCGGTGGCGCACCTCATGCCGGAGGGGCGGCTCAGCCCCCACCAGCCCGCCGAGGGCGCCCGCCGGCTCCCCGACGGGCACCTGTGCTGGGACGGGTGAGTCACTCCACGAGATCGTCGGCCAGCAGGTCCATCAGGAGGCCGTCGTGCCAGCGCCCGTCCTCGCCGCGCTCGTAGCGGCGCAGCACACCCACCGGGCGGAAACCGACCTTCGCGTACGCGCGGATCGCGGAGCTGTTCGCCGCGGCCGGGTCGATGGTGAAGCGGTGATGGCCGTACTCGTCGATCAGGTGCCGGGTGAGGGTGCGGATCGCGTCCACGCCGAGCCCGGCACCGCGCACCGCCGGGTCGAGGAAGACGTCCATGCTGGCGTGCCGGTAGTCCGGGTCCGGTTCGGCGTGCCACTGGATCGCACCGACCACCCGGCCGTCGTGCTCGATCGCGTACACGTGCAGGTCGTCGTCGCCGAGGTCGGCGCGCACGGAATCGGTCAGGTCGTCGCCGCCGCGCCACCACCGGCGTACCTCCGGGGCGGCCCGGATCGCCGCGAGAGCCGGCACGTCCGCGACCGTCGCCGGTCGCAGGGTCACCGCCCGCCCGCGCAGCACCGGCTCAGCCCCGGATCTCGCCGTGCTCGACGCAGACCGCCGACCAGCCGACCGGCAGCACCTGCACCTTCATCCGGCGGCGGCACCGGTGGCAGAACCGGGGCGGCTCCAACTGGCGGGCCGACGCGCAGCCCGGGTGGGCGGCGGCCGTCGCCGACTCACCGCACCTGTCGCACCACACCTCGGTCGTCGTCATGGTCGTCACAGCGTGGCAGAAAGCGCCTTGACCGGCATCTTCAATTCGTCGAGCAGGTCCAGGTCGGCGGTCGCCGGCCGACCCAGCGTGGTCAGGTAGTTGCCGACGATCACCGCGTTGATGCCGCCGAGCAGACCGTCACGGGTGCCCAGGTCACCGAGGGTGATCTCCCGACCACCCGCGTACCGGAGGATGGTGCGGGGCATGGCCAGCCGGAACGCGGCGATGGCCCGCAGCGCGTCCTTGCCCTCCACCACCGGACGGTCGCCGAGCGGCGTGCCCGGCCGGGGGTTGAGGAAGTTGAGCGGCACCTCGTGCGGGTTCAGCTCGGCGAGCTGCGCGGCGAACTCGGCCCGCTGCTCGACGGTCTCGCCGAGGCCGAGGATGCCACCACAGCACACCTCCATGCCGGAGTCGCGCACCATCCGCAGCGTCTCCCAGCGCTCCTCCCAGGAGTGCGTGGTGACCACGTTCGGGAAGTACGACCGGCAGGTCTCCAGGTTGTGGTTGTAGCGGTGCACGCCCATGTCGACCAGGTCGTCGACCTGCTCCTGGGTGAGCATGCCCAGCGACGCGGCGACCTGGATGTCGACCTCGGCCTTGATGGCGGCGACGCCCTCGCGCATCTGCTTCATCAACCGGGCGTCCGGGCCGCGCACCGCGGCCACGATGCAGAACTCGGTGGCCCCCGTCTTGGCGGTCTGCTTCGCCGCCTCGACAAGCGACGGGATGTCCAGCCAGACCGACCGCACCGGGGAGGTGAACAGGCCGGACTGGGAGCAGAAGTGGCAGTCCTCCGGGCAGCCGCCGGTCTTCAGCGAGACGATGCCCTCGACCTCGACCTCGGGACCGCACCAGCGCATCCGCACGTCGTGGGCGAGTTGCAGGGCGGCGGGCAGGTGCTCGTCGGGCAGGTTCAGCACCGCGAGGACGCCGGCCTGGTCGAGGCCGACACCGTCACCCAGCACCTGGGTCCGGGCCTGGTCGAGGATCTCTGGCATGGCTCGTACCCTACTAGGCCCCGATCAGCCGGAATGGCCTGGCAGCCCGGCGACCGCTCGCGTCGAGTGGATCCGTCGGGCTGACGGTGGCGGGTGGTAATTTCGCCCGGCAGGTGTCGGGCCGACCGGCGCGGGCGGCGGCGAGGGGATGACGGTGGCGGACTGGCTGGCGGCGCTCGACCGCCGGGCGCGGTTGCGGGCGAAGGCGGGGCTGACCCGGCGACTGCACCCGCGACCCGCTGGCGATCAGGTGACCGATCTGGCCGGCAACGACTACCTCGGCCTGGCCACCCACCCGGAGGTCATCGCCGCGGCCACGGCGGCGCTGTCGGCGTACGGGCTGGGGGCCACCGGGTCGCGTCTGGTGCGCGGTTCCACCGACGCCCACCAGGCGCTGGAGGACGAGCTGGCGCAGTGGCTCGGCACCGACCGCGCCCTCGTCTTCTCCTCCGGCTACCTGGCCAACCTCGGTGCGCTGCGGGCGCTCGTCCAACCTCGGACGCTGCTCGTCTCCGACGCGCACAACCACGCGTCCCTGATCGACGGTTGCCGGATCTCCGGGGCCGAGACGGTGGTCACTCCGCACGCCGACGTGGACGCGGTGGCTGCCGCGCTCGCGGCCGCTCCGGGCCGCCCGGCGGTGGTGGTGACCGAGTCGGTCTTCTCGGTCGACGGTGACCTCGCGCCGCTGGCCCGGCTGCACGCGGTGGCCCGCCGCCACGGTGCGCTCCTGCTGGTCGACGACGCGCACGCGCTCGGCGTGACCGGTCCGGCCGGCGCCGGCGCGGTGGCCGCCGCGGGGCTGGCCGGTGCACCGGACGTGCTGGTGACCGCCACCCTGTCCAAGGCGCTCGGTGGTGCCGGTGGTGTGGTCGCCGGCCCGGCCGAGTTCGTCCGGCACCTGGTCGAGACCGGGCGTACGTTCATCTTCGACACGGCACTGCCACCGGCGGTCGCCGCCGGGGTGCACGCCGCGCTGCGGCTGGCCCGGGTCGATGACGACAGGCGCGCGGAGCTCTCCGACCGGGTGCGGCTGGCGGTCGGTCGACTGCGTGCGGCCGGGCTGACCGTCTCCGCGCCGGACGCGGCGGTGATCTCGGTGACCGCCCCCGGGCCGGAGGCGGCGACCGCCTGGGCCGCCGACTGCCGGGAGCGGGGTGTCGCGGTGGGCTGCTTCCGGCCACCGTCCACCCCGGACAGCCGTTCCCGCCTGCGCCTCACGGTCGGCGCCGGGGTGCCCCGGGCGGATTTCGAGCGGGCCTTGGAGGTCATCGTGGAGTGTGCCCCGTGAACGCGAGGATTGGGCCGGGTTGGCGAGCCTCGCGGGCGGAGGTGGCCCGGTGACCGGGTGGGAAGGGCCGGTCCTGGTCACCGGGACCGACACCGAGGTCGGCAAGACGGTGGCGACCGCGGCGATCGCCGCCGCGGCGCAGGCCGCCGGGCTGCGGGTGGCGGTGGTCAAACCGGCCCAGACGGGTACGGCCGGCGGCGAGCCGGGCGATGTGGACGCGGTGAACCGGCTGGCTGCCCCGCTGACCGGCCGCACTCTGTCCAGTTACCCCGACCCGCTCGCCCCGCTGGCGGCCGCCCGGGTCGCCGACCTGCCGCCGTTGGAGTTGTACGAGGCGGTGGACGCCGTCCGTGCGGAGGCGGACAAACACGACCTGGTGCTGATCGAGGGCGCGGGTGGGTTGCTGGTTCCGATGGGGCTGCGTCCGTCGGGCGAGCCGTGGACGATGGCGGACCTGGCGGTGTCGCTCGGCGCGCCCGCCGTGGTGGTCGCCCGCGCCGGGTTGGGCACGCTCAACCACACCGCGCTGACCCTGGAGGCGCTCGACCGGCGGGCGGTGCCGGCCGGTGTGGTGATCGGGGCCTGGCCGAGCCGGCCGGAGTTGGTGCACTGGACGAACCTCACCGATCTGGTGCCCAATCTGCTCGGCGCGTTGCCCGACGGCGCCGGCGCGATGGACCCGGGGGTGTTCCGTCGTTCCGCGCCGGGCTGGCTCACTCCGGCCCTGCACGGCGTGCTCGACGACTGGCGGGTCTGGGCCGAGGAGAGCGGCTGACCACCTGACTTTCGTCGGTGTCCGCGCAGGTCGGGCGTGGGTAGCCTGGCCGCCGTGCGGATCCTCGACTCCTCGCCGCCCGGTCCGCTGGACCGGCGGCGTCGCCTGCTGCTCGACGCGCTGCTCTGGGCGGTCGTCGCGGCCCCGGTCGGCTATGCCGGGGTCAGCCCGCCCTACCCGCGGTACGCGTTGCCGCTGCTCGTCGGCAAGCTGCTGCTGCTCGGCGGGGCCGTGGTGGCGAGTCGACGCCGACCGTTGGTCGCCCTCGTCCTGGCGGTGTCCGGATCGGTTGTGGACGGCAATTTCGTCTTCGCCATCCCCGTCTTCAGCTATCTCGCCGGGCGACGTACCGACTCCGCCGGCCCGGCCGCCGGGGTCTTCGTGCTGATCGCGGCCGGCGGCACGGCGCTCAACCTGGGTCTGCTCGGCACCGGTTCGGCCACCTGGTTCCTGCTGGCCTCGGTGCTGCTCTTCGCCGCGGTGTTCCCCTGGTTGGCGGGCCGGTACCGGCGTCAGCAGCAGGAGTTGACCGATGCCGGTCGTCGCCACGTGGAGGCGCTGACCCGGGAGAAGAACGGCGCCGCCGAGCGGATCCGGCTGCGGGAACGGGCCCGGATCGCCGGGGAGATGCACGACTCGCTCGGTCACGACCTCAGCCTGATCGCGTTGCGCGCCGCCGCCCTGGAGGTGGCCGCCGACCTCGACGACCGGCACCGGGCCGCGGCGGGCGAGTTGCGGGCCAGCGTCTCCGCCGCCACCGAGCGACTGCACGAGATCATCGGGGTGCTGCGCGAGGACGGTGGCGCGTCGGTGCGTCCGAGTGGAGAGACCGTCGCCGACCTGGTCGACAACGCCCGGGAGGCCGGGTTGGTGGTACGGATGGACGCCGCCTCGGCGGTCGCGGAGCTGCCGGCGATGACCGGCCACGCGGCCCACCGGGTCGTCCGTGAGGCGCTCACCAACGCCGCCCGGTACGCGCCGGGCGCCCCGGTCGACGTTCGCCTCACCCGCGACGGCGAACGGGTCGAGGTGAGCGTGGTGAACGGTGCTCCGCCGGGTGGGCCGCCGCCCGCCCCGCCGTCGCAGGGCAGCGGTTTGCTCGCCCTCGCCGAGCGGGTCCGCCTCGCCGGTGGGACGCTCGACGCCGGTCCCCGCGCCGGCGGCGGGTTCGCCGTGGTGGCGGCGTTGCCGGTCAGCGCGCCGCCGGTGGAGGCGATCGAGCCGGAGGGCCGGGCAGCGCGCTCCGGTGACGGTGCGCCCGGTCCGGCGGAGCGGCCGGTGGACGCGGAGCGGCGGCTGCACGACGCCCGCCGACGGGTCCGGCGCAGTCTGCTCGTGGCGCTCCTGGCCCCGGCCGGCTTCGCCCTGGTGCTCTCCTTCGTCTACTACCCGGTGGCGACCGCCGGGACGGTGCTGGACCGGGAGACCTTCGACCAGATGCGCGTCGGCACGGCCAGGTCGGATCTCAAGGGTCTGCCCCGGCGGCAGTTGGACAGCCCGGTCGGCGTGGACCGGGCCGGCTGCGAGTACTACACCGATGGCAACTTCCCTCTGGCCGAGCCGACCTGGCGGCTCTGCTTCACCGACGGCCGGTTGGCCAGCAAGGAGTGGATCGCCTAGTGGACACCGACAGGGCCGGGGCAGCGCCGGTGCGGGTGGTGCTGGCCGACGACGAGGCGATGATCCGGGCCGGCGTCCGGGCCATCCTCGCCACCGATCCAGGCATCGAGGTGGTGGCCGAGGCCGGTGACGGACGCGCCGCGGTGGAGCTGGTCCGTGCGCACCGACCTCGCGTCGTGCTGCTTGACATCCGGATGCCGCGGCTGGACGGGTTGGCCGCCGCCGCCGAGATCCGCCGGATCGTGCCGGAGACCGCGACGATCATGTTGACCACGTTCGGCGAGGACGACCATGTGGCCCGTGCGCTCGGGCACGGTGCCAACGGGTTCCTGCTCAAGGCCGGTGACCCGCGTGAGCTGATCGCCGGTGTGCACGCTGTGGCCGACGGTGGCGCGTACCTGTCGCCGAGGGTGGCCCGTCGGGTGATCGAGCTGGGTGCCGGGCGGTTGGCCCGCCGCCCCGCCGCGCGGGACCGTACGGCCGGGCTCACCGAGCGGGAACGGGAGGTGCTGGCCCTGGTCGGGGCGGGGCTGTCCAACGCCGAGATCGCCCGCCGGCTGCACCTGGTGGAGGGCACCGTGAAGAGTTACCTGACAAGCATCTTCACCCGGCTGGACGTGCGTAACCGGGTGCAGGCGGCGATCCTCGCGTACGAGGCGGGGCTTGTCGACGGCTGAGCGGGGGCCGGAGAGCCCCCGCTCAGCTCGTCAGGCGTCGCGGCGGCGCAGTGCGACCCGGCCCAGCAGCAGTGCGGCACCGGCCCACCCGGCGAGCAGGAGCAGCCCGACCAGACTCGGGTACGGCTCGGTGTCGCCGGCCAGGAAGTGCCCGCCGGCCACGCCGGGTAACACGTCGGCGATCCGGTTCAACACGTCGATGTCCGGTTCCTGAAGGGACAGCGGCACGATCATCAGGGTGGCGAGGAGCACGGTGATCGTGAGCACCGCACTGCGTAGTGCGGCGCCGAGACCCAGGGCGAACACGCCGATCAGCGCCAGGTAGACCGCCACCGCCACGATGTCGCCGATCGTCTCGGCTGCCGGGGCGCTGCCCCACTCGCCGAGCACCGGCCGGGCGACCAGGGTGCCGACGCCGCCGAGCAGCAACCCGAGGACGAAGGTGACTGTGCCGGCGACCGCGGCCTTGGCCAGCAGCACGCGACCGCGTGACGGGGTGCACTGCAACGTGGTCCGGATGGTGCCACTTGTGAACTCGGCGGTGATCGCCAGCAGGCCGAGGGCGAGCACCACGAACTGGGTCAGCTCGACCGAGTCGATCAGCACGCTGCCGACGGTGACGACCCCCCGGTCGTCGGCCGGATCGTCATTGGTGTTGGCGTTCGCGGCGTAGATGGCGAGTTGGCCGGCGCTCGCGGCCATCACCAGCAGCCCGGCCAGCGCCGTCCACCAGGTGCTGCGCACCGACGAGAGCTTGGTCCACTCGGCGGCCACCGCCCCCCGGAAGGCGCCCGGCGCACCGGCGGTCGGCGTGCTGGCGGGGCGGGTGCCCGCGTCGGTCCGCGTGCTCATCGTTGCCCACCCTCGGTCGGGCCGCCGGCGTACTCGACGCTGTCGGCGGTCAGCTCCATGAACGCCTGCTCCAGGGTCGCGGCCTGCGCGGTCAGCTCGTGCAGTCGTACCCCCAGCTCGTAGGCCAGGTCACCGACCCGGCCCGCGGTGGTGCCGGTGACGGTCAGCTCGTCGCGGTCGGCCGCCACCACGCTCGCCCCGGCGGCCGTGAGGCGCTCGGCCAGGGCGGCCAACCCGTCCGGGTGCGGGCTGCGCACCCGGACGGCGACCGTACTGCCGGCGATCACGTCGCCGATCGGTGCGTCGGCGAGCAGCCGGCCCCGGCCGATCACCACGAGTTGGTCGGCGGTGAGCTGCATCTCGCTCATCAGGTGGCTGGAGACGAAGACGGTCCGCCCCTGGTCGGCGAGCGAGCGCGTCAGTTGCCGCACCCAGCGCACCCCGTCCGGGTCGAGGCCGTTCACCGGTTCGTCGAACATCAGCACCGGCGGGTCACCGAGCAGCGCGCCGGCGATGCCGAGCCGCTGGCCCATGCCGAGGGAGAGGGTCCGGCCCGGTTTGCCGGCGGCCCGCGCGTCCAGCCCGACGGTGTCCAGCACCTCGTCGACCCGGCGGGCGGGGATGCCGTTGCTGCGGGCCATCGCCAACAGGTGGGCCCGGCCGGACCGGGCCGGGTGGATGGCTCGGGCGTCGAGCAACGCACCCACCTCGTGCAGCGGTCGGCGCAGTTCCCGGTACGCGCGCCCGCCGACCAGGGCCTGCCCGGCGGTGGGGCGGTCCAGCCCGAGGATCATCCGCATGGTGGTGGACTTGCCGGCGCCGTTGGGGCCGAGGAAGCCGGTGACCCGGCCGGGCGCGACGTCGACGGTCAACGAGTCGACCGCGACGGTCGCCCCGAACCGTTTCGTCAACCCACGTAATGTGATCATGCGCTGACGCTAGGCGCGCGACCCGCTGCCGCACCGCGCCCGAACGGCACCATCCGACCCTGACTTTCGTGAGGTCGTCGGCGGGTCGGTCAGCGCACGTAGTCCTCAAGCAGCGCCGGCGTGAGCCCGGCCCGGTGGATCGCCTTGAGCGCGGCGAGCAGGTCGTCCATCAGCGCCGGCCGGAAGTGCATCAGCAGCACGTCGCCGGGCTGCACCACCTTCTCCGGGGTCTGGTAGCGCACCTTCCCCTCGTGCACGGTCTCGGTCCAGTGGAAGACCGCCTTCGCGCCGCAGTCGTGCGCCGCCTTCAACGTGGTGCTGTCGTACTCGCCGAAGGGTGGCCGGAACAGGGTCGCTCGCTTGCCGAACAACGTCTCCAGCTTGTCCGCGGCCCCGCAGATCTCCTGCTTCTGGCGGTCGTACGAGCGGCCGGCCAGCGAGGTGTGGTTGATGGTGTGGTTCTCGACGACCCCGCCCGCCACCTGGATCTGCCGGAAGTAGTCGGTGTGCTCCTCGGCCGCCGGTGAGTTGAGGAACATGGTGACCGGGATGTGCGCCCGCCAGATGAAGTCGGCCACCTCGGGCGGGCGGGCCAGCCCACCGTCGTCGATGGTGATGAAGGCGACCCTCTGGTCGGTCGGCAGGCGGTGCCAGAACTGGGCCGCGCCGGTCGCGGGCAGCGGCACCGGTTGCGGCGGCGGCGCCTCGGGGAAGGTCGGCACCTGGGACACGTACCAGTCCAGGCTCCCGGGGACGGGCTTGGTCGTCGGGGACGGCGAGGCCGAGGGTGTCGGCTGGGCGGACGGCGTCGGCTGGGTCGCGGTGATCTGCCGCGCGTGGATCGTGTGGCCGGGGCCGACTGTGCAGGAAGTCAGCGTCAGCAGGGTCAGAAGCGTTGCCACTGCGGGGATGCGGCGCGGAGGGGCTGATGACACGCCCGGAAACATAGCGGGTCACGGTCAGGTGCCGCGCCCCGTGACGATCACCCCGAGCGGTCTTGCCCGGGCGGCCTAGCCTCGGATCGGAATCGATGCGACGAGCGGAGGCGGCCGATGGCGCGGTGGATCCTGCAGGTGCTCGCTGTCGTCGGCTTCGGCGTGCTGCTGGGGTTCATCGGCCTGACGATGACCCTCAACCTGTTCGGGTTCGTCGACTCCGAGTCCCGACGGTTGTCAAAGAGCTCGTGGAACCGCCTGTGGGGGGCGCCCGACCGTGATCCGGCCGAGCTGCGGGAGGGCATCGACGTCGCGCGGTTCTTCGTCGGCGGCGGCGCCCTGCTCGTCGGCGCCATCGCGATCGTCGGGGGCATCGTGCTACTGGTCAGCGGGCCGCTCGACTGACCGCACCACGAAGGCGTCCGGCATCCGGAAGGTGAGATTGTCCGGGCACCAGGGCGGGCGGACCACCGTCACCCCGTCCAGCAGCGGTGCGGCCTCGGCCACCACCACTGCCGCCTCCATCCGGGCCAGCACGTCACCGACACAGCGGTGGGCGCCCGCCCCGAACGCCAGGTGTCGGCGGGACCCACGCTGGCCCGGCCGGAACTCGTCGGGCGCCTCGACGACCGCCGGGTCGCGGCCGGCGCGACCCAGCCAGAGCACGAGGCTGCTGCCCGCCGGCACCGCCGTACCGCCGAGCGTGCTGTCCGTCGCCGCCACCCGCCGCCAGGTGACGATCGGCGGCTCCAGTCGCAGCCCCTCCTCCACCACGTCGGCCACCGCGACGTCGCCGGTGCGCAGGCCGGCCCGCACCGTGGGCTCGCCGGCCAGCCGGTGCAGCAGCAGGGTGAGGAACTGCGAGGTGGTCTCCTGCCCGGCGACCAGCAGGAAGAACAGCGCGCCGACCACCACGTCCGGCGAGTGCCCGGCCGCGCGCAGCTCGGCGGCCAACCCGCCGCCGGTGGCCGCGAAGTCCCGCAGTACGCGGTGGAACCGGCCCACCTCGGTGGCGAGTGCGAGCTGCCGGTCGGCGTCCAGCGGCGCCCAGAACAACTCCAGCGCGGCACGGGCGAACTCCTTGACCGCGCCGACGGGTGCGTCCGGCAACTCGACCAGCCGGGCCAGCACCAGCAGCGGCAGGTCGGCGGCGAGGTCCGCGTACAGGTCGACCGGCGCGCCGGTGTCGAGCCGGGCACCGAGGCGGGCGACCCGGTCCCGGACCAGCGCGGTGAGCCAGGGCCGTTGCGCGGCGACCCGCTCGGGGTGCAACGCCGCCGCGACGATCGCCCGGATCTGGGGATGGCTGGCGCCCGAGTTGTTGGCAAGGGTCGGCGGCAGCCGGAACCGGTGCCCGGCGAGCACCCGCAGCGCGGTCACCGGCATCGGTGTCACAGCGTCCAGCGCGTTGTCCGGCCGGTAGCTGACCGGGTCGGCCAGGACCTGACGGACCAGCGCGTGCCGGGTGACGACCAGGTGGCGTACGCCGACGTGGTCGCTCACCTCGGCGACGTCCGGCCAGGGTGCCTGGACCGCGGACCCCCAGCTGGAGAACAGCACGTCGACACGCTAGCGGGCGGCTCCCGGCAACCCGGCGCGCAGCTGCCAGACGGTGGTGCGCTTCACCCGGACGCTCTCCAGCGCCTCCGGCACCGGCACGTCGTACGCGGCCAACTCGTCGAAGCGGTCGCGGGGCAGGAACGCCCGGCCGGGGTCACCGACCAGCGCCGGCGCCCCGGCACGGGCGGCACGCAGCAGGAAGCGCAGCACCCGCCGGGCCATCGCGTCGCTGTAGAAGACGTCACCGGCGAGCACCACCTCGGCGTCTCCGGCGTCGGAGTCGAGGATGTCGCCGAACTCGGCGTCGACGCGTACCCCGTTGGCCTCGGCGTTGAGCGCGACGGCCGCCACCGCCAGCTCGTCCACCTCGACGGCCCGCACCGCCGCCGCCCCGGCGCGGGCGGCGGCGATGGCCACCAGGCCGGAGCCGGAGGCGAGGTCGAGCACCCGGCGGCCGGCGACCAGCTCCGGGTGGTCGGTCACGTAGCGGGCGAGGGCCTGACCGCCGGCCCAGGCGAACGCCCAGAACGGCGGAGGCCGGTCGGTGGAGAACTCGCCCTCGGTCAGCTCCCACAGCCCGATCGGCTCGTCGGCCTGGTGCAGTCGCACCTCGGGGACGAAGGGGACCGGGGCCAGCCGGGCGTGCAGCCGGACGAACGTGCTGGAGAGCTCGGACACCTGGCGATTCTCGCGCACCGGCAACCCCGCCGACGCGGGGAGGTGCGTCGAGGAGACGGCAGTGCGGGTAAGGGGTTCACCACTCTCGGTGAAATCACCACCCGTCCTTGGCGTCCGATGCGAAGACACCCCTCTGTCCGGCCCGCCCGTTTCCTCCTAGCGTTTCCCGGGAGCGACGAGAAGAGGCGAGGTGGTGGTGATCGTGTGGCGGTACGCGCTGCGGGTCGGGGCTCTGGTTGCCGGCGTGACCGGGGCGGTGCTGACCCTGGCCGCGCCGGCGCAGGCGGCCTTCGCCACCGAGATGAGCGGCCTGCCGGCCCGGTTCACCGCCGGGGATCAGGTGCGGACGATCTCCGCGGTGGTGTCCCAGACGGATCGGCGCGGCGGATGCCTGAAGGTGCGCTGGTCGATGGTGCTCAGCGTGCAGGGCATCCGACTCGACCAGGTGAAGATGGACCGGGTGGAGGAGGCCGGGGACTTTCCCCTGGAGATCCGGACCGAGGGTGACGTGGCCCGGCTGACCGACCGGCAGCTCGACCCGGGCACGCTCTGCCCGGGCCGCACGGTCACGGCACGCTACCGGGTGGCCTTCGCCGAGGACGTCACCCAGGGGCGGGTCACCCTCGCCGCCGAGGCGTACGACGCCAACGCGCGCCTGCTGGCCCGGCAGACGGCCACCCGCCCGGTGCGGGGCGCGGGCGCCACCCCCACCGCCACGCCGAAGCCGAGCGCCACCCCGGCGCAGCCCAGTGAGCCGGCGAGCGCCCCGGTCGAGGAGGACACGTCGACGGCGGAGCCGGCGGGGGACTACCCGGCCGACGCCGCGCCACCGGCCGGTCGGCCGGTGGCGCAGGCCGGCGGGTTCGGCGTGGTGCAGGCCGCGTTCCTGCTCGGCGGGCTGCTGCTCTTCCTCGGGATGGGGTTGCTGCTGCGGCTGCGACACCTGACCCGGGCCACGGCCGACGAGGCCGAGGATCCGCCGGTGGACCGGCGCTGGGAGCGGCCGGTCCCGGCCGACCGTTGGCGACCGGCCCGCCGCTGATCGGGGGACGTGGGGGCCGGCGGGCAGTCCGCCGGCCCCCACGGTGTCACTTCGAGAACGCCTGGAACTCGGCGATCCTGACCTGCGTACGGGCCGGGCTGGCGGTCGCGCAGTCCGTCGTCGTGGCCGGGTCGTCGTCCTGCTCGCCCGCGTACCGCGGGCCGCCGGTGCACTGGCTCGCCAACACCTCCAGGCGCAGGTGGGTGGCGAGGGTGGTGGGCACCGCGAACGTCCGGAGGTTGATGTCCCGGCTGTACGACCGGTACGCCTCGCCGGGGAACGCGTCGCCCGCGCTCGTGTAGATCCGCTGCCAGCGCGCCGGGTCCGCGCAGTCGGTGGTCGTCGCGTCGCAGGCGGACACCGCGAACGAGCGCAGCGCGCTGAGCGCGTTCTGACTGCCGGTGTCGGCGTCGCCGGTGATCGCCGGGCGCAGCATCGCGCTGACGTTCACCCGCTTGACCGTCTGCGGGGCGTCCCCGGGCAACGCCACGGTGAGCTGCCGGCCGGCCACCCCGTCCAGGGAGGCCCAGTTCGTCGCCTCGGTGTCGTCGGCGATCCGGTCCAGGTTGACCCCGTCGCCGGTGATCGTCGCCCCGGACGCGGTGGACGCCAGGTTGCGGCTCATCCGCAGGTCCACATACCCGTCCTGGTCGGCCTTGGCGTCCACGCTGAGCCGCTGGTGCCCGAAGCCGGGAGCCACCGCGAGCAGGTCGTACGTGCCGGCCACCAGCTCCACGGTGTCCGGGATCGACGTCGCCGGGTCGGTGTCCGCGATCGGCGTGGCCCGCGCCTCGTACGCCCCGACGTACACCCGGATCGGCGCGTCGGCGCTGTCGCCGCGCGGACGCAGGGTGAGCGTCGCGTTGCCGCCGCGCGGCGAGGCGAAGCTCGGCGTCGGGTCGGTGTCGCCGGCGCCGTTGGTGGCGGCGTCGCGGCCCATCCCGGAGCGGGCGAACTCGGCCCAGATCAGGTCCTGGTTGGCGCCGCCGAAGCGGAGCAGGTCGGCGGTGAGCATGTTGTCCCGCATGTCGAGCATGCTGACCTGGCTGGCGGCCTGGAGCAGGAACGAGTCGAAGACCAACTGCGACCAGCGCCGGTTGCCGGGGCACTTGTCGGCGGCGACCTTCCCCTGTGCGCAGTCGAGCTGCCGCTGCGGGGTGCCGAGGCCGTACCGCTTGACGAGTGCGGCGCGGACCCGGAAGTTGGTGGCGCCCCAGATCTCCCCGTCGGCGTGCACGGCGGGGCCGCCGGTGTTGTAGCCGATGTCGGAGTAGTTGAGCGGGCTGCGGCTGAGGTCGTAGTTGCGGATGCCGCTGACCAGGTTGCCGGTGACGTAGCCACCGGTCACGAAGGGCGTCTCACCTGGTGCGCGCAACCCGTTCTGGAAGAGGTACTCGGCGGCGAGCAGGTCGCCCCACGACTCGCCCATCGCTCCGCCCTGGTGGCCGCCGATCCCGCTGTCCGGGCCGGCGATCATCCGGTTGGTGATCGCGTGGGTGTATTCGTGGCCGATCACCGTCATGTCGTAGTCGCCGTCCACACACGGCGGGTACGGGCCACCGGCCTGCGGCTGCCACAGGTACATGTTCGTGGTCGGCGGCAGCCCGTCGCGCCCGGTGCCCTGGTTGGCGTTGTTCCGGTTGCCGGTGAGCGCGCCCTGCTGGGCGCGGCCCTGCTCGGCGTCACCGCCCAGCCCGTCCGGGGTGAGGTTCACCGCCTGGAGGTTCCACGCCGACTCGGTGAAGCCCAACTGGTACGACCAGTCGTGCATCCGGTTGTGCATGGCGAAGAGGTTGGCGATCGACGCGTCGGCGTCGTTGCGCTGGGCGGAGGTGAACGCCTGCGGGTTGCACCTCGCCTGGTGCCACTGGTCGGTGAAGGGGTACTCGTAGCGGCGGTCCGGGCTGGTGGTGGCCGGGACGATCGGGGTGCCGGCACCCCAGGAGAGCACCGTGTTGGCCGAGTTGCCGCGCGAGGTGAAGGTGGGTGTGCCGGTGGCCGCGTCGACGTCCCAGGGTTGGCCGGTGGCCGGGTCGCGGAAGGCGGCCTGACAGCCGGGTGCGGAGTCGCCGCACCAGCGCACCCGGGGGTCCTGCCCGGGGCCGAGGTCGCGGGGCGGCGTGGCGGGGAAGACCGCCCAGCTCGGGTTGTCGGAGTCGAAGTCGACGAGGTCCTCGCGGACCAGCACCTGCCCGGTGCCGCCGTCCACGTAGCTGGTGAACGCGGCTGGGTTCTCGCTGTCCGCGCCGATCATGGTGACCTCGTAGGCGGCCCGTGGCCCGTCCAGCGGGGTGGGCACTGCCACCTGCCGGATGGTGTGGCTGGACACCGCGCTGGCCGTCAGCCTGGCGTCGGCGAGGGCGGCGGCGTACGCCTGCTCGGCGGTGCGGGTGGCCGGCGCGGGCGTGCCGGTGTTGCGGGCCAGCGAGGAGCTGACCGAGAGCACCGTGCCCTTGGTGACGGCGAGGGTGACGAGACCGTCCGGCCCGGCGGGCAGGTCGCCGAACCGTTGCCGGAGGGTGACCACGGCGCCGCTGCCGATCGGTCGGACCAGCACCCGTTCCATGGCGGCCACCGCTGCGGCGTCCAGGCCGAACAGGTCGCGGTTGGCGGTCAGGTAGGCGCGGGCGGCGGCCTCCGGGTCGGCGGGCAGCCCCCTGGCCAGCGGGGTGCGGCCGGGGCCGAGCGCCTGCGGGGTGCCGAGTCGGTTCCACCGCACGTCGGGGTCGGCGGCGCGAGCCAGGCCGCGCTGGCGGGCGTCGGGTGCCGCCGTACCGGTGCGGTTGTCGACGTCGGCGGGCTCGTGCCCCTCGCTGAACGGTCCGGACCGGCGCTCGGCGGACGCCGCGCTGCCGGTGGGGGCCGCGGTGCTCACGCCGGTGGGGAGCAACGCGGCGACCATGGCCGTCGTCGCCAGGACGGCGATGAGCCGGCGTCGCCGCCGGCTCATCGGGGGTGACCATTCGGGTAGTGGCACGGGACCTCCTCGTGGGAGCGAAATGGCCGGCGGTCGCCGGCCGTCGATGCGCGATGACGCATGTGCGTTTGTGAATATCAGTCGCTTGTGGTGGCGGCAAGGCCCGGGCCGCTCGACGCGCCGGTTGATCGAAAATAGTCGACTTTACAAAAACTGTCCTCTTGTAAATTTCCGGGGCGACTGCCACAGTCGGAACAGGGACGCGAGACCGGAGGTTGGTCATGGCCGTCGATGTCGATCCGACCGTCGAGCCCACCCGGTGGCGAGATCCGCGCAGGGCGCTCTGGCCACTGGCGCTCCTGGTGCCGGCGCTGCCCTTCGCCGGATTCGCGCTGTGGCGGGCCGGCGGCGGCGCCTGGGCCTGGTGGCTCACCCCGGTCGTCGTGTTCGGCCTGATCCCGGTGATCGACCTGCTGCTCGGCGACGACCGGCAGAACCCACCGGAGGAGGCGGTGCCCCGCCTGTCCGCCGACGGCTACTACCGCTGGCTCACCTACCTCTACCTGCCGGCCCAGTACGGGGCCCTGGTGCTCTGCGGTGCGGTGTGGACCCACGACACGCTCTCGATGCCGGCTGCCGCCGGCCTGGTCGCCACGGTCGGCGTGGTCAACGGCATCGCCATCAACACCGCCCACGAGCTGGGCCACAAGCGGGAGCGGGTGGAGCGCTGGCTGTCCAAGGTGGCCCTGGCACCGACCGGCTACGGGCACTTCCACGTCGAGCACAACCGCGGCCACCACGTACGGGTCGCCACCCGGGAAGATCCGGCCAGCTCCCGGCTGGGGGAGAGCCTCTGGGCGTTCTGGCCGCGTACCGTCTTCGGCAGCCTGCGCTCGGCGTGGCGGTTGGAGACCTCTCGGTTCCGGATCCGCGGCCGGTCACCCTGGACCCACCGCAACGACGTGCTCAACGCCTGGGCCATGACCCTGCTGCTGTACGCGGCGCTGACCCTGGCCTTCGGCCCCGGGGTGCTGCCGTTCCTGGTCCTCCAGGCGGTGGTCGGCTTCTCCCTGCTGGAGGTGGTCAACTACCTGGAGCACTACGGGCTGGCCCGGCAACGCACCGCCGCCGGCCGCTACGAGAAGGTGGACCCTCGGCACAGCTGGAACAGCGACCGCGTGGTCACCAACGTCTTCCTCTTCCAGCTCCAGCGGCACAGCGACCATCACGCCAACCCGCTGCGCCGCTACCAGACCCTGCGCACCTTCGACACCTCACCGCGGCTGCCGGCCGGTTACGCCACGATGGTGGTCGTCGCGCTCGTGCCACCGCTGTGGCGACGGGTGATGGACCGTCGGGTGCTCGCCCACTACGGCGGCGACGTGGCGCGCGCCAACGTGCACCGCCGCCGGTGACGCCCCGGGTGGTCGCTCGTCGGGCCCGCCGCGCGAGGTCAGTCGTCAGGTGTCCAGTCGGGGTCGCGGCCGAAGGCGGCCAGCAGCTGGTCCTGCTCGTCGGCGTCGTCGGGCACCCGCACCCCGGTCCGGACCAGGTTGTTGCGGCGGTAGTCGTCGATCTGGCCGGCGAACCACCGGGTGGCCACGTGCACCACGTCCCTGTCGAACCGCGGTTGCGCGCCGATCGCCACCGCCACGTCCCAGCCGTGGACGAGATGCTCGGCGAGGAGTTGCTGAAGGTATTCCGCGGCCGGGGTCTCGCCGGCGGAGAGGTGCACGCTGCGGTCGAGCGTGCCCGGATGGGTGGCGGCGATCTCGGCCTGCGCGGCCGCCTCCCGCGCCACCGCGATCGGGTCGTCGCCGAGCTGGTCGCCGTCGAGTCGGTCGCCGACCTCGTCGATGGTCCGGCCGGCGAGCAGCGGGACGCTCCACCGGTCCTCACTGACCACGTGGTTGACGAGCGTGCGTACGTCCCAGTCGGAGCAGGGTGTCGGGTCGGACCACTGGCCGGCCTCGATCTGGTCCACCCGGTCGACGAATTCGGCCAGGCTCCGGCGGTACGCCTCCAGCAGATCCATGCTGCCGATTGTTCCGGTCGGCGGGCCGGGCCGAGCCGTTTTGCCAGGCCTGGTGTGGGTGATTGCGCTGGCTGCCCGGCTCAGTCCAGGGCGGTGAGATCCAGGCCGAGCTCCCGGGCGGTGACCAGCCGGACCCACTCGCCGAACTGCCGACGGGAGATCACCCGGTCGTGCACGGCGAGCTGGACGGCGAGGCCGTCCATCACCGCGCTGATTCGCCAGGCGGCCCCGTCCGGGTCGGCGCACTGGAAGGTGCCGTCGGCCACCCCGGCGGAGATCACCTCGGCCAGGTCCTGCCGCCAGCGCAGGTCGAGCCGGCGGGACACCTTTTCCAACTCCGGGGTACGCAGCGACTCGGACCACCCGTCGATCCACATCGACCACGAGGTCGCCCGACCGGCGGGGGTGTAGAGCTTGAGGATCCGGCGGAGTTTGGTCAGCGGGGGAGCCGAGGAGCGGGTCACCGTGTCCAGTCGGGCCAGATCCTGCTCGACCGCGTACGCGAAGGCCTGCGCGAGCAGGCGCTCCTTGGTGGCGAAGTGGTAGAACACAAGTGCCTGACTCACGCCGGCGGCCTGTGCCACGTCGGCCGTGCGGGTGTTGGCCAGACCGCGCTCCACGATCACGTCACAGGCGGTGCGCAGCAGGGCATCCAGGCGGATCTCGGCCGCACGTCTCGTCACGACCGTTACCGTAGCCCATCCGACTGAACACGAACAGTTACCGCTGCGGCCGGATCCGCGATGCGACAGTCGGAAGCCGGACACTTCCTCGGGGTGCCGTCGATCGTTCCTGAGAGAGCGTTCACCGAGGTCCGCCGCGAGTGGAGGACGTACGAAGTGCCTGGTGGCCGGCGTTCGGCGCAGTGATGGCCGTCATCGGCCGGTGGCGGCCGAGCGTGACGGTCGGTGGCCGTCGGCGGCACCTGACCAGCCCCCTAGGAAGCCTGCCGGTGGTGGTCCCGATCCCGCCCGCCCTCGACGGGACGCGCCGAGGTGACCCCGAGTTGGCAGTCTTTCACCGGCTCGGCTAAAGTTCTCATCCGTCACCCGGGAACGTCCGGGGGCGTGCGGACGTAGCGCAGCTGGTAGCGCATCACCTTGCCAAGGTGAGGGTCGCGGGTTCGAATCCCGTCGTCCGCTCGGAGCTGCCGCCACGCATGACGGGGGCAACCTCGGTGGGGTGGCCGAGAGGCGAGGCAACGGCCTGCAAAGCCGTGTACGCGGGTTCAAATCCCGTCCCCACCTCGGCAACAAGCACGGGCGATTGGCGCAGTGGGAGCGCGCTTCCTTGACACGGAAGAGGTCACTGGTTCAAACCCAGTATCGCCCACCAGCAGATCAGCGGCTCGTTACCGGTTTCCGGTGACGAGCCGCTCGTGTTTGTGGCGGACGGTCGGCCCTGGGCGTGATCCACTCGGCTTCGGTGAAGTCGCGCTGTCAACCTCGCGGGAACACCGCGCTTTCCGCGAAACCGAGTCGATCTAGAACGTCAACACGCGGAACTCGCCCACCGGCCGGAAGCCGAGGCGGCCCGGCCAGTCTGAGCACCCTGCCGTCGCCGGTGAACGCCTTCTCCCGCTCGATCGTCGCGGCCACCCCGGCGGCCGGAATTCCGGACACCCGGGTGTAGGCCGGCACGAACGTGTCGCCCGGTGCGCGGCAAGCACCGTGTCGAGAGACTCCATGATCCGGATGTTGGGGCGGCCTCCGTGCGGTCCTCACCTGGGGAAATGGCGCATCCGAGGGCTGTGACCGGCGGTACTTTGTCGATCGTTCCAGATAGCGGGTAGCGTTCCGGGCATGGCACGAACCCGCGAGTTCGACTTCGACGCCGCGGTCGCCGCCGCCATGGACGTGTTCCGGAGCAAGGGGTACGAGGGCACCTCCATGCGCGACCTCTCCGAGGCGACCGGCCTGGGCAGCGGCTCGATCTACGCCGCCTTCGGCAGCAAGGACGGCCTCTACCTGGCGGTGCTCGACCTCTACCGGCAGCGTTACGCCGCGCCGATGGTCGATCTGCTGCGCTCCGGCAACGACGCGCGGGCGGTCATCCGCGAGGTGTTCATCGGCACGGTGGACGACATCACCGGCGACGGCCAGCACCTCGCCTGCCTCATCGTCGGGGCGTCGATGGAACGGGCCCACCAGGACCTGCGGGTCGCCGAGCGGCTCCGCTCCACCACCCAGTCCCTTGAGTTGGCGCTCTACGACCTGCTCGCCGAGGCGCAGCTACGGGGTCAGATCACGTCCGACCGCAGCGCCAGCGACCTGGCCGGGTTCCTGGTGACCAGCCTCCAGGGTCTACGGGTGATGGGCGCCATCAACCCGGACCGGGCGGCGCTGACGCGGTACGCCGAAGTCGCGCTCACCTGCCTGGACTGACCGCCGTACGACGGGCCGGTACCTACGGCGACGGGCCGGCTGCCCTCGTCGAGGCGGCCGGCCCGGCATGGCGCGCTCCGCCGGCTGCGCCGGCGGTGGGGCGTGGTCGGGTCACAGCGGCGGGGCGATGTCCCGCCGTTCCTCGACCCGCTGGTACTCCACCGGCTGCTCGGTGGTGGTGACCACCTGGCGGCGGCGTCCCCAGATCAGCGTGGTCATGATCAGGCCGAGGACGCCGGCGCCCATCAGGATCCAGCCGACCACGTCGAGGTTGATGCCGCCGACGCTCGCGTCCAGCGCGAAGGTGAGGATCGCGCCGAGCGCGATCAGGAAGATGCTGGTGCCGATACCCACGACAGCCTCCTTAGGGGGTGTGGTGTGCTGTCGTGCCCCTCAGTACCCCGGCCCGGACCAGCGCAACCGTCACCGCCCAGGGTGCCGCGTCAAGCGATCTTGGCATCGGGTAGAGTTCACCTGTCGCCGGCGCTTGCCGGGGACGTGCGGACGTAGCGCAGCTGGTAGCGCATCACCTTGCCAAGGTGAGGGTCGCGGGTTCGAATCCCGTCGTCCGCTCGTGATTCGCCCCGACGGGGGCTGACTGCCGGTTCCGGCGGTCACCACGGGCGATTGGCGCAGTGGGAGCGCGCTTCCTTGACACGGAAGAGGTCACTGGTTCAAACCCAGTATCGCCCACCAGAGAAGACGGCTCGTCATCGAAACCCGGTGACGAGCCGTTGCCGTACCCAATCCGGTGGCGGTCCTCATCGGAGGTTGCGAGACTCTGCCCTGTGCGAGAGCCGGACCGTTTCCGAGGTGCCGTGCAGGTCTGGGCGGCTGGCGGTGCCGACGCCGCGGCAGCCGCCACAGTGGCCCGTGAGGTGGCCGACGACCTGAGCACCGTGGTGCTCGTCGAGGGCTTCAGCGACCAGTGCGCGGTCGAGGCACTTGCCGAGCGGCGGGGCCGCGACCTGGCCGGCGAGGGCGTGTGCGTCCTGCCGATCGGCGGCGCGATGAGTGTCGCCAGGTACCTGCGGCTCTTCGGCGCGCAGGGGCTGGCACTGACCGTACGAGGGCTCTGCGACGAGGCCGAGGAGGGCTTCTCCCGGCGGGGGCTGGAGCAGGCCGGCTTCGGCGGCGACCTGACCCGCCCGGACATGGAGGCGCTCGGCTTCCAGGTCTGCGTGACCGACCTGGAGGACGAGCTGATCCGCGCGCTCGGCAGCGTCGGTGTCGAGCGGGTCATCGACGCCGAGCGGGATCTGGCCCGGTTCCGGGTCTTCCAGAACCAGCCCGCGCAGCGTGGGCGGACGATCGAGCGGCAACTGCGCCGCTTCATGGGCACGATGAGCGGCCGTAAGGCGCGCTACGCTCGCGCGCTCGTCCGTGCCCTCGACCCGGGCGCGATCCCGCGACCACTGGACCGGCTGCTCACCTGACGGTGCTGCCGCGGGCAGATCCGCCACCGGATCTCGAACCACCACCCGGCAGTGCCACTGGCCTGTCAATCGCCGGCGCGGAGCACCTCGCCCAGCCGGTCGCGTCGCCGCAGCGCCGACTCGACAGGTACGACCGCGGCGGCCGCCGCCAGCAGCGCCACGCTCACCAGGCCGAGCAGCCACCACGGCAGGACCGCGCCCGGGTCGGCGGCCTGGCCGGTGAGCAGCCGCAGGTCGAGCGGGCCGAGCAGCGAACGTGCGAGCAGGGCCCCGAGTAGCGGGCCGCACACCGCGGTGACCACGACCGGCGGCAGCAGCTCCCCGGCGGCGACCCAGCGGGCGTCGCGTGGCCGCAGGCCGAGGGTCCGCAGTCGGGTCAGGGTCTGCCACCGCTCGGACGCACCCGCGGCGGCGGCGAGCGTGAGGCCGAGCAGGCCCAGCGCCAGCAGTACCGCGGCGGCCGTCCACGCCAGCCGTAGCAGCCCTGTGGTCAGTGGCGCCGCCCGCTGCGTCCGCAGGGCGTCCGCGCGCAGCACCACGTCGGCGGCGACCCCGCTGTTCGACACGGCCCGCGCCGCGCCGGAACCGGTCACCCAGACGGTGTTCGGAACGGCGGGCAGCCCGGCGTCGGCGAGGGCTGCGGCGTCCACGATGACGACGTCTCCGGCGCCGCCGACGGAGGGAGCGGTACCGACCGCGGTGAGATGGATCGCCGGGGCGTCGTCCCGGGTGAGCTGCAACCGCGTACCGGCCGGCAGAACGCCGTCGCTCGATCGGACCAGCGCCGGGACGTCCCCGGGGCCGGGACCGGGTGCCGTGAGCCGGGTCAGCTCCGGCGCGTCGGGCAGCGGGGTGGTGGCCAGCAGGCGCTCGAACGCGTCGGCGTCCACGATGACCAGTCGTGGGGTGAGCGGTGTCGATTCGGTCAGGACGCGCGCCGAGTCGGTCACCTGGGCGACGACGACCTGCCCCACCCCGGGTGCGGCAGCGATGCGCTCGGCGAGTGCGGGTGTGGCGGCCTCGGCGCCGGCGCCGACGTCCAGGCGGGCGTCGGCGCCGACGGTGCTCCACGAGCCGTCGGCCAGACCCCGGGTGACGGTGGTGCCGAGGACGAGCGCGAACGACGCGAGCGCCGTGGTGCTGACCAGAACCAGCAGCGGCAGCGCGCGCCCGGCCGTTGTGGCCGCCCGGGCGGCACCGAATACGGCCAGCGGGCGGCGCGAGCGCAGGGCCTGTCGGAGCGCGAACCGCGCCCCGAGGGGTAGCAGCCGGAGCAGGACGAGCGCGCCGACGAGCGCGCCCAGAGCGGGGGCGCTGATCGGCAGGATCAGGTCGCCGGTCAGCTCACCGGTGTCGCCGTCGGAGCCGACGGGCAGCAGCCCGCGCTGGTGCAGCGTGCCGAAGGCGGCGACCGCGGCGATCAGGACAGCGGTCTCCACGGCGGCGCGGCGCAGGTGGCCGGTGGCCCGGATCCAGCGCCGAGCGGCCGGGTTGGCGGGTTGACGCCGGTCGCGGCTGGCGCGGGCGGCGGCGAGGGTGCCGAACGCCGGCCCGGCGACGGCACCGGCCAGGACAGCGGGAACGGCCCAGGCCCACGCGACGCCCGGCGCCGCCGCGCGGGCGAGTGCGAGCCCGACGGCGGCGGCCGACAGGGACACCACAGTGGACTCGATGGTCAGTTCCGTACCGAGGTCGGGTAGCGCCGCCCCACGCTGTCGGGCGGCGCTCAACGCCGGGGTACGGCGGCGGACCAGCAGTTCGGCGGCGAGCAGCAGGACCAGTACCGTGGCGGTCAGCACCCCGGTGAGCAGGACGGCGGCCTGTGCGGCGACGGCGCTGATCCGTGTCCGGGCGTCGCGCAGCGCCGTGTCGAGCTGCGATTCCCACTTCAGGGACTGGTCGCGCTCGCCTGACGAGCCGGAGGCCGCCTTGAGCTTGACCACCTGGCCGGCGAGAGCCGCGGTGGTGTCCCAGGTGAGCGCGTCGGGCTCCGTGGCGAAGTGGACGGTGCGCCGTAGTTGGTCCTGGTCGACGGCGAGCCGGGCGTCCGGTAACGACTCGCGCGACAGCAGGCCGGCGAACCGGGTGGTCCCCACGCCGTCGGCGCCGGGCACGGGGCGCAGGAGCGACGGGGCGAGTCGCCAGGCGGGGTCGCCGCCGTCCGCGGGTCGGTAGATCCCGCTGACCCGGACGTCCTTGTCGCGACCCCGGCCGTCCCGGACCGGGATCCGATCGCCGGGGCCGAGGTCAAGTGCGGCGGCGTCCGCCTCGGAGAGGCCGACCTGCACCGGCCAGGGCGGTCCGCCGTAGGGCGTCTCGACGTAGTCGTCGGGGACAGCGGAGCCGGGCGCGTTTCCGGCGATCCAGGTCACGGCCGGGCCACCGAGGTCACCGGTCAGGTAGGTGAACTGGAAGGTACGCGGCACGCTGCCGTTCGTGACCTTGAGGATCGGGCCGGTGACGACGGCGATGGGCGGGAGCAGCGCGGCGTCCAGGTCGGGTCCGAGCGCGTAGGTCGCCCGGGCGCGGAAGTCGTCGACGGCGTCGGCGAGGCGGGGTGCCCGGACCCGCCCGCCGGTCGGGCCGTCGTCGCGTTCCCAGTCGGCGTGTGCGAGGACGTTCGAGTCCTGGCCGGCGCGGCGGACCGTGTCCTGCACGGCGCTGTCGGCGGCGGCGCTGAGCAGCGCCGGCACGGCCCCGGCGAGCAGCGCCACGGCCGCGATGACGGCGGCGGTGAGCAGCAGCGGTCCGGCGTCGGTACGGGCCCGGCCGCGGATGCTGGGCCAGTGCGGCGCCGGCCACCTGCGGGTCAGCCACCGCTTCACGGCGCCACCCGCAGGTGCGCGGCGTCGGCCCGGCGGACCTGCACGGCGACCACGACGGCGACCGCCAGCAGGCATCCGAGCAGCAGGACGGCGAGCAGTGTGGCCTCGGCCGGCCACGGCCAGTGTGGCTGGGCGGCCGGAACGGGCGCGGCGCCGGTGTCGGAGCGCACGAGCAGGGGAGTGACGACGCGGGTGGCGAGCGCGCCGACGGCCGCGCCCGCCGCGAGCAGGGGCAGCAGTACGCCGGCGTGCTGGCCGAGCAGCACGCCCCGGATGCCGCGCCGGGACATTCCCAGGCCGCGCAGCCGCGCCACCTCGACGGCGCGGACCTGGAGGTCGCAGGTGACGTGCAGGACGACGCCGGCGAGCAGCAGCAGCGCCGCGGCCGGGACGATGAGCCGGAGCGCGGCCGGCAGCCCGGCGCGCAGCGGGCCGCCGGTGAGGCGGGCGGTCTCCGCCTCGAGGGTCACGACGGTGCCCAGGTGCTGGGCGGTGGCCCGCTCGGCGGCACCGTCGGCTGGGTGGCCCACCCACCAGGCGTCGACCGGGAACGTGAGGTCGCCGGTGACGACGCGTGCGCGGGACAGCGTGTCCAGGTCGGCCAGGACGGCGACGGCGCCGGGTGCGGACGGTACGGCCGGCACGACCTCGGTGACGACGATCGGGACGGGCGTGATGCCGACCGTGACGCTGAGCTGGCTACCGATCTCGGCACCGACCTCGCTGGCGAAGCGGGCGGAGACGGCGACGGGCACCGGGCCGGGGTCCGGGAAGGCGCTGGCGACCAGGGTCCGGGCGGCGTCCTCGGCGCCGCCGAGGTCGACGGTCGCGGCCATCCGCAGCGCCGTTCCCGTCGGCGTGGCGGACACCGTGACGGTCGGGTCGCTCAGCTTGGTCGGGACCGGCGGCGCGGACGTGGCGGTCCAGTCCGATCCGTCAGTGGACCTCTCCGCCGACCCGGCGGACGGGACGGTGAGCGTGACGGCCACGGCGACGGGTCTGCCGACCGCGTCGGTGGTGACCGGCAGGGCGACCGCGACGAGGTGCTGCCCGTCAGCCGTCGCGCAGGTCGGCAGTCGAACCTCCCGGCCGTCGAGCGGTACGGCTGGACCGGTACAGGAGGTGCGGAGGCCGGTGGCGTCCTGCACCAGCAGCCGGGGCCTCACAACGAGCGGGGTGTCACTGACCGCGGTCCCGCTCAGGACGAGCGGCGCGCCTGTCGGGATGGCGAGGCCGGTGACCCGGGTACGTGGTGCCAGCGTGGCGCCAACGTCGGCCCATCCGCGGTCGTCGTCCAACCGCCCGCGCAGCAGCGCGTCCGCGCGGGTGGTGTCGACGGCGACCAGGCGCGGCGCCTCGCCGGCGGTGCCGAGCCACTGACCGACGCTGGTACCCCGGTCGAGGACCGGACTGACCGCCCCCGCGGTGGCGGCGCTGACGACCGCGCCGTCGCCGGCCACCGGCGCCGTGCCGAGGGTGAGTGCCAGATCGGTGCCGACGGCGAGCGCGGCCTGGTCGCGCTGCGACTGGTGCCACGTGGCGTCGAAGGCGAGGCCGAAGGTCCCGGCCGCGCAGGCCAGCCCGACGAGCAGCCCGGCGGCGACCGCCTGGGGCCGGCGGGCGCTCTCGGAAACCGCCAAGGGAAGCGCCAGCCCGCGGGCGCGGTACGCCAGCCGGTCGGCGCCGCGCAGGGCGGGCAGGACCACCCGGAGCGCCAGGGCGGCGCCCGCGGTGAGCAGCAGCGCCGGCGCGAGCACCCGGACCGCGTCGGCGCGTGGGCTGGCGGTGGCGGGCTGCGCGTACAGCTGCCACCAGCCGGCGGCGGCGAATACCGCGAGGATCAGGTCGGCACCGGATCGGGCCAGCAGTTCGCGGCGGGTGCGCCGGTCGCCGGGTGCCGGGACGGGCCGGATCGCCAGGACGGTGAGGACAGCGGCGAGCGCCAGCGCGCCGCCGGCGACCGCGAGGACCTGGGCACCGGCGATGGCCGGCCGGACGGTCAGGCCGGCGCCGTCCAGCGGCGGCAGGTGGGTCAGGCCGGCGTGCAGGGCCGACGAGGCCGGTATCGCGAGCGCGGCGGCGACGGCGGCGACGAGCCCGGCCTCGAGTGTCGCGGTGGCGGCGAGTTGGCGGCCGCTGGTGCCCAGGGCGGACCGCAGGGCGGTCTCGTCGGCGCGGATGCCCGCGGTCAGCCGGCCGGCGAGGACGAGTGCCGTCGCGGTCAGGACACTGCCGAGGACGGCGATGGCGAGCACGACGGCGGCGGTGACGTGCCGTTGGTCGTCTGCGGATCGCAGGGTCAGCGGCAGGTCGGAGGCGACACGGGCGAGCTGGACGCGGTCGCCGAGGGTGCCGGCCAGCCGGCGGTCGGCACCGCGCACCGCCGCGGCGACGGCCTCCAGGTCGCGGCGGTGGGCGTGGGACAGGTCCGGATGGGTGGTGACCTCCATCCGGTCGACTGTGGCGCCGGTGGTGACCAGGTCGGCGAGGTC
The DNA here is from genome assembly GCF_040639415.1 of Micromonospora sp. NPDC023888. Lineage (NCBI taxonomy): Bacteria > Bacillati > Actinomycetota > Actinomycetes > Micromonosporales > Micromonosporaceae > Micromonospora > Micromonospora sp. NPDC023888. The sequence goes on along the minus strand of NZ_JBEZZW010000028.1, from coordinate 73,649 downwards.
GACGAGGAACGGGCCGTAGGCGTTTACCGGCTGCATGAATCGGCCGTCCCAGTAGCCGATGGCGGAGCCGGCCGCGGCCAGCGGGTCGCGGTCCCAGCCGCGCCCCGGCAGGGGGCGTACCACACCGACGACTGTCACGTCGATGGCCGGGACGGGCGCGTGGGCCAGCTCGGCGCCGAGGCGCACCCGGCGACCGGGGGTGAGGCCGAGCAGGTGGGCGGTGGACTCCAGCAGCACCGCGTCGCCAGGGTGCTGCGGCCAGCGCCCGGTGACCAGCTCGGCTCGGGCCGGCAGGTCGTCCAGCCCGGACAGGTACGCCTGGGGCGCGACGGTGGTGCCCGGGGCGAGCGCGGGCGGCAGCGCCCGCAGCACTGTCGATGCCCGCGCGGTTGCCCTCACCGGGAACGGTGCGAGCGCGGAGGCCACCGCGCTGCGGGTGTCGGCGGCGACGGACGCCGCGTCCCGGCCCTCGACCGACCCGGTGTAGACGGTCACGTCGACGGCGGCGGGGGCGGCGCGGGCCATGGCGATCTCCAGCGCCCGCTCGGCGGTGCGGGTGCTCAGCAGGGTGCAGGTGCCCAGCAGGGTCGCGCCGATCGTGACGACCCCGAGGAGGGCAGCCAGCAACGGCCACTGCGCGCGGGCGCGCCGGCTGACCAGCCTCAGCATCGTCGCGTCACCTGGCGTCCGGCACGGGCTCGCCCGGCTGCCCGGCCGCCTGTTCGTCGAGGTGCCCGTCGTGGATGCGGATCACCCGGTCGGCCAGGGCCATCATCACCGCGTCGTGCGTCGACACCACAACGGTGACGCCTTCGGATTCCACTATCCCGCGCAGCAGTGCCATCACCGACAGGCCGGTCTCGGCGTCCAGTTGCCCGGTGGGCTCGTCGGCGAGCAGAAGCTGGGGCGAGGCGGCCAGCGCGCGGGCGATCGCCACCCGCTGCTGCTGGCCGCCGGACAGCTCGGCCGGCCGCTGCCGGGCGTGGTCGGCCAGGCCGATCAGCTCCAGCAGCAACTCGACCCGCCGCTCACGCTCGGCCGGGGCGACGCGGGCCAGCCGCAGCGGGGCGGCGACATTTTCCGCGGCCGACAGCACCGGGATCAACCCGAAGCTCTGGAAGACGTACGACACCTTCTCGCGCCGCAGCCGGGACAGGCCGTCCTCGTCGAGCGCGGTGACGTCGGTGCCGTCGACGTGCACGGTGCCGGCGTCCGGGCGGTCCAGGCCGCCGATGACGTTGAGTAGGGTGGTCTTGCCCGAGCCGGACCGGCCGACGAGCGCCACCATGGAACCGGCGGCCACGTCGAACGACACGCCGCGCAGGGCATGGACGACGGTCGGCCCGGTGCGGAAGCGCCGGTGTACGCCGCGCACGCGAAGCAGCGGCTCGCCGCTCATTCGCCGCTTCCCGAGTCGGGGCGGATCGTGATGTGGTCGGCTTCCAGGGCCAGCCGGACCCGTCGGGTCAGCGCCAGCGCCTGGCGGAACTCGCGGGGCACCTGGACCCGCCCGGCCCGGTCCATCACGGCGTACTCCTCGGCGATCAGGTGGGTGTCACCCGCCGCGTCGGTGGTGGTGCGGCGCAGCACCTCGCTGCTGGTGCGCCCGTCCCGGATGGCGACGGTCCGTTCGACCTGACCGCTGACCTCCGGGTCGTGGGTCACCACGACAACGGTGACGCCGTAGCGCCGGTTGACGTCCCGCAGCACGCCGAAGACCTCCGCGGACGTGGCGGCGTCCAGCTCGCCGGTCGGCTCGTCGGCGAGCAGGACCCGCGGCTGGTTGGCAAGCGCCACGGCGATCGCGACCCGCATCTGCTGCCCTCCGGAGAGTTGCCCGGGGCGTCGGTCGGCGCAGTCGGCGACACCGAGGCTGTCCAGCAGCTCGGCCGCGCGCTCCCGGCGCTCCTGCTTCGCGGTACGGGCCGCCGTCATCGGCAGGTCCACCATCTCCCGTGCGGTCAGGTAGGGGATCAGGTTGCTCGCTGTCTGCTGCCGGACGAACCCCACGGTGCGCCGCCGGTAGTCCACCCGGTCCGCGCGGGACATCGCCAGCAGATTCCAGCGGTCGACCCGGACCCGCCCGGCGGTGGGGGCGTCGATGCCGGCCAGGATGGACAGCAGCGTCGACTTGCCCGACCCGGAGGCGCCAACCACGGCGACCAGCTCACCGCTCTCCACGGCCAGGTCCAGCCCCTGCAGCGCCTGCACCTCGATCGAGCCGGTCTGGTAGATCCGCACCAGGTTCTCGCAGACGATGAGCGCGTCCCGGCCGAACTCGGCCGCCCGCGCGGACGGCTGCGCCAGGGACAGCGGTGTGCTGGGCATTGCCTTCTCCGTCCGGGTTGCAGCCGACGTCGAGCCAGCCTCGGGCACGTGGTGTCACCGGGACGGCACGCATGGCCGCCACATACGTCACGAGCCTCGATTGGCCGTGCTCACGCAGATTGAAGCAGTTTCGCAATCGGCGGCCTCGTTGACCATGCCCTGGGCGGCTTTTCTGCGTTTCGACGAGGTCTGCCCACCCGTCGGGGGGTCGGTCGGCCCGGCTGGCCGTACCCGATCCGCAGCGCCAGCCGGGCGTGGTGCAGGGCGGTGCCGCAGCTCACCCGAGCCGTCGGCAGCCGGCGACCGCCGGGCGGTCAGCGTTCCCGGACCACCGCGACCGGACAGCCGGCGTGCTGGATCACCTGCTGGCTGACCGAGCCGAGCAGCATCCCCGCCAGCCCACCCCGGCCCCGGCTGCCGACCACCACCGACTGCGCGGACCGGCTCGCCTCGATCAGCATCGCCGCCGGGCTGCCCGGGATCACGTCGACGGTCATGCTCAGCTCGGGAAAGGTTCGCCGCCACGGCTCCAGCGACTGCTCCACCGCGGCCCGCTCGTCGGGCACCCCGGCCGCCCCACCGGGGCCCGGAGTCCAGGCGTGCAGCACACGCAACGGCACCTGCCGCCGCGCCGCCCGTTCCGCGGCGAAGCCGAGCGCCACAAGCGACGGCTCCGAACCGTCCACCCCGACCGCCACCGGGTCGTCCGGCCCACCTGCCGTCCCGTCGCGGACCACCACGACCGGGCAGTGTGCGTGGGCGGCCACCGACACGGCGGTGGACCCGGCCAGCAGGCCACCGAATCCGCCGTGGCCCCGGCTGCCGAGCACCAGCATGCCGGCCTTGGCCGAACGTTCCTGCAACACCAGGGCAGGTGGTCCGTCGTACACCTCGCCGGTGATCGTCAGCCCGGGGTGGGTGGCGGCGGCGTCCGCTGTGGCCTTGCGGACCAGGTCCTCGACCTGCCGGCGGGCGGTCTCGTCCGGCCAGACCCCGGGCGCCACACCCGGGCCGACCCAGCCGGCCACGGTCAGCCACTCGAAGACGTACGCGAGCCGCACCGGTTGGCCGCTGTGCCGAGCCTCCTCCAGCGCCCACTGCACCGCCATCGAGGCGTCGGTGGAGCCGTCGTAGCCGACCAGGATCTCCGCGTCGCGCACGTCGTCCTCCTCAGGGGTTCGTCGGGTCGGTCTCGCGGACCCAGCGCCACTCGGCGACCTCGGGGTCGTCCTCGCCGTACCGGCGGGTGTAGTCGCGGGCGGCCTGCCGGGCGTCGACCATCCGTTGGCGCAGGTGCGCGGCGCGGGCGCCCAGCCCGGGTACCCGGTCGATGACGTCGATGACCAGGTGGAATCGGTCCAGGTCGTTGAGCATCACCATGTCGAACGGGGTGGTGGTGGTGCCCTCCTCCTTGTAGCCGCGTACGTGCAGGTTGTCGTGGTTGTTGCGGCGGTACGTCAGCCGGTGGATCAACCAGGGATAACCGTGGTACGCGAAGATGATCGGCCGGTCCTCGGTGAAGATGGTGTCGAACTCGTTGTCGGTCAGCCCGTGCGGGTGCTCGGTGTCCGTCTGGAGTCGCATCAGGTCGACCACGTTCACGAGTCTCACCCGCAGGTCCGGGAGGTGCTGGCGGAGCAGCTCGACGGCGGCCAACGTCTCCAGGGTGGGTACGTCCCCGCAACAGGCCAGCACCACGTCCGGTTCGATGCCCCCGTCGTTGCTGGCCCACTCCCAGATCCCCAGGCCGCGTCGGGTGTGCTGGATCGCCTCGGTCATCGTCAGCCAGTTCGGCGCGGGTTGCTTGCCGGCCACCACCACGTTTATGTAGTGCCGGCTGCGCAGGCAGTGGTCCATCGTGGCGAGCAGGGTGTTGGCGTCCGGCGGCAGGTAGACCCGCACCACCTCGGCCTTCTTGTTGACCACGTGGTCGATGAAGCCGGGGTCCTGGTGGGAGAAGCCGTTGTGGTCCTGCCGCCAGACGTGGCTGGAGAGCAGGTAGTTCAACGAGGCGATCGGCTGCCGCCAGGGGATGGCCCGGGTCACCTTGAGCCACTTGGCGTGCTGGTTGAGCATGGAGTCGACGATGTGGATGAACGCCTCGTAGCTGGTGAAGATGCCGTGCCGGCCGGTCAGCAGGTAGCCCTCCAGCCAGCCCTGGCACAGGTGCTCGGAGAGCACCTCCATGACCCGGCCGTCGGGGGAGAGGTGGTCGTCGCCCGCAACGGTGGCGGCGACCCACGCCCGGCCGGTCACCTCGAACGCCGCGCCCAGCCGGTTGGAGGCGACCTCGTCCGGGCCGAACAGTCGGAACGTCTCCGGGTTGGCGCTGATGACGTCGCGGATCCACGGGCCGAGCACCCCTGTCGCACCGGCCATCGGCTGGCCCGGTTCGGGGACGTCCACTCCGTAGTCGCGGAAGTCGGGCAGGGCCAGGTCGCGCAACACCACGCCACCGTTGGTGACCGGGTTGGCGCTCATCCGCCGGTCCCCGCGCGGCGGCAGCGTCCGCAGCTCGTCCACCGGCGCGCCGGTGGCGTCGAACAGCTCCTCGGGCTGATAGCTGCGCAGCCACCGCTCCAACTCGGCCAGGTGGGCCGGGTTGTCGCGTACCCCCGACAGTGGCACCTGGTGGGCGCGGTACGTGCCCTCCACCTGGAGGCCGTCCACCTCGTTGGGGCCGGTCCACCCCTTCGGGGTCCGCAGGATGATCATCGGCCAGCGGGGACGGTCGACGACCCCACCGGAGCGGGCCCGCCGCTGGATCTCGGCGATCTCGTCAAGCGCGCGGTCCATCGTCGCGGCGAGCGTGCGGTGCACCACGGCCGGGTCGTCGCCGGCCACCACGTACGGCTGGTAGCCCGACCCGCGCATCAGGTCGAGCAGGTCGGCCTCGGGGATCCGGGCCAGCACGGTCGGGTTGGCGATCTTGTAGCCGTTGAGGTGCAGGATGGGCAGCACCGCGCCGTCGCGCGCCGGGTTGAGGAACACGTCGGAGAGCCAGCTCCCGGCCAGTGGCCCGGTCTCCGCCTCGCCGTCGCCGACCACACACGCCACCACCAGGTCCGGGTGGTCGAAGGCCGCGCCGTAGGCGTGGCTCAGCGCGTACCCCAGCTCGCCGCCCTCGTGGATGGAGCCCGGCACGTCCGCCGCGACGTGGCTGGGGATGCCGCCGGGGAAGGAGAACTGGCGGAACAGCTTGGACATGCCGGCCTCGTCGCGCGCCACGTCGTGGTAGCGCTCCGACCAGGTGCCCTCCAGCCAGGTGTTGGCCACGATGGCCGGGCCGCCGTGCCCGGGGCCGGTGACCAGCATGGCGTTGAGGTCACGCGCCACGATCACCCGGTTGAGATGGGCGTAGATGAGGTTGAGCCCGGGGCTGGTGCCCCAGTGCCCGAGCAGCCGCGGCTTGATGTCGTCGGGGGTCAGCGGCTCCCGCAGGAGCGGGTTGCCCAGCAGGTAGATCTGGCCGACGGTGAGGTAGTTCGCGGCGCGCCAGTAGGCGTCCAGCCGGCGCAGCTCGTCGTCGGTGAGGGCGCGTTGCACGTCGAGAGCGGTGTCCATCAGGCTGCCTCTCGCGGGTAGGAGTGGGGCGTCCGGCGTCCAGCTTCGCCGCCGTGGACGCCCCCGGGTCAGGGCCGTCGGTCCCGGGCCGGCCGTGCGTCCGGACCGGTCAGCGGCGCCTCGGTCAACCCACGGACGACGATCACCGGCGCGGGGGAGTGGTAGAGCAGGGATTGCGCGACGGCGCCCAGCATCGCTCGTCCCGGTTCGTCGCCGCGGGCGGCGACAAGCGCCACCTGCGACGCGCGGGATGTGTCGATCAGGACCTGACCGGGCTCGCCGCGTACGACACGGCACTCGATGGGCACCGAGCCGTTGCGGCCGGCATGCCGGGCCACCGCCTCGCTGAGCTGCTCGGCGACGGCGTCGGTGTCCTCGTCCTGCTCCACCACCCGCAGCGCGAGCAGCCGGGCGTCCCGGCGGGCGGCGCATTCCACGGCCCATTGCAGCGCGAGGTGTGAGCTGGGCGAGCCGTCCACGCCGACCAGCACCGGGCCCTGCGGTGGCGGTTCGCGGCGGACCACGAGCAGTGGGCAACCGGCCCGTGCGGCCAACTGCACGGCGGACGTCTCGGCCGGTACGCACTGGCCGCTGCCGGCCATCCCGCTGTCGCCGACCGCCAGCAGGAAGGCTGTCTCCGACCGGCGGATGAGGGTGGCCAGCATCGCGCTCTCGACGATCTCGCTGCCCACGGTCAGTCCGGGTTCGGCCTGGTGGGCGAGTTGGGCGGCCCGGGTGAGCAGCTCTTCGGCCCGGTCGCGGGGTGCGGCGACGCTGTCCGCGGCGAAGGCCGCGTGCCAGTCGAAGGTGTGCAGCAGGTGCAGTGGGCGGCCGTGTCCGGCGGCTTCCTGCGCGGCCTGTTCGACGACCGGAAGGTCGAGTTCCGAGCCGAGGCCGACCAGCACCGCTGCGTCGGCGGGTACGGCCATCGATATCACCTCCCGGGCGTCGCGCCCGGCACGACCACGCTGTCCCTGACCGAGGGTAGTCGGGTGGACACGGCGGCGGGCGGGTTCGGGCACCACCGGCTCGTCAACCGGGGTTGACGGCACTGGCGTTGTCAACGTATGTTGACGACATGAGTCAGGCGACAGAACTCGCGGCGGCAGCCGGCAGCACCGACCCCCGGGTCGGGCTGCGCGCTGTCCGCGCGCTGCGCCGGCTGCTCGAGAGGCTTGAGGTGGTCCAGGTGGACAACGCCCGTCGACAGGGCTGGTCCTGGCAGGAGATCGCCGACGCGCTCGAGGTCAGCCGGCAGGCGGTGCACAAGAAGCACGCCGGGCGACCGGCGGTCAACCCATCCTGGGAGGCGTGATGTTCGAACGGTTCACCGACCGGGCGCGCGACGTGGTGCGCCGGGCGCTGGAGGAGGCGCGGGCCGAGGGCCAGCGGCCGGTCGGCACCGAGCACCTGCTGCTCGCCCTGCTCGCCGACGACGCCGGCCTGGCCAGCCGGGTGCTCGCCGACGCCGGCGTGCGCGCCGACGACCTGCGCGAGCGCGTCCGCCGCCACACCGTCAGCGGCGGCGCCGGCCTCGGCGACGCGGACGCGGCGGCCCTGCGGGAGATCGGCATCGACCTGGCCGCGATCGTGGCCCGCATTGAGCAGTCCTTCGGCCCGGACGCGCTGCGCGAGGCCGTACCGGCGCCGCGCCGCAGGTGGGGGCGCAAGCGCTACCTCGGCGGGCCGTTCTCGCCCCGGTCCAAGAAAGCGCTTGAGTTGTCCCTGCGCGAGGCGCTGCGCCTGCGCCACAAGCACATCGGCACCGAGCACATCCTGCTCGGGGTGCTCCGGGAGGGGCACGGGCTGGGCGCGCTTGTGCTCACCGAGTCCGGCATCGACCTCGACGATCTGCGCCGGCGGGTGGAGAGCGCGCTACGGGCGGCGGCCTGACGGGTGCGCTCGCGTTGAAACGTGTCTGTGGCACTTTCGACGCGAGCCCCCCGCTGGGTCGCTGAAGGTGCCCCCGTGCTGCACACTGGCGCCCGTGGATGCTGGACAGGACAGGCGGCCCTCGGGTGGCGACGGCGGGTTGCGCTCCGCCGTGGTGGTCAACCCGGTGAAGGTCGACGATCTCGACGAGTTGCGCCGGACCGTGAACGACGCGCTCAACGCGGCCGGCTGGCCGGAGCCGCAGTGGTACGAAACCACTGTCGACGACCCGGGCCGCGGTCAGGCCGAGCAGGCCGTCAAGGCCGGTGTCGACCTGGTCTTCGCCTGCGGTGGCGACGGCACCGTGATGTCCTGTGTCAGCGCGCTCGTCGGCACCGACGTGGCCCTCGCCGTGCTGCCGCAGGGCACCGGCAACCTGCTCGCCGCCAACCTCGGTCTCTCCACCGACCTGGCCGCCGGGTTGCAGGTCGCCATCGAGCGGGGCCGACGACTGCTCGACGTCGGCGCCGTCGAGGACAAGTACTTCACCGTGATGGCCGGCATGGGCTTCGACGCCCAGATGCTCGCCGCCACCTCCGAGACCACCAAGGCCCGCATCGGCTGGCCGGCGTACGTCGTGGGTGCCGCCCGGCACCTGCGGGACCGGCCGATGCGGGTGCAGATCCGCATCGACGACCGCCCGCCGGTGCGCCGCCGGGCCCGCTCGGTCCTGATCGCCAACGTCGGCCGGCTCCAGGGCGGGGTGACCCTGCTCACCGAGGCCGAGCCGGACGACGGCTGGCTCGACGTCGCCGTACTCACCCCACGCAACCTGCGGCACTGGCTCGCGCTCGGCTGGGCGGTGATCCGCCGCAGCGGCCAGGTGCCGCAGATGGAGGTGTTCCGGGGCCGGCGCGTGGTGGTCACCAGCAACCGGGCCCAGCCCCGGGAACTGGACGGCGACCTCATCGCCCCGGGCCGACAGTTGCGGGCCGACATCCGGACCGAGGCGCTGTGGCTCTGCGTCCCCCAACCCGAGGATGTCCCCGACCTGGCTGTCGACGCGCAGGGCGCCGGAGAGCGGGGCGAGCAGCTCATCGAGGACGCGCGCCGTGAGTAGCACCCGGATCGTGCCGGAGACCCGGCTGATGGCCGACGAGGAGCTGTCCGCCGACGACGCCTGGCACACGCTGCGCCGGCAGGGCGGCTGGCCCCTGCTGCGGGACGCCTTCATCCGGTTCCGCTACGGCGACGGGTTCAGCCACTCACGGGCGTTCGCGCTGCAACTCTGCCTCGCCGTGGTGCCGTTCCTGATCGCCCTCACCGGCCTGATCAGCGAACTGGGCGTCGAGGAGGGCGGTCAGGTGGTGGCCGACACCGTCCTGGCGCTCACCCCGGGCCAGAGCGCCCAGATGGTCGCCGAGCTGCTGGGCGAGGGGGAACGCGTCGAGGACGCGGGAGAACTGGCACTCACCCTCGGCCTGCTCACCGGCCTGTTCGCGCTGACCACCACCATGGCCCAGATCGAACGGGGCGCGAACCGGATCTACGGGGTCGAACGGGACCGCCCCGCGTTGCGCAAGTACCTCCGCGCCGCGGTGCTGGCCGTCACCGCCGGCCTGCCCGCGCTCGCCGGGTTCCTGATCCTGGTCGGCGGCGGCGCGATGGGCGACTCGGTGCGCAGGCACTACGAGTGGGGTGCGTTCGCCAACGGCATCTGGGACGTGGTCCGCTTCCCCCTGAGCCTCGGCCTGACCGTCCTGGCCGTCGCCGTGCTGTTCCGGCAGGCGCCCCGACGCAACCAGCCCGGCCTGTCCTGGCTGTTCTTCGGCGCCGGCATCGCCACGGCCCTGTGGTGGCTGGCCAGCCTGCTGCTCGCCGCGTACGTGCGGTTCAGCGACGGCTTCGGGCAGACCTACGGCGCGTTGACCGGCATGATGGCGCTGCTGCTCTGGGCCAACCTGACCGGGATGGCGCTCTTCGGCGGGCTGGCCTTCGCCGCCCAACTGGAGGCGCTGCGCATCGGGGTACGGGAGCCGGCCCAACCAGACCTCTGGGAGCCCGACACCGACCGTGCCGAGCTGCTCGACACCGGGGACATGACGGCGCTGTAGGGCCTGTGTCAAAGTCCTCGGTCGAGCTGGGCCCGCCGCAGGCCGGCCAGGGGCTTTGACACAGGCCCTGGCGGCACCCGGCGTGTACGACGGACGCGGATCGGGTAAAGCGCCTCGCCAGAGATGAAAAGGGAGGTGCGGAGTGACCGCGGTCAAGGAGATGGCGCGACGTCCGATCGGTCACTTCGCCGAGCGGAGCGTCGCGGGTCTGGCGGCCGTCACCGGCGCCGGGGTGGCCTTCGGGCTGCTGTTGCTGCTCGTCCGGGTGCGGTGGAGCCCGTTGCAGGACGGCGACCACGCCGTCGCCGAGTGGTTCAACGGGCTCGTCGCCCCGCACCACGCCCTGGTCACCGTTCTGCAGGCGGTGACCGACCTGGGCGGCCGACCGATCCTCATCTGGTTGGTGAGCGTCGCCGTGGTCGGGCTGCTGATTCGGAGACAACCACGGCTGGCCGTCTACCTGATCATCACCGGGGTCGGTGGCCTGATCCTCGACCCGTCGCTGAAGACGCTTGTCGGTCGGCTCCGTCCGGTGGTGGACGTGCCGATCGCCAGCGCGCCGGGCAACAGCTTCCCGAGCGGGCACGCGCTGGGCTCGTTCGTCGCGTACGGGGCTCTGCTGCTGGTGTTCCTGCCGGCCATGGCGCCCCGCTGGCGCAAGCCGGCGATCGTCGGTGTCAGCGTGCTGGTGGCGGTGATCGGTCTGACCCGGATCGCGCTGGGCGTGCACTTCATCTCCGACGTGCTGGCCGGCTGGCTGCTCGGCGCGGCCTGGCTGGGCGTCACCGCGTACGCGTTCCGGCTGTGGCGGCGCGAGCGCGGGCGGCCGGTGCCGCCGCTGACCGAGGGCCTGGAGCCGGAGGCCGGGCACGACATCGCCGCCGCCCCGGCCGAGGAGCACGTGCTGGCCCACCCCCGCTCGGCGGTGGCCGAGTTGCTGGTGGGCTGGGTGCTCGTGTTCGGCGCGCTGTACGGCTTCGGCACGTACGTCAGCTACCACGCCAAGGGCACCGTCTTCGACACCCTCGACACCGACGTGCCGCGGTGGTTCGCCGAGCGGCACACCGACGTGTTGACCGACGTGAGCTGGTGGTGGAGCAAGTTCGGTGACACCCACGCGATCCTGATCATCTCGCTGGTGTTCTGCCCACTGGTGCTGGCGGTGTGGCGGCGCTGGCGTCCGGTGCTGTTCCTGGCGCTGGCGATGGTGGGGGAGCTGACCCTGTTCCTCGCCTCGGCCCGCGCCGTCGACCGACCGCGCCCGGCCGTGGAGAACCTCGACGGGCAGATGCCCACCTCGTCGTTCCCGTCGGGGCACATCGCGGCCACCATCTGCGTCTGGCTGGCCATCACTGTCATCGTGTTCCCGCGTACCGACAGGTGGTGGCGTTGGATCTTCGTGGCGCTGGCCGTGATCATGCCGGCCGGTGTCGCCACCTCCCGGATGTACCGGGGCATGCACCACCCGACCGACTTCATGGGCGCGATCCTGCTCTCCGCGCTCTGGATCGGGCTGCTCTACCTCGTCGTCCGCCCGAACGCGGACCTGAAGGAAGGCAACCAACCGGCCATCGAGTCGGAGGACGTGGACACCCTCGACGACGAGCTGGCGCGCGCCGGCCGAGCCGACTGAGGGCCACGTGCTGCGGTTGATGACCTGGAACATCCGCACCGGCGGTCGGGATCGCGGCGGCGCCGACCGGCTGGATCAGGTGGTCCGGGTCATCGACGAGCAGGCACCGGACGTGCTGGCCCTCCAGGAGCTGCGCGGCTTCGACCGCGACGGGCTGATGGCCGCCGTGGCGGGTCGGGTGGGGATGACGCCGTACCTGGCCCGGTCCTGTCTGGGGCAGCCGGTGGCGGTGCTGGTCCGGCCGCCCTACCAGGTCGTCGACGCGGGGACGCTGCGCCGGCCGTTCCACCACGCCGCCGTCCGTGTCGTGGTGGCGACCGCCGCCGGCCCGCTCACCGTGCTCGGTACGCACCTCTACCCGTACTCCGGTGGACGGCGGCGGATGGAGGCCGACTGGCTGGTCCGGGCGGTGCGACGGGCCCGGGGGCCGTTGACAGTTGTCACAGGTGACCTCAACTCGCTCGACCCGAGCGTCGACCACACCGAGCGGCTGGCCGGGATGCCGGCCCTCTACCGGCGGCGGCATCTGCGCCGCTTCGGTGGGGCCGTGGACACCCGGGCGATCGCCCGGCTGCTCGCCGCCGACCTGGTCGACCTCTGGCCGTCGCGCAACGTCGGGGCACCGGAGGCCGACGGCCACACGGTGCCCACCCGCTTCGGCGGGGCCGAGTTCGCCGGAATGCGCCTGGACTACCTGCTCGGCACCCGCGCGGTGGCGCAGCGGACGCGGGAGTGCCGGGTGGTCCGGGGCGCAACGGCGGACCGCGCCTCGGACCACTACCCGCTGCTCACCACACTCGACCTGGGCCCGAAGGCAACCGACGCCTGAGGCGTGGCGCTGGCCCGAGGTGCTCGGCGTCCGGGGCCGGCGCCGCCGACGGGACGCCTCAGAGCACCAGGTTGAGCAGGACGGTGAGCACCACCGACGCGAGGATCGAGAAGAGGATCATCAGGAGGCAGCCGAGGCCACCGCCGAGCGGGCGGATCTCCGTGTTGCCGAAGCGCATGAGGGTCACCTGTCCGAGAGTGCCGGATGCGGGGCGAGCAGGCGGCGGCACGCGTCCGCCACCTCCGTCGGGGCGGTCGTGACCACGTTGTGTGCGGCACCGGGCACGACCACCAGGCGCGCGTCCGGCACGAGCCGGGTCACCTCGTCGCGCCAGGGTGCCGGTACGACCGGGTCACGATCACCGGTCACGACGAGGGTTGGCGCGGTGACGCGGACGAGGTCGCCCTCGACCGGGTTGCGCACCGAGTGCGACACCGTCGCGTAGACCCGCCAGGGCCGGGCGTTCCAGACGTCGCGGACCAGGATCGGTGCCTGCAACGGCGCTTCGCGCAGGCAGTCCACCAGCCACCTGCCGAACTGCGCCGTACGGGACCGGGCCGACGGGTCACTTGTCGGCCCGGCCAACACCAGGGCGCGTACCGCGTCCGGGTGGTTCGCGGCGAGCGCGGCGGCCACCTCCGCGCCGAACGAGTGCCCGAGCAGGCAGACCGGCGGCAGCCGGTACTCGGCCAGCCAGGCGGCCAGGTGCGCGGCGTGCCGCTGGACGTCGTACGCGCCGTCGGGGTGTTCGGTCAGCCCGAAGCCGGGCAGGTCCGGCACGTACACCGGATGGGTGGTGGCGAGCGCGACGGCCAGCGGGGTGAGGTAGCGGTGTGAGACGGCCAGGCCGTGCACCAGCACCACGGGTGGCGTCCCGGTCCCCGGGGTCGTGCTGCGCCGGGTGTGGGTGCGTAGCCCGTCGACGAGCCGCCAATCGCTTGTCAACCCGGCGGCCGGCCGGGGCGCGGCCATGGCGAGTCGTAGCTCGGTCGGGCCGAAGTGGCCGCTGGGCGTCGGCTTCACAACGCCCGCAGCCGGGGCAGTAGCTGCTCCTGCGCCCAGTCCAGGAACATCGGCTGGGTCTCCCCACCGACCTGGATGATCGCCACGTGGGTGAAGCCCGCGTCGACGAACTTGCGGAACGCCTCGACGTGCCTGTCCACGTCCGGGCCGCAGGGGACGCCCTCGGCGACGTCCTCCTCCCGGACGAACTGGGTGGCGGCGGCGAAGGACTCCGGGCCGGGCAGGTCGGCGTTGACCTTCCAACCCATCCCGAACCAGCGGAACTGGTCGTGCACGATCTTGCGGCACTCCGCCTCGTCGGGGCCGTAGCAGATGGCGACCTGCCCGTACCGGGGCTGGCCGGCGCCGCCGGCGTCGTCGTACATCTCGATGATGTGCCGGTCGGGTTCGGTGGAGATGATGCCGTTGCCGTACTCGGCGGCCAAGGTCGCGGACTGCCGACCGGACGCGGCGACTGCCATCGGCACCGGCCGTTCCGGGCGGTCCCAGACGTAGGCGTCGGGCACGTCGAAGTGGTTGCCGGAGAAGGTGAGCGTCTCCCCGTTGAGCAACGGCCGGATGATCTGCAACGCCTCCTCGAACATCTCGTGCCGCTGCTGCACGTGCGGCCAGCCACCGACCACGTGTTCGTTCAGGTTCTCCCCGGCGCCCAGACCGAGGGTGAACCGGCCGTCCGAGAGCGCCCCGATCGTGCTGGCCTTCTGCGCGACCACGGCCGGGTGGTAGCGGCGGATCGGGCAGGTCACGAACGACATCAGTTGGGCGCGGGAGGTGGCGTGGGCGACCGCGCCGAGCACCGACCAGGCGTACGGGGAGTGGCCCTGGGAGTCCAGCCACGGGTAGTAGTGGTCGGACATCACCAGTTGGTCGAAGCCGGCCGCCTCGGCCCGGACCGCGTGGTCGACCAACTGCTTGGGACCGGCCTGTTCGCCCATCAGGGTGTAACCGACGCTGACCATCCTGGTATCCCCTCTCACCGACTGATCGTTCCCGGGATACCCCGGTCGGCCGCGGTCAACCCTCCCGTCCGGTTCCGGGATGGCAGTGCTTGACGGATGACGGTGACCTGCCTACCGTCGGTCTTAACCGGTTAAGAGCCGGAGGTGGCGCACATCCTGTGGTGGGGATGACCGCCCCGTGACGGCCCGCGTTCGCGTGGGCCGTTGCGGCTGTCCGGCCTCCGGGCCGGCCAACTGAACCGGTTGCGGGGGCCAATCCATCGCCCTACGCTGATGCGTGCGCGCCGGGAGTCGGGCGCGGCTGCCGGGCTGCAGCCGCCTTCCCCTGTCACGTCCCACCCCTGTCGGGCACCGGGGGTCCTCCCTGAGGAAGGCCATGAAGACTCGACTCACCGCCACCGGCGCCGCCCTGCTCGCGTTGCTCGTCGCCGTGCTGGCGTTCGGCCAGCCGGCGCACGCCGCAGCTGGCTTCTCCGTAGCGGGTGGCAAGTTGTACGACGCCAACGGCACCGAATTCATCATGCGGGGCGTCAACCACGCGCACACCTGGTATCCGCAGCAGACCAGCTCCTTCGCCGACGTCAAGGCGCTCGGCGCGAACACCGTGCGGGTGGTGCTCTCCAGCGGGGACCGGTGGACCCGCAACACCAACGCCGACGTCGCCAACGTCATCTCGACCTGCAAGGCCAACCGGCTGATCTGCGTGCTCGAGGTCCACGACACCACCGGGTACGGCGAGCAGAGCGGGGCGGTCACCCTCGACCGGGCCGTCGACTACTGGCTCAGCCTCGCCGACGTTCTCGTCGGCCAGGAGAGATACGTCATCGTCAACATCGGCAACGAACCGTACGGCAACCAGAACTACGGCTCCTGGGCCACCGACAACGCCAACGCGATCAAACGCCTACGCAACGGCGGGCTGACCCACACGATCATGGTGGACGCGCCGAACTGGGGTCAGGACTGGTCCTTCACCATGCGGGACAACGCCGCCTCGGTCTTCGCCGCCGACCCGGCCCGCAACACCGTCTTCTCCATCCACATGTACGGGGTCTTCGACACCGCCGCGGAGATCAGCGACTATCTGGGCCGGTTCCGTGCCGCAGGGCTGCCGATCGTGGTCGGCGAGTTCGGTTTCAACCACTCCGACGGGGACCCGGACGAGGACACCATCCTCGCGTACAGCCAGGCCAACGGGATCGGCTGGTTGGGCTGGTCGTGGAGTGGCAACGGCGGTGGGGTGGAATATCTCGACCTCGCCACCAACTTCAACCCGGCCAGCCTGACCACCTGGGGTCAACGCCTCTTCAACGGCGCCAACGGCATCCGGCAGACCGCCCGGGAGGCCAGCGTCTTCGGTGGCCCGCCCCCGCCGACCACGCCCCCGCCCACGACGCCCCCGCCCACCACCCCGCCACCCACGACGCCGCCACCCACCACGCCGCCGCCGACCACGCCGCCGCCCGCGGGTGGCTGCACGGCGACCTACACGGTGACCAACCAGTGGCAGGGCGGCTTCCAGGGTGAGGTACGAGTGACCGCGGGCACCACAGCGATCACCGGATGGACCATCCGTTGGACCTTCGCCAACGGCCAGAGCGTCACCCAGTCCTGGAACGCCATACTGACCAGCAGCGGGTCGGCGGTGACCGCGCGCAACCTGGCCTACAACGGCAGGTTGGCCGCCGGCGCCAGCGTCAGCTTCGGGTTCCTGGGCGGCTGGACCGGCAGCAACCCGACACCGCCGGTGAGTTGCACGGTGAGCTGATCAACGAAGCCCGACAGCGGTGGCCGGGCCCGTCCGGGCCCGGCCACCCCAATCGGCTGCGGCGACCGCTGTGGGACGCGGCACGTCCATGAGGGACGGTGGCCCACCCGTCCGATCGTTAGGCTCACCCCGTGAAACGGCGGACTGCGTTGGTTCTGGTGGCGCTTGGGATGACCTCCGTGCTGCTGATGGGTTTCGGCGTCTACACCACGGCCAGCTTGTTGTTGCGGCCACCACCGGCGGCGATGGCGGCCGATGTGGTGGGCGACTGGAGTGGTCGCGACAGTGTCGCGCTGACACTCAATCCCGACCACACCTTCGACGCGCGGAATCTGCCCCTCAACATCCAGTCGTCTCGTTACTCGACGCCCTTCAGCGGCTCGGGCAAGTGGTGGCTGTCGACCCCGGACCGCTACCACAGTCAAGATGTGGTCGTGGAGACCGACGGGTACGGCATGCCGCTGACGCTGGCGAGGTCGGATGGGCGGATCCGGCTCTTTCTGACGGACCTCACGGTGGTTGCGGGCGATCGGTTCTGGTTGGACAAGAGCTGAAGCGGGCCGGCCCGGCCGGACCGACCGCCGGGACGGGCGCGGTCAGTGTTCGCCGGCCAGGTTCACGATGACCACCCCGGCGATGATCAGTGCGATTCCGGCAAGCTTGGACAGCCCGACCGGCTCATCCAGGAACACCGCCCCGATCGCCACGATGGTGGCGGTACCCAGACCGGACCAGAGCGCGTACGCGACACCCACCGGGATCTGCTTGACGGCCTGAGCCAGCAGGATGAACGCCAGCACGTACCCGGCGAGGCAACCCACCGTCGGCCAGAGGCGGCTGAACCCGGCGGTGGACTTGAGCAGGCTGGTCGCCAGCACCTCGGCGAGGATGGCGATCCCCAGCAGCACGTACGCCATGCGTCCCCCTTCGTGGTCGACGAACCCGCCGCCGCCCAGGCTGGCGTCGGCGATGCCCACGCCGGCCGAAGCTGCCCTGCGTTGCGCCGCGCGGGCCTGTCCTACGAAGGATCAACGCGCTCGGTGGCCAGCCGGGCTGCCCGCATCGTCAGATAACGCTGTTCGGGCAGGCTGCTCGTGCGGGCGGCGGCGGCCCGGTAGTCGATGATTGCCTGCTCCCGGTCGCCGGCCATCTCGTGCAGGTGGGCGCGGGCGGCGGGCAGCCGGTGGTGCCCGGCGAGTCGGGGGTCGTCGGCCAACGCGTCGAGGGCGGCGAGGCCGGCCGCCGGTCCGTGCACCATGGCGGTCGCCACGGCCCGGTTGAGCGCCACCACCGGGCTGCCGACGAGCCGTTCCAGCACCTCGTAGAGCGCCAGGATCTGCGGCCAGTCGGTCTGCTCGGTGCTCGGCGCCTCGTCGTGCAGGGCGGCGATGGCGGCCTGCACCTGGTACGGGCCGATCGGCCCACGCGGGAGGGCCTGGGTGACCAGGGCGGTGCCCTCGGCGATCGCCGCCGCGTCCCAGCGGCTGCGGTCCTGGTCGGCCAGCGAGATCAGCTCGCCGGAGGGCCCGGTCCGCGCCGGACCGCGCGCCTCGGTGAGCAGCATCAACGCCAGCAGCCCTGTCGATTCGCTGTCGTCGGGCAGCAGCGCGTGCAATGCGCGGGTCAGCCGGATCGCCTCCACCGCGAGGTCGATCCGGCGTAGGTCCGGGCCGGTGGTGCTGGTGTGCCCCTCGGTGAAGACCAGGTAGAGCACCTGCCGCACGCTGGCGAGCCGGTCGGCCCGCTCCGCCTCCTCGGGCATCCGGAACGGTAGCCCGGATGCGCGGATGCGCTGCTTGGCCCGGCTGATCCGCTGCGCCATGGTCGCCTCGGGCACCAGGAACGCGCGGGCGATCTCGGCGGTGCTCAGCCCGCCGACGGCGCGCAGGGTCAGCGCCACGGCCGACGTCGGGGCGAGCGCCGGATGGCAGCAGAGCATCAGCAGGACCAGAGTGTCGTCCCGCTCGGCTGTCAACTCCTCGTCGGCGGCCGGTGCGTACTGCCGGTCGTCCGGGTCGCGACGTGCGACCAGGTCCTCCCGGCGACGCCGGGCCTGCTCACCGCGGACCAGCTCGATCATCCGGCGGTAACCGACCTGGATCAGCCAGCCGCGCGGGTTCGCCGGCAACCCTTCGGTCGGCCACTGGGTGGCGGCGGCCAGCAACGCCTCCTGCACCGCGTCCTCGGCGGTGGCGAAGTCACCGAAACGCCGGGCGAGCACGCCGAGGACCTGCGGCGCCAACTCGCGCAGCAGGTCCTCGATGCGGGGGTCGGTGATCAGCCGTCAAGTTCCTGTGCCGGGGCGGACATCACCGGGTGC
Source organism: Micromonospora sp. NPDC023888 (assembly GCF_040639415.1). Lineage (NCBI taxonomy): Bacteria > Bacillati > Actinomycetota > Actinomycetes > Micromonosporales > Micromonosporaceae > Micromonospora > Micromonospora sp. NPDC023888. The sequence goes on along the minus strand of NZ_JBEZZW010000028.1, from coordinate 55,239 downwards.
ACCTCGATCGGCATGTTCAGCGGCCGGCCGCCGGGGCCGGGTGCGGTGGAGATGTACGCGGCCAGCTCCACCGCCCGTTCCGGGCTGTCGCAGTCGACGATCCAGAAGCCGGCGAGGAACTCCTTCGTCTCGGCGAACGGCCCCTCGGTGACCACCGGCGCCCCGCCCTCACCGGCGCGGACGATCCGGGCCTGCTGCGGGCCGCCGAGACCCTGCGCGTCGACCCACTCCCCGGCGGCGGTGAGCTTGTCGTTGACCTCGCCCATGAACGCGATGTGCGCCTGGACCTCCTGCGGGGTCCAGGCGTCGATGCTCGGGAAGTCGGCCCCGGCGGCGCTGAACTGCATAAGCAGCATGTACTTCATGGTTGGCTCCTCACGCCCGCGCACCCTCGTCGGTGCTCTCACCCTGAGGTAGAAACAGGCGGAGCCGTTCTCGACACCCCGACCGAAGATTCCGCAGAATCTTTTCAGACAACGGCGTCGACCTCCAGCACCAGGCTCTGCTCCGGGTGCATTGCCGGCAGTTGCACACCCACCCGGGCCAGCGCCGCCCCGCTGAGGGTGACACCGCTCGCCAGCCAGGCAGGGGCGGACCGCTCGATGGTCGCCGGGGCCGGTACGTCCGCCACCTGTCGCACCCGGTAACGCCGCCCGGGGTCCAGGCCGGGCAGGCGCACCGCGCCCGGAGTCTGCGCCACCGAGGTGGTCAGCCGCGCCACCGCGTACACCGCCCGGGTCTTGTCGTGCTCGACCACGCCGTGTGCCCAGACGGCCGGATCCGGGTGGTCGACCCGGACCACCCGGCCGGAGTGCAGAATCGGGCGCAGTCGCTTGTGCAGTGCCACCCAGGCGGCCAGCTCGGCCTGCTCGGCGGCGCTGATGGAGGCGATGTCCCACTCGATGCCGTGGTGGCCGAAGAGCGCGGTCGCCGCCCGGAAGCCCAGGTCGTGTACGCGGTTGGTGGTGTGCGAGCGCTGCGGGCCGATGTGCGTGCCGACCAGCTCCGGTGCCAGCAGCAACCCGGTCCAGCGCTGGATGCTGAGCCGTTCCAGGGCGTCGTTGCAGTCGCTGGCCCAGACCCGGTCGGTGCGGGCCAGGATGGCGAGGTCCACCCGGGCCCCGCCGGAGGAGCAGCTTTCCATCTCCACGCCGGGATGCCGGCGGCGCAACTCGTCGAGCAGCCGGTAGACCGCCAGGGTCTGTCCGTGCACGCCGGGGCGACCGTGGTGCCCGGCCTCGGTGAGGTCCCGGTTCTGGTCCCACTTGAGGTAGCTGATGCCGGGGTGGTCGGTGAGCAGCGTGTCGAGGCGTTCCAGCAGGTAGTCGTAGGTCTCCGGGCGGCCCAGGTCGAGCACCTGCTGGTTGCGCCACGCCGGGGGCAGTCGGCCCGGCACGGCCAGCAGCCAGTCCGGGTGCGCGCGGAACAGGTCGGAGTCGGGGTTGACCATCTCCGGCTCCACCCACAGACCGAACTCCAGGCCCCGCCCGGTGACGTGGTCGATGAGCGGTTTCAGGCCGTCGGGCCAGACGCCCTCGTCGACGTACCAGTCACCGAGGCCTGCGGTGTCGTCGCGCCGGCCGCGGAACCATCCGTCGTCGAGCACGAACCGCTCCACGCCGATCTGCGCGGCCCGGTCGGCGAGGGCCCGCAGCCGGTCCAGGTCGTGGTCGAAGTAGACGGCCTCCCAGACGTTGAGGGTCACCGGCCGGGGCGTGCGCGGGTGCCCGGGTCGAGCCCGCAGGTGCGTGTGCAGCACGTCGCTGAGCCCGTCCAGCCCGACGTCGGACCAGACCGCGTAGAGCAGGGGAGTGTCGTACGACTCGCCGGGGCCGAGTCGGATCTCGCCGGGGGCCAGCAGCTCTCCGCCGCCGAGGGTCGACTCGCCGGTGGGCCGCCGCTCGGCGAATGTGACGTGGTCGCCGCTCCACGCGGTGTGCACCGCCCACACCTCGCCGTGGCCGAAGCCGAACCCGGCGGTGCCCGCCACCAGCAGCAGCGTGGCGTCGTGCCCGGTCCGGCCGTGCCGACCCTCGCGGACCCAGGCGCCCTGCGGCCACGGGTGCCGCTGCGGGGACCGTTCCCGGCACCACCGACCGGTCAGGTCGAGCAGCTCGGTGGCGACCGCCGGCACCGGCAGCACCGGCGTCAGCTCCCGCAGCTCGTACGGCGTGTCGCCGGTGTTGCGCAGCCGGTGCCGGACGGTCAGCAGGCCGTGCGGGTCAAGCGTGATCTCGCTGGTCAGGGCCAGACCGGCGGCCGGGTCCGACGCCCGCACGGTCAGCCGCGCGGCGCCGGGCCCGCCGTGCCCACCGTCGGCCAGGAGTACGCCCACCACCTCGCCGCCCGCGGCCAGGTGGCCCGGGTCGGTGCCGATGTCGCACACGTCCCACCCGTCGAGGCGGAACGAGGTGGACCAGTCCCGTCCGTCGCGGTGCCCGGCCAACCCGGGCCGTCCGCTCCAGCCGGCGCTCGCTTCCGGCAGCAGGGACAGCGCTGGCGGTTCGTCGAAGCTGCTCGGCACCACCGGCGGCACCGTCGCTTCGGCGAGCTGCCGCAGGGCGTCGTCGTCGAGGTCGCCGATGTCGCCGCCCCAGTGCACGATCCGGGGCAGCCCCGCGCCGCGCGCGTCGAGCACCAGGCTGGTCCGCGCGCGGCGCAGGTGCAGGATGGTCATCCTTTGGAAGCTCCCAAGGTCAGGCCCCGAACGAAGTGCCGCTGGAGCATAAAGAAGATCACCAGGGTGGGGATCGCGACGAGCACGCTGCCCGCCGAGACCAGGTTGTTGTCGGTGAAGAACTCGCCGCGCAGGTTGTTGAGCGAGCTGGTGACGGGGAACTTGTCGCCGGTGCGCATCAGGACGGTGGCCCAGAAGAACTCGTTGTAGATCCAGGTCACCTCCAGGGTCGCCAGCGCCGCCAGGGCCGGCCGGCACAGTGGCATGGTGACCTGCCAGTACTGCCGCCAGATGCTGGCTCCGTCGACCATCGCCGCCTCGTAGAGGTCGCGGGGCAGCGCCTTCATGTAGTTGCTGAGCACGAAGACGCAGAATCCACACTGGAACGCGACGTTGATCAGGATCAGGCCCCAGTAGCTGTCGTAGAGCAGCTCGGAGTCGCTCATGAACTCCGGCAGCGGCACCTCGGTGAACAGCCGGAACAGCGGGATGAGCAGCGCCTGCTGGGGCAGCAGGTTGGCCGCGGTGAAGATCCCGAGCAGGACGACGTTGAGCTTCCAGCTGAACCGGGCGATGACGAACGCCACGCAGGAGGCGAGGAAGAGGGTGAGCAGCACCGCCGGCACGGTGATGTACACCGAGTTGAGGAAGTGCTTGCCGAACTCCGCTGTCCGCCAGGCGGTGACGTAGTTGTCGACGGTCCAGCCGCCGAACGACACGTAACCGTTGGCGGCGGTGTAGTCGTACGAGCGCAGCGAGGTCAGCACCGCCCAGGCGATCGGGAAGAGCCAGGCCAGCGAGACGACGATGAGGAAGCCGTGCAGCAGCAGCCGCGCCGGGGTCAGTGTGCGGCGGCGGCGCTGAGTGTCGACGGTCATTCCCGGTTCTCCCTCATCACGGTCGCCAGGTAGATGGTGATGAAGACCAGCGAGACGACAAGCATGATCGTGGCCAGTGCCGAGCCGAAGCCGATCCGGCTCGCCTCACCCACCACGTTCTGGGTGACCAGCGCGGAGATCAGCTCCAGCCCGTTGCGGCCCTTGTTGACCACCCAGACCAGGTCGAACGCGCGCAGCGACTCGATCACCGTCACCACCAGCACGATGATGTTGATGGGCCGCATGACCGGGAACACGACCCGGAAGAACGTCCGGCTCTCCGAGGCGCCGTCGACCGCCGCGGCCTCACGCAGCGAGGGGTCGACGCCCTTCAGCCCGGCCAGGTAGAGCAGCATGATGTACCCGACGTGCCGCCACCCGGAGGCGACCAGGACGGCCCAGATGTTGACGTTCGAGTCGCCGTACCAGTCGATGCTGCTGCCGAACACCGCGTTGATCAGGCCCTGGTCGCGGGAGTAGAGGAGCTGCCAGACGAAGCCGATGAGCGCCAGCGAGAGCACCACCGGCAGGTAGAGCGCGGTCTGGTAGAAGCGGCTGCCGCGCAGCTCCTTGTCCAACAGGACGGCCAGGAACATGCCGAACGGGGTGGCGATCACGAACAGGGCGGCCAGCCAGAGCAGGTTGTGCTGGATCGCCGGCACGAACGGCGGGTAGATGTTCACCACGTCGCTGTAGTTGCGCGCGCCGACGAACTCGATCTCGTTCAGTGGGCCGATGCCGTCCCAGTTGGTGCCGGACAGCAGCACGGTGGCCGCGGCCGGCAGCCAGACGAACCCGGTGACGAGCAGCAGCGGGACGAGCACCATCAGCGTGATGACCACGCGGTCGGTGCGGGACAGGAGCCGTAGCCGCCGGCGTCGACCACCAGTGGAGGTGGTCGAGGCCGGCGGCGGCACGGCGCGATCCGCTTGGATCAGGGGCAGGTCGGACACGATGTCCTTCCCCTTCCGCCGTCAGTCAGTGAAGATCGACTTTTTCTGGTTCTCGATGGACGAGGTGAGCCCGTCGATGTCCTTGGGGTTCTTGATGAACTGCTGGATCGCCGGGATCATCACGGTGGAGGCGAAGTCCGGTCGGGTGTCCCGGTCGAGGAACTGCGCGATCTCGGTGGCCGACCCGACCAGTTCGGCAGCCTTCTTCTGCAGTGCGGTGTAGCCGCCGACGTCCGCGCCACTGTTGGCGACGAGGACGGCTGGGTCGTTCTTGAGGTTGATGTCCGCGGCGGCCTTGCCACCGAAGTACTCCAGCAGCTTGCGCGCGTTGTCCTCGTTCTTGGGCTTGCGGGCCATCATGTAGCCGTCGATGGGCGCGTCGAGGGCCTTCGCGCCGATCGACGGGTCGATCTCGGGGAAGGTGAAGAAGTCGAGGTCGTCCTGCTCGTCGTTGCTGAACTGCTGACCAACGAAGAGGCCGAGCAGGTACATGCCGCTCTTCTTCTGCTGCAACGACTGCGCGGCCTCCTGCCAGGTGCGGCCGAGGCTGTCCGGCTGGTGCAGGGGGAGCAGGCCGGCCCAGGTGTCGAAGACCTTCTTGACCTTGTCGGAGGTCCAGGCCTCCTTGCCGGCCATCAGGTCGACGTGGAACTGGTAGCCATTGATGCGCAGGTTGAGGATGTCGAAGGTGCCCATCGCGGGCCAGCCGTCCTTGTCGGCGAAGGCGATGGGGGTGAGCCCGTCCTTCTTCATCTGCTCGCCGAGGTTGGTGAACTGGTCAAGGGTGGTGGGCACCTGGTAGCCGTGCTGCTGCCACACCGATTTGCGGTAGAAGACCGCCCACGGGTAGTACGTCGCCGGTACGAAGTACTGTTTGCCGTCGTCGCCGGTGGATGCCTTCTTGAAGGCATCCGAGTAGCCGGAGAGCTTGCTCCACACGTCGCTGATGTCGCTGGACAGGCCCTTCTGGGCGAAGAAGCGCATCCGGTAGCCGGCGAACCAGGTGAACACGTCGTCCGGCTTGCCCTGCAGGTAGTTGTTGATGTTCTCCTGGAACGTGTTGTGGTCGACGGTGTTCACCGCGACCTGGACGCCGGACGCGGTCTTGAACCCGTCGGTGACCTTGACGAGGACGTCCTTCGGCTTCGGGTCGGACTGGTTCGACCCGAGCGACACGTCCTTGCTGGATCCGCCGGAGCCGGAGTCGTCGCCGCAGCCGGCGAGGAGGCCGGTGCCGAGCAGCGCGCCCGTGCCGGCCGCGCCGGCCAACAGTGAGCGTCGGTTGATGCCGGCGACGGAGGGCGGTACGAGCCGAGCCAGGTACTCGGCTTGGGATCGGGGACGGGACATCTGTGCCTCCTGCGGATGAAGAGGTGCGATGAGAAGGGCCGTCAGGGGTGGGGTGGAGGTGCGGTGACGTGTTCGCCCATCGGGATCCACCGAGAATCCACATTGGTCAACACGAACGGCCAGTGGGGGCTCAAGTTACCCTTCGGTCAGGCGCTGTCAAGAGGGCAGTTCACCTTCGATAACCCAGTTGTGATACGGCTGCTACGCGGTAAACGTTGGAAAACGAATCGATGTTGGAAACTGTTGACTTCCGCGCCGCGTGAGGTGCACCCTCAGCTGTCATGCGGCAATGGCACGGGAACGGCATCTATTTCGGCGGCGACTACAACCCTGAGCAGTGGCCCGAGCAGACCTGGTCCGAGGACGTCGAGTTGATGCGCCGAGCCGGGGTCAACCTGGTCTCGGTCGGCATCTTCTCCTGGGCCCTGCTGGAGCCCACGCCGGGCCGATTCGAGTTCGGTTGGCTGGACCGGGTGCTCGACCTCCTGCACAGCGGCGGGATCCAGGTCGACCTGGCCACCGCCACCGCCAGCCCGCCGCCGTGGCTGTCCAGGGCGCACCCGGAGACGTTGCCCCGCCAGGCCGACGGCACGATCCTCTGGCCCGGCGGCCGACAGGCGTACTGCCCCAGCTCGCCCATCTTCCGAGAGCGGTCGCTGGAGTTGGTGCGGGCGGTCGCCGGCCGGTACGCCGAGCACCCCGCAGTGGTGATGTGGCACGTCTCCAACGAGCTGGGCTGCCACAACGCGCACTGCTACTGCGACGTCAGCGCCGAGGCGTTCCGCGGCTGGCTGCGAGAGCGCTACGGCGACCTGGCCCGGCTCAACGACGCGTGGGGCACCGCCTTCTGGAGCCAGCACTACGGCGACTGGGCCGAGATCAACCCGCCGCGCACGGTAACGGCCTTCGCCAACCCCACGCAGCAGTTGGACTTCCTGCGCTTCTCCTCCGACGAGCTGCGCGCCCAACTGCGCGCCGAACGCGAGGTCCTGAAGACGCTGGTCCGTCAGCCGATCACCACCAACTTCATGATCGGCATGGGCGTCAAGCACATGGACTACCAGTCCTGGGCCGACGACGTGGACCTGGTGTCCAACGACCACTACCTGACCGCCGCCGACCCGCAGGCGCACCTCGGGTTGGCGCTCGCTGCCGACCACACCCGGGGCGTCGCCGGCGGTGACCCGTGGCTGCTGATGGAGCACTCCACAAGCGCCGTCCAATGGCAGCCGCGCAACGTGGCCAAGCTGCCCGGTCAACTGCGTCGCAACAGCCTGGCGCACGTCGCCCGCGGCGCCGACGGCGTGCTGTTCTTCCAGTGGCGCGCGTCCCGGGCCGGCGCCGAGAAGTTCCACTCCGCGCTGGTGCCGCACGCCGGACCGGACACCAAGGTGTTCCGCGAGGTCTGCCAACTCGGCGCCGACCTCAAGGCCCTGGCCGAGGTACGCGGCAGTCGGGTGGACGCCGACGTGGCGATCCTGTTCGACTGGGAGGCGTGGTGGGGCGCCGAGTTGGATTCGCACCCCAGCGTCGATGTGCAGTACGCGGACCGGCTGAACGCCCTGTACGGCTCGCTCTGGCGGGCCGGCGTGACCGCCGACGTCATCCACCCGTCGGCTGACCTCAGCGGCTACCGGCTGGTCCTGGTGCCGACCCTCTACCTGGTCCGGGACGCCGACGTCGCCGCACTGCACCGTTACGTCGAGGGCGGCGGGACGGCGGCGGTCACCTACTTCAGCGGCATCGTCGACGAGAACGACCACATCCGTCTCGGCGGCTACCCGGGCGCGTTCCGGGAGTTGCTCGGCGTCCGGACCGAGGAGTTCTTTCCGCTGCGCGAGGGCGAGCAGGTCCGCCTCGACGACGGCAGCACCGCCGACGTGTGGACCGAGTGGCTGCACCCGGAGGGCGCTGAGGTGCTCGCGTCGTACACCGACGGGCCCTTGCCGGGCGTGCCGGCGCTGACCCGGCACCGGGTCGGCGACGGCGCCGCCTGGTATGTCGGCACCCGGTTGGACGACGCGGCAACCGACCGGCTGGTCGCCCGGCTCGTCGCCGAGGCCGGCGTGCGGCCGGCGGCGCCAGCGCCGGCCGGGGTGGAGGTGGTACGCCGCCGCGACGGCGACCGGAGCTGGCTGTTCGTCATCAACCACACCGAGGCGGAGACCCGGCTCCCGGTGCGCGGCACCGATCTGTTGACCGGCGAACGGTGCTCCGGTGAGCTGACCCTGCAAGCTGGTGCGGTGGCGGTCGTCCGTGAGGATCGGACCGACGATCCGGCCTGACCTCGGCGACGGCCACGGTGCGAAGGAGAATCGCCAGATGCTCGCCCAACAGCGGCAGACCGCCATCCTCGACCTGATCCGCCAACGCGGCGGCGTGCGGGTGAGCCACCTGGTCAGCCGGTTCGGCGTGTCCGACATGACGATCCGCCGCGACCTGGAGGTGCTTGCCGAGCGCGGCCTGGTGGACAAGGTGCACGGCGGGGCGACACTCGCCGGGCCGGGTTCGGCCGAGGAGCCCGGCTTCGCCGCGAAGTCGATCCGCCAGCAGGCGGAGAAGCGCGCCATCGCCGAGCGGGCGGCCACGATGGTGGAGCCGGGCATGGCCATCGCGCTCTCCGCCGGCACCACCACCGCCGCGTTGGCCACCCTGCTCTCCGACGTCCGGGGGCTCACCGTGGTCACCAACTCGATTCCGGTGGCCGACGCGCTCTACCAGGACCCGCGCGCCGACCAGACGGTGGTGTTGACCGGCGGCATCCGCACCCCGTCGGACGCGTTGACCGGGCCGGTGGCCGAGGCGGCGATCAGCGCCCTCAACGTCGACCTGCTCTTCCTCGGTGTGCACGGGCTCAGCCCGCGCACCGGATTCACCACACCCAACCTGCTGGAGGCGGGCGTCAACAGGTGCCTGATCGGTGCCGCCCGTCGGCTCGTGGTGCTCGCCGACCACACCAAGTGGGAGACCATCGGCATCGCCACCATCGCCCCGCTGGAGGCGGCCGACGTGCTGATCACCGACGTCGGTTTGCCGACCGAGGCGCGTACCACGATCGGCGAGCAGGTCGGCGAGCTGATCATCGTCGAGCCCGGCTGAGCGGCACTTCCGCGCGCCGCCCCGGTCAAGATCCGAGCAAGAACAGGGAAAGTGGCCCCTCAGACGTCGCGGAGACAGCATCTTCACCGAAGTTACGCAGATCGTGGGCCGACGCCTGCCGGGCTAGGGATCATCGGTGGGTCGGCAGGGCGCGTGGTGGTCGGCCTTCCGCGCGCAGCGGCGGCGATCGGGCATGATCCGGTCGCAGAAAACCCAATGTCGTACGTGCTGCGCGTCCTCGGCCGAGACCGTGATGCCGGCGACGTCGAGTTGGGGCGTCGAAGCCAACGAACGGGCGAGATCACGGGCCATCTCCAACGCCCCGGCCAGATCGGGCACCGCCACCGGCAGGTGGATCACGTGTCGGGGCGGCGGTTCGGCCGACTCGGTGAACGCCAGCACGGCGGCCCGAGGTAGGGACACGAAGATCCCGCCCGACGGGATCATGGCCGACGCCTCTCGGACCCGGCGCCGTGCCAGGCCCGCAGGGCGCGCTTCACCCGGGCGTTCTCCGCACTGAGCAGCGCCAGGTCCTGGTGCAGCACGGTCAGGTCGAGCGCGACCCGGTGCAGGAATCGCCGCACCTCTCTGGGGTCGAGGCCCCGCCGGCCGAAGCCGACGGTGGCGAACTGACGGTCGCGGACGTGCCGAGGATGCAGCCGGCTGCCGTCGTAGAGCGTGCCTCTGGGCATTTGTCACCTCTCGTCGTCGGTCGATGGGTGAGTCAGGGTCGCGACGGTGTCCCGTCACGTGGTAGGTATTTCCTCAAGTCGGTTCGGAGCCGGGAGTCGCACCTCCCGACGCTCTAGTTGAGACCCGACGAGAGCCGGTATGCGACTGCCACTCGCGAGGCCGTCTCTCGTCACCTTCTCGGCTGTTGGCGCAGCTGCGGTTGCCGTGTTTGCACCGGGCTTCCCCGGGGACCGGCGATCACCCTCACCCGAAGGCCACGTTTCCAGTCGCTCGGAACTGGAGCAATGGTTCCTACGCGGGCCTCGCCGACGAATTGAGAGGTGGACCATGCCGCACAAGCCGTTCATCCGGACACTCCGCGCGCAATGGCTGGGTCAGCAATTGCGGGCCCTGCGCGAGGAGCGGGGAATGACGTTGAAGTTGGTCGCTGAGCATCTGCAACGCGACATGTCCGCGCTTGGTCGCTACGAACGCGCGGATTGGCCGATCCGCAAGGGTGATGTGGTCGCGCTGCTGGATCTCTACGGTTTTCATCACGCAGCCGAGCGGGCCCGTCTGCTGGCGCTTGCCGAGGAGGTGTGGCGCACGGACCGGTGGGACGAGGACTACGGCGACGTCGTGGACGCGTCCTTCATCGAATATCCCTGGCTGGAGGGTCGCGCCGAGCAGGTCTGCTGCTTCCATCTCACCCTGGTCCCGGGGCTGCTCCAGACGCGTGAGTACGCCGAGGCCGTGATTCGTAATGCGGCAGAACCGGGGGTTGCCGAGGCGACGATCAACCGCTGGGTCGAACTTCGGATGACCCGTCAAGAGGTGCTGAGGCGACGTCGCCCACTCACGATCTCTACCGTGATCGACGAAGCCGCGCTGCGTCGGATGGTCGGCGGGCCAGAGGTGTTGCGCCGCCAACTACACCACCTCGCGCAGGCGCAGCGGCGGGACAACGTGGCGATCAGAATCATGCCGTCCGGCGTGGCCCTGCACCAAGGGCTCGACGGTACGTTCTGGATATTCCGTCTGCCAGAGCCGTATCCTGCGGTTGCCTATGTGGAGTCATTGGGAGGGCGGCTCTACCTGGAGTCGCCGAAGGCTGAGCGTTTCGTCCGCACCTATGGTCGCCTGCTGGATTCTGCGCTCAGTGAGAGCGAATCAACAAAGTTGATCACGAGCATCGCGGAGGAGTTGTCATGAGCGAAAGCATGTCCGAGGTCGCTTGGCACATCAGCAGCAAGAGCGACAGCAACGGCGGTAGCTGCGTCGAGGCGGGGCCCGTCCTGGACGGTTCCGGTCGAGTCGCGGTACGGGACAGCAAGGACCGCGCGGCGGCAACCCTCGTCTACCCCGCCGCTGGGTGGACCGCGTTCGTCCTCGGGATCAAGGACGGCGAGTTCGGCTAGGGCCGGAGAAGTGCCTCGCTGGCCCGGTCGACCAGCCAGCGCTCTGCCTCGTCGTACGACCAGCCACCCTCGTCGACGAGTTGTGGCCAGGAGTGCAGCCCGAAGTAGAACCAGAGCACCTGGGTGGCCTGTGCGACGGTGAGGCCCGGACGTAGCGCGGAGAGCTCGTCCAGGCGTACCGCGCCGACCCGTAACGCCTGCCGGTAGGCCGCCGCGCCGTCACGCGCCGCTGCCGCCGCGCTCGCCGTCATGCTCGGCGCCGCCCTGATCAGCTGGATGGTGTGGGGGCGGCTCTGGTGGCCGTACCGTGTCCCGGCGCCGATCAGACGCACGACCTCGCCCGGGTCGGTGGCAACCGCGATGGCCGCGACGCTCTGCGCGGTCTCGGGGTCGTTCACGCCCGCTTCGATGAGCGCCCGCAGCAGCGTCGGCTTGCCGCCGACGCTGGTGTAGACGGTCGCCACGGCCACCCGGGCGCGGGCGGCGATGTCGTTGACAGTCGTGGTGGCGTACCCCTGCGCGATGAAGAGGTCCAGGGCCGCATCCAAGATCAACTGCCGGGTCTGTTCGGCGCTCTCCTGGCGCCGGCTGGCGCGGGGTTGGGCAGCCACCAGGGCACTCTACCGGCCCGTAACCGTCAGAAGGGTATTCTGATGAGTATGCGAGTCCTCTTCTCAAATGTGCCCTCCTTTGGGCACTTTCTCCCGCTCCTGCCCCTGATCCGCGCATTCCGGCGTCAAGGCCACGACGTTGCCGTGGTGACCGCCGCCGGCATGACCCCGCTCACCGCGCCCGAGGGGATCGAGCTGCTGCCTGCCGGCCCCATGCCGGATGTCCTCTTCGCCGAGGTGGGGCGCAAGCTGGGCATCAACCCCGCAACGGAGCCGATCCCGGAGGCGGTTGCCGAGTTCTTCGCCGGGGTCCGGGTCGACCTCACCGCAGGCGAGGCGTTCGCGCAGGCGAAGAGCTGGCAGCCGGATCTGATCGTCAACGAGATGCTCGACTTCGTGGGGCCCCTGGTCGCCGCCGGCCTGGACGTACCGCTGGCCACCCTCGCCTTCGGCCCGGCGGTACCGGCCGAGTTCACCGACCCGCTGATCGCGGTGGTCCGCTCCCGCTACGAGGAGCGCGGGCTGCCCGCGCCGCAGCGCATCCAGGCCGGCCGCTGGCTGCTGGACACCTGCCCACCGGGGTTGCAGTTCGAGACCTTCGCCGTACCGCAGGGGGTGGAGCGGATCGCGCTGCGGCCGGAACCGCACCAGGCGCCCGACGCCTCGACGGGCACGCACACGCCGCCGACCGGCGGTCGTCCCCGGGTGCTGGTCAGCTTCGGCACGGTTTTCGCCGACCCCGCCGTGGTCGGTCCGCTGCTGGGCGCCCTCACCGACGTCGACGTCGACGTGCTGGCGACGCTCGGCCTCGACGGCAAGCCGGAGGACTACCAGCTCGACTCGGAGCGGGTGGAGTTCAGCCCCTTCGTGCCGCTGGCCCAGTTGCTGGAGAACGTCAGCGCGGTCATCACCCACGGCGGCGCCGGCACCACCCTCGGCACGCTGGCCCGTGGCATCCCGATGGTGGTCGTACCCCAGGGCGCCGACCAGTTCATCCAGGCGGACCGGGTCGCCGCGTCCGGAGCGGGTCTCGCGCTGATGCCCGGGCAGGCCGACCCGGCCGCCATCGCGGCGGCTCTGCGCCGGCTGCTCGACGAGCCGACGTTCACCGAGGCGGCTCGCCGGCTCAGCGCCGAGATCGTCGCGATGCCGTCGCCCGACGAGGTCGCCGAGCGGCTACGCGCCGAGGTGATCGGCTAGCTCGGGGCCGACCTTCCACCGGCACCGACTCGAGTTCCTGGAAATCGGGGTGTCACCGCGACGGGGTGACCCCGATTTCCGGGAAGCCGAGTCGATCAAGCCCCGCGCTTCACAGCCACCTCACAGGGGTGCTGGATAGGGTGCCGGTCGAGTCAACGTCCGACTCCAGCCTGGAGCGGTCGGCGTCGCACAGGAGTTCCGATGGTCTTCAAGAAGATGTTGAGCGCGTTCGGTGTGGGCGGTCCCAGTGTGGACACTGTGCTGACCAACCCCAACACCCGGCCCGGCCTGACCCTCGACGGGCAGGTCAACCTCGTCGGCGGCGACGCTGAGGCGGCCATCGAGCAGGTGGTGATCGGTCTGGTGACCCGGGTGGAGGTCGAGGGCCACGACGCCGAATACTCCGGCACCCTTGAGTTTCACCGGATGGCGGTCAGCGGCCCGTTGCAGCTCGCCCCGAAGCAGCAGCTCTCGATCCCGTTCCAGCTCCCGGTGCCGTGGGAGACGCCGATCACCGACGTGTACGGCCAGCGCCTGCACGGCATGACGATGGGCCTGCGCACCGAGTTGGCGATCGCCCGCGCGGTCGACAAGAGCGACCTGGACCACGTGGCCGTGCACCCGCTGCCGGTGCACGAGCGGATCCTGGAGGCGTTCCAGCGGCTCGGCTTCCGGTTCAAGCACGCCGACCTGGAGCGCGGTCACATCCGGGGTGTCCAGCAGACGCTGCCGTTCTACCAGGAGATCGAGTTCTTCGCCGCGCCGCAGTACGCGAGCACGATCCGGGAGGTCGAGCTGACCTTCGTGACCAGCCAGCGCGGCGTCGAGGTGATCCTGGAGTGCGACAAGCGCGGCGGCTTCCTCAGCGCCGGGCACGACGCGTTCGGTCGCTACCAGGTGTCGCACACCGACCTCGACCGGGTGGACTGGGCGCAGGTCGTCGACGGCTGGTTGCGGGAGACCACGTCGCGCTACGGCAGCCTGCGTTCGCAGTACGGCCCGAGCCACGGTCACGGTCATGGCCGCGGGCACGGGATGGGCGGCATGGTGGCGGGGGCGGCGCTCGGCGTCGCCGGCGGCATGATCGCCGGTGAGATGATCGAGGACGCGTTCGAGGGTGACTTCGGCGGCGACTTCGGTGACTTCGGCGGCGACGAGTAGCAAGTCCACACACGACGACGGTGGCCTCCGGGAGGATCTCCCGGAGGCCACCGTGCACTGTGAACCGGTCAGTGCCGGGCCTTGCGCTCCTCGCTGCTGCGCCAGTTGCTGCCAGCCTTGGCCAGGCCGCGGCTACCGAGGTAGCCAAGCGTCAGCAGGGTGATCAGGAACCAGGCGTTGTCAGCCCGGAAGATGTCCACCCCAGCGGTGTTCCGACCAACGACCTGCGACGCGCCCAGTACGGCGGCCACCGCGATCAGGTAGATCCAGAACTCGGTGGTCTTGAACGCCTGCTTGGTCTCCGTACCGGGTGCCTGCATGTCGTTGCGACGCCCGTCATGCATGACCGGCATCTGCTGGGTGTGCATGTCCCGCGTCGACGCGGGATTCTGCGGGTCGTTCATGGGCCGGTTCATCGGCCGGGTGGAAGCAGCCTGCGTGCTCATCTGGTCCTCCTCAGGATGCGATGAGTCGTACCTGCATTCCCTCGCCCCGCTACCGCGTTTCGGCCACGGCACGGTTCGCTTTCGTGGCGGGGACACCCCCCGACTACCCGAGGCCCCGGAGCAGGTAACACCGATCACCGGCCGGAAAAATCCGGCCGGCGATCGGTTGGGTCGGCGGTCAGCGCAGGCCGTTGCGGATGGCCACGCTCACCAACAGGTCCGGGTCGTCGGTGATGAGGCCGTCGACACCGAGGTCGATCACCCGCTGCATCACCGTCGCGTCATCGACGGTGTAGGGGATCACCTTCAGTCCGTCCCGCGTCTGGAGAGTCCGTACGTCCGGCCCGTGGAAGTATGCCGGGTTCTCCCGCAGGTACCAGTCCGCCGAGGCGACAGTGCCCTGCTTCGGGTCGTGCACCTGCCAGTTGGCCGACACCGTGCCCGCGCCGGCGGCCCGGGTCAGCTTGCCGAGATCCTGGTACTTCCACCAGTCCAGTCCGCCGGTCCACGGGCTCTGCACCGCAGGGTTGCCGTAGACCGCTTCCAGCGAGCACTCGTCGGCGAGGGTCGCGCACTCGGTCGGGCCGTACTGCCAGACCAGCGCGACGGTGCCGATGCGGCGGTCGAGCTGCCGCGCGTACGTGATGGTCCGCCAGTCGAACGACTGGATGGTGGCCCGGTTGGTGAAGCCGGCGCGCTGGATGGCGTCGACGAGCTTGCGGGTGAAGCTGCGGTACGGCTCGGTGTCGTTCACCATCGGGCTGATCTTCGTCTCGATGTTCATCCCGATGTCGCTGCGGCCACTCGCCTTCACCAGGGCGAAGACCTCGTCCAGGGTCGGGATCCGGGCACCCGGCGCGGGCACCTGCGCGGGCAGTTCGGGCAGCGTCTTCGTGCCGCAGTCGACGGTCTTGAGCTGTGCCAGGGTCAGCTCGTGCACCGGCTTGCCCACGTACGGGAACTTCGGGTCGCCGGGGCGCACCGGGGCGGTGTCGACGCAGTGCGACCCGTTGACGGTGCGGTCGTGCAGCACCACGAGCTTGCCGTCCGCTGTCACGTTGGTGTCCAGTTCCAGGGTCGAGATGGCCCGGTTGGACAACGCGTTGGAGAAGGCCGGCAGGGTGTTCTCCGGCCGGGTGGCCCGACCGCCGCGGTGCGCCTGGATGTCGAACGGCGCCGCGTACGCCTTCGGCAGCCGGTAGCCGCGCTGCGCCAGCAGGCCGCGCAGCCGGTCCGGGTAGTCCGTGATCATGCCGTCCACGCCGTCGTCGATCAGCTTGGACATGGTCGGCACGTCGTCGACCGTCCACGGGATCACCTTGATCCCGTACCGGTGCGCCCGGGCGACCATGTCCTTGGTCACGTACGGCTGGTAGCCGGGGTCGGTGACCGTGCCGTTCTGCGGCATGCCGTGCACCGGCGAGAAGGCGCTGGCGCCGAAGCTGCGGATCGCCTTGATCGGGTCGCCGCCGAAGTCGTCGATGTCCAACCCGCCCAGCCACGGCGAGGCGCCCGGCTGGCCGGTCTGCAGGAAGTCGTAGTTGGTCAGGGCGACAAGCGGCAGCTTCGGCTCGACCTGGCGCATGCGCATCAGCGCGCCCCAGTCGAAACTCTGGATGGTGACCTGCTTGAGCAGCCCGGCGGCGCGGATCTCGGCCGCGGTCACCTGGACGAACTGGTCGCGGGGCGCGGTCTCGGTCGGCGCGCCGGCCTCCACCTTGGTCTCGACGTTCAGCGTCACGTCCTTGGCCCGGTAACGGTTGACCAGGGCGAAGACCTCACGCAGCAGCGGCATCCGGGCGCCCGGGACGGCGAGCTGACCGGGCTTGTCCGGCAGCGTCTTCGAGCCGCAGTCGAGCGAGCGCACCTGGGCCACGGTGAGCGTGTTCACGTACTTCCCGACGTACGGGAACTCCGGGTCGCCGGGCGTCACCGGGGCGGTGTCGACGCACTTGGCGCCACTGATCTTCCGGTCGTGGGTGACGACGGCCTGACCGTCCTCGGTGATCTGCACGTCCAGTTCGAGGGTGGTCACCCCGAGCTGGAGGGCGTTGCCGAAGGACGCGAGGGTGTTCTCCACCCGCAACCCGAGGCCGCCGCGGTGGGCCTGCACGTCGAATGTCCGGTCCGGTCGCGGTTTCGCCTGGGCGGGCACCGCGAGTCCGGTCGTCACCGTCGCGGCCACCAGGGCCGCGACGGCGGTACGGCGTACTGTGCGCACGCTGTCATCCCCTCTGCCGGTGGGCATCTCCCACCGGTCGCCGGACAGCATGGACATCTCGGGCGGCGGGCAGGCGGCCAGTGGGCGGCGCGACGGTTAACCACCGTGGACGACCTCCCGGCCACCCTGGGTTTGGGTGGCGGGTGGCCGGGCACGCAGTCAGTTCCACAGCTTCTGCGAGGTGATGATCGTGCGTGAGGACGACATGCGGCAGGACGCCGCCCGCCAGGCCGAGGATCGGATCGCCGGAGGCGTGTACGGCAAGGGTGCCGTCGAAGAGGTGACGGTGCCCCGCACCGATGTGCTGAGTCAGATCCAGCGCGACGACCCGCTCGATCCGGCGCACGAACGGATCGATCCCCAGGTGCTGCGCGACGGCGGCCCGGTCGGTGGGCAGGGCGCGGTGACCACCACCGGTGGCACCGCCGGTCCGGCGAGCGTGCGCCGGGTGGCCCGGCAGCCGGAGCGGCACCCGGGCAAGGTCGCCCCGACCACGACCGGCGACGCCACCACCGGCGGCCTGAGCACGCCGATGAGTGGTGGCACCAGCGACCAGTCCACGTCCGCGACCGGACCGGCCAAGTCCATCAGGGACAAATCCAACGACTAACCCACCCACCCGCTGCCCCCCTTGGTGGCGTGATCATGAGGTTGGCGTGGGCTGTCGGAGATCACAGTCCACGCCAACCTCATGATCGACTCAGGGGGTGGGGGTGGGGGTGGGGGTGGGGCGGAGGATGCCCAGGCGTTGGGTGGCGCGGGTCAGGGCTACGTACAGGTCGCTGCGTCCGCGGGGGGACTCGGCCACCATCCGGTCCGGGTCGACGACAAGCACCGAGTCGAACTCCAACCCCTTGGCCTGCGCGACTGTCAACACCACCACCCGGCTCTCCAGCTCCGGATGCTCGCCCACGGCGGCCTCCGGCAGCGCGGCCGTCACCGCGGAGCCCAACTCGCCCACCCGGCCGGCCGGCACGAGCACGCCGAGCCGACCCTCGGTCAACGCGGTCGCCTCCCGGGTGGCCTCCGCGACGAGTTCCGCCGCCAACCGCTCGTCGGGCACCGTCCGGTCCCACGGGGGTACGCCGCTCTCCCGCACCGAGCGCGGTGGACGCAGCGCCGGGTCGATCTCCGCGAGGACGTCGGCGGCGACCGCCATGATCTCGGCCGGGGTGCGGTAGCTGACAGTCAACTCGGTAAGCCGCCACCGCCGCGCCACGTACGGGGCGAGGGCGTCGGCCCAGGAGGGCGTGCCGCTGAGCGCGCCGGTCTGCGCGACGTCCCCGACGATGGTCATCGACCGGCTCGGGCAGCGGCGCATCAGCAGCCGCCACGCCATCGGCGAGAGTTCCTGCGCCTCGTCCACGATCACGTGGCCGAACGCCCAGGTGCGGTCGGCGGCGGCCCGCTGCGCGGTGGTCAGCCGGTCGGCTTCCTCCTGCCGTTCCAGCAGCCGGTCCGCGTCGATCAGGTCGGTCACGCCGAGGATCTCACCGCCCTCGGCCTCGTCCTCGACGTCGATCGAGCGGGAACCCCTGGCGATCTCCAGCACGCCCTCGGCGTACTCCCGTTCCATCATCCGGATGCGGTCCCGGCGGGCGGCGGCGGCCCGCTCGTCCTCGCCGAGCAGCTCGGCGGCCTCGTCCAGCAGCGGCACGTCGGCAGGCGTCCAGCCACCCGGCTCGCGGTGCAGCAGCGCCCGCTCGTCGTCGGTGAGCATCGGCGCGGCGGCGGCGATCCGGTCCGGGTCGGCGTACAGGTCGGCGAGCAGGCGTTGCGGGGTGAGCACCGGCCACAGCCGGTCGAGGGCGGCCTGGACCTCCGGTTCCTCGCGCAGCTCGCGGCGGATCTCGGCCCGGTCGGCCTCGTCGAGCAGGTTGTCCCCGCCCAGCGGGTCGGCGCCGATCCGTTCGGCCACCTGGTCGGCGAGCGCGTGCACGATCTCCGTCGCGAACAGCGTGCGGGCCAGGTTGTGCGGCCGGTCGACGCGGCGGACCCGGTCCCGGGCGGTGCGCACGGTCTCCGGGTCGAGGCTCAGCGCCTCCCGTTCGACCTCGATCTCCAGCGGCTCGTCCGGCACCCACTGCCGGTCCCGCACGGCCAGCGCCAGGACCTCGGCCAGCACCGCCCGGCCCTTGAGCGCCGCCGTCTCGGCCGGTTCGCTCCGTTGGGCGCTCACCCCGGGAAAAAGATCACCCTGGGTACGCAGCAGCACGCCGGTCTCGGCAAGCGTCGGCAGCACCTGGGAGATGTAGCGCAGGAAGGTCGCGTTCGGGCCGACCAGCAGCACGCCCCGGCTGGAGAGTTCGCGGCGGTGCGTGTAGAGCAGGTACGCCGCCCGGTGCAGCGCGACGGCGGTCTTGCCGGTGCCGGGGCCGCCCTGGACCACCATGACGCCCGGCAGTTCGGCGCGGATGACCTCGTCCTGTTCGGCCTGGATGGTCTCGACGATGTCGCGCATCCGGCCGGTCCGGCCCGCGTTGAGCGCCGCGAGCAGTGACGCCTCACCGGTCAGCTCCTCGTGGCCGCCGGGGGCGGCGGCGTCGATGTCGAGCACCTCGTCGTTGAGCCCGGTCACCTTGCGCTGGCGGGTACGCAGGTGCCGGCGGCGGCGTACGCCCTGCGGGTTGGCGGCGGTGGCGAGATAGAAGGCGCGGGCGGCGGGGGCCCGCCAGTCCATCAGCAGCGGGTCGTAGTCACCTGTGGTGTCGAAGATGCCGATCCTGCCGATGTAGCGGCGGGAGTCGTCGTCACCGTCGAGACGGCCAAAGCAGAGCCCGTTCTCCACGGCGGAGAACTGCTCGACCTGATCGGCGTACATCGCTACCGAGCTGTCACGCTGCGAACGGTCCTGGAGGGTGCCGCCGGTGTTGCGCAGCTCGGCGGTGAGCCGGTGGGCGGCCTGGTCACGCAGCGCGTCCAGCCGGTCGTAGAGCATCGAGACGTACTCCTGCTCGCGACCGATCTCGTCGTCGAGCGGCAATTCGCCGGAACCGCCGGAGTGCCTTGACAAGCCGTCTCCCTAAAGATTAGAATCGCTTGCAGGAACGGCTTTTAGCCGTTCTTTTTTGTGTCCTCGAACTGTTGAAGATAGCGCCTTCCGCCGGTTCTCACCAAGCCCGGCGGGTCGGTGCCGGTGATCGCGAGGTGGCGTCGGATGATCCTGCGGGCCGGGCAACGGGTGGTCTTCATCGGCGACAGCATCACCGATTGTGGTCGACGCGACGTCGCAGCGCCCTACGGCTCCGGTTACGTCAGCCTCGTCCGCGCGCTCGTCGAGGCGCGGCACCCCGAGTTGGAGCTGACCTGGGTCAACCGGGGTGTGGGCGGCGACACGGTGCGGGACCTGGCCGCGCGGTGGGACGGCGACGCCATCGCCGAGCGCCCCGACTGGCTGGCGGTGCTGATCGGCATCAACGACATCTGGCGGCACTACGGCGACCGGCCGGAGGAGGCCGTCGGCATCGAGGAGTACGAGCGCACCCTTCGCGACCTGCTGCGCCGGGCGGTCGCCAGCACGGGCTGCCGGCTGATCCTCGGCGACCCGTTCCTCATCGAGGCGGACCGCAGCGTCCCGCAACGCGCCGACACCGACCGGTACGCGGCGGTGGTGGCGGGGCTGGCCGCCGAGTTCGACGCGGTGCACGTGCCCAACCAGGCGGCGTTCGACCGGGTGCTCGCGGTCAGCCCGTCGAGCCGCTGGGCCGACGACCGCGTGCACCCGTACCTGCCCGGTCACGCGGTCCTCGCCGACGCGTACCTCACCGCCCTCGGCGCCCGCTGACCCAGCACCCCCGGCGCGACCGGCCGCTGACTCGGCCCGCGACGACACCGGTGGCTGCCGCCCGCGTACGACAGGGTCGGACACGATGACGCGCCGGGCCAACCGCGAGGTCGACCCGGCGCGGACACCGCAGGATCAGCCGCGAGCGACCTGGTAGAGCCGCTCGGGAGTGACAGCGCCGGCGAGCACTCGGCCGTCGTCGGTGAGCAGCACACTGAACAGCTTGCCAGTGAGCAGACGACCGCTACCCCAGTCGCCCTTGACCGCCGCGAGCCCGCCGAGCAGTTTCGACAGGTCCATGTCGGGTGCGGCGCCGGCCGGCGGCACGGCCGGCTTCGCGTCGGCCGGCTTACCGCCGACGGCCCCGTCGAGGCGGGCGACGAGCACTGTCGTCCAGCCGGTGCCCACGGCGCGCACCTGCGGATCACCGGTCGGCTCGACGTGACCGGGCTTGCCCGCGGCCGGTCGCTCGGCCTTCTCCTCGGTGACTGTCACGCCGGGCGGTGGGTTGAAGGTGAACTGGTCCGCTTCCGGCCGGCGGTAGTCGATCTGGGTGAAGGCCATCTCGAACGCCGGCTGGTCACTGCCCTTCGCGAGCACCTCGAAGCGCAGCGGCACGTGCTGCTTGGCGTCGATGGCGATCCGTAGCTGGTGCACCAGGGAGCCCTGGTCGCGCGGCTGGAGCACCAGTTCGTACGCGTCCTGGCCGGCGACGGTCGCCGAGCGGCCGACGCTCACCTCGGTGCTCGGGTCGATCGCGGCCAACGCCAGGTCGGCGGCCTGCTGCGGAGTGGCCGGCAGGCTCGGCCGCGCCTCGGGCGCCGGCCGTCCGGTCTCGGTGTCGCCCAGAGTGCGGTGGCGGGCGGTGTTGGTCCGACTGTCCCAGGTCCACACGTCCCGGCCGTCGCGGATCACGTCCTGCTCGCCGAGGGTGTCCAGCAGCGCGACCCGCTGCCGTTCCGGGCCGGAATACCAGACCCGCAGGGTGTGCGTGCCGGTCAACATGGTGGTCAGGTCGTTGCCGGGGACCAGCCCGACGAGCGGCGGCAGGCCGAGGTCGGCACGCTGCACGACGGTCCCGGAGACCCCCTCCAGTCGGGAGGTCTGCAGGTCGACCAGGAGCTGGGCGGCGGTACGCGGCGGCAGGCTCGGTTCGGCCTCGGCGGCGAACGTACCGATGGCCGCGCCGCCGCCGATGACGGCGACGGCGGCGGTCGCCGGGACCAGCCAACGAAGGACGGGACGGCTTCTCAGGACGGACATGGTGGCACCTCCTACCGCCATCCTCCCCCCTCGGCCCTGAGAACGTGCTGAGGACGCCGAGCCGTCACCGGTTGACCCGGGTGGCACCCTTGAGCTGTGCGGTTGTTGGTGGTGGAGGACGAGGCCCGGTTGGCGGCTGCCCTACAACGCGGCCTGCAGGCCGAGGGATTCGTGGTCGACGTGGCCCGGACCGGTCCGGCCGGCCTGGACGCGGCCCGGCACGGCGGGTACGACGCGATGATCCTCGACGTGATGCTGCCCGGCCTCTCCGGCTACGAGCTGGTCCGCACACTGCGAGCGGAGCAGCACTGGTTGCCGGTGCTGATGCTCTCCGCCAAGGACGGCGAGTACGACCAGGCTGACGGCCTCGACTGTGGCGCGGACGACTACCTGACCAAACCCTTCTCGTACGTGGTGTTGCTGGCCCGGCTGCGGGCGCTGCTGCGCCGGGGCGCGCCGGAACGCCCGGCGGTGCTGGCGGTCGGTGACCTGCGACTGGACCCGGCCCGCCGGCGGGTGACCCGGGCCGACGCCGAGGTGACGCTCACCGCACGGGAGTTCGCGCTGCTGAGCTATCTGATGCGCCGGCCCGGCCAGGTGATCTCCAAGATCGAGCTGTTGGACCACGTCTGGAACGCGAGCGTGGAGACCGCGCCGAACATCGTCGAGGTGTACGTCGGATACCTGCGCCGCAAGCTCGGCCGGGACCGGCTGGAGACGGTCCGGGGCGCCGGTTACCGGCTGGCGACGTGACCACCGGCGGCCCGGTGCCGGCCGGTCGCGCGTTAAACGGCTGGCTGCCGGTGCTGGGGCTGCGGGGGCGGCTCATGGCGCTCGGAGTGTTCGGCCTCACCATCGGGCTGGCCCTGGGTGGGGTGGTGCTGCTCGGCGCGCTCCGCTTCGTGCTCCAGCGAAACGTCGACACCGAGGCCTTCCGGACCGCCGACGCGGTCGCCCTCCTCGCCGCCGAGGACGTGCTGCCGGACCCGTTGCCGGTGGCCGGCGGGCAGGTCCGCGTCCAGGTCGTCGACGGGCAGGGGCGGATCCGGGCTGCCTCGATCGACGCCGACCGGCTCGTCCCGATGGTCCGCCCGGAGCGGCTGCGGCACGATCGTCGGCAGCGGCTGGACGTGCCGGCGGAGCGGGTCGGACTCGCCGGCCCGGTCCAGGTCGTCACCGTGCCCGCCGGCACGGCGAACGACCCGCTCACCGTGCTGGTGGCCCGGTCGATGGCCGACGTGCGGCAGAGCACCCACGTGGTCCGGGTCATCCTGCTGGTGGCCTTCCCCCTGCTGGTGACCGTGCTGGCCGGGGTGGCGTGGCGGGTGGTGGGCGCGACGCTGCGGCCGGTCGAGGCGTTACGTCGGGGCGCCGAGGAGATCACCCGGCAGCCGGCCGGCACCGGCCGGCTGCCGGTGCCCGCCTCGGCCGACGAGATCCACCGGTTGGCGGTCACCCTCAACGGCATGCTGGACCGGCTGGAATCCGGCCGGGTACGCCAACGGGCGTTCGTCTCCGACGCCGCACACGAGCTGCGCAGCCCCTTGACCAACATCCGGACCGAGCTGGAGGTGGCCCAACGCCTCGCGGACCGGACGGACTGGACGGCGGTGACCGCCAACCTGCTGGCCGACACCGACCGGCTGAGCCGACTGGTCGACGACCTCCTGCTGCTGGCTCGCCTGGACGAGGCTCCACCGGCCCGGGGGACCGGCCCCGTGGAGCTGGGCGCGCTGCTGACCGAGGTTGCCGCGCGCTACCCGGCACCGCCGGTGCGGGTGGCGATGCCGCCCGGCCCGCTCTGGACGACTGGCAACGCCGACGAGCTGCGACGCGTGCTGTCCAACCTGGTCGACAACGCGGTACGGCACGCGTTCGGCAGTGTGGTGCTCGCCGCAGAGGCGACGTCGGCGCCGCGGCGGACGGTCGGGCCTGGCGTCGGGACGTACCACCTGGTGACGGTGACCGACGACGGCCCGGGGATCCCGGCGGCCGACCGGGAGCGGGTGTTCGGCAGGTTCACCCGGCTGGACGACGGCCGGGCCCGCGACGACGGCGGCGCCGGCCTGGGGCTGGCCATCGTCCGGGAACTGGTGCGGCGCGCCGGCGGCAGCATCACCCTGACCGACGCGCCGGAGCGGCACGGGCTCCGGGTGTGCCTGCTGCTGCCGGCCGCGCCGGCCGGGGATTAGGTCAGGCTGGCGGCGTGCGAGGTGCCGTCCTCGGCCGGTAGCCGTCTGTCGGCTCAGCGGCGGCGGGTGCAGACCTGCTCGGAGCTGGCGACCGTGTCGGTGGACCAGACGACGGCAACGGTGAAGCAGTAGTCGTTCGTGCGGTTGAGCGCGTAGATGACGTAGCTGGTGGTGCCGGCCGGCAGGGTCGCGAAGACGTTGCGGTCCTGACCGGTACGACCACCCGCGATCACCACGGGGCCCTCACTGCCGGCCGGGTAGGTCCAGTTCAGCGCGATGCTGTCCCGGGTGTCGCGCAGGGTCACCGCGCCGGGTGGGCCGCCGGGCGGCGCCCCGGTGCCAGCCGGCGTGGGCGCGGTACTGCCCGGGCTGGGCGCGGTGGCGGCCGGCGGGCTGGCGGTGGGGGAGCCGCTGGCTGGCGGCGGGGTCGGCTCGTCGTCGCCGTCGACCCGGGCCACCCCGGCGATCACCGCGGCCGCGCCGAGCAGCACCACGACCACGCCGGCCAGCAGCACCGGCACCAGCCGGTTGCGCCGAGCCGCCGGTGCCCGGTGCACGGGGACCGGCAGCAGGCGGGACGGCGTGTAGGGCTCAACCGGCGCGTACGGGTCGGGCGGCCGGTACGGGTCGGACGCCGAGTACGGGTCGGACGCCGGGTACGGCTCGGACGGCGAGTACGGGTCGGACGGCGGGTACGGGTCGGGCGGCGTGGCGGGGCGGCGCAGCCGGTACACCCCGGGTTGCTCCTCGGCGCCGCCCGCCAACCCGATCACCGACGGCGGCACCGGCGTGTCGGTGTGGTGGGACGGAGGCTCCTCTTCCGTCTCGGGTGGCCACCTGGTGCCCGTCGACCCGACCGGTTCGTCGGCCGGGGTCCGGGGATTCGGAACCGGGCCGCCGGCCGCCGGCCCGGCGTGGTGTGCGGCAGGGGTGGGCGACTGGTGGCCGGCCTCGGTCGGCTCGTCGTCGTGCGGTGGGACGCGGGCGGCCGGCACCACAGGCGTGTCCCGGGCCGTGGGCGGGTCGTCGGCGCAGGCGTGGTCGGGGTTGGCCGCCGCCCGGGCCAGGGCCGCCACCTGCGCGGCCAGCGGATCGTCGGCGGGCAGGTGCTGCCGGCACAGCTCGCGGGCCAGCGCCAGGTTGTCGTGTGCCTCGGTGAACTGCCCGCAGTCACGCTGCATCGCCCCGAGCCGCGCCAGCATCTTGATGCCGCTGGGGTGCCCGTCGCCGTAGATCTCACGGTGCAGCTCCCAGGCGTCCTGGAGCCGGTCCCGGGCGACGGTGCACTGGCCGCGGGCGTACTCGACGGTGGCCAGGTCGGCGTGGGCGGCGAGCACCCGCAGCGACTCCGGGCCGTCCTGCGCGGTCAGCTCGATGATGACTTCCTGGTAGAGCCGAGCGGCCCGGGAGTGGCTGCCGACCCGGTGCAGCACCGCGGCCAGGGTCGCCGCGGCGGCCACCGTGCGCGGGTCGGAACGGCCGTGCAGTCGGGTGGTGGCCGCGTACGCGAAGGCGGCCCATCCGCGGGCCGAGTGCGGCTCACCGAGGGCGACCAGCACCCGCGCCTGGAGGCTGGCCGCCTCGGCCAGTTCTGCGGTGGCGTTGGCCGGGCGGGGGTCGGCGTCGGTGAGCGCGTCGGCGAGCAGTTGCTGCGCGCCGGCCAGGTCGCCGGCCGACACGAGGTGGTGCGCCTGGTCAGTCAGTTCACCGAAGCCGGAAGACACGCCCCATCGTGCTCATTTGACGACGGTAAGTACAAGACCCGCGCCGGTGTCGATTGGTCAGGATCTCCTCAGGTGGTCGGTCAGGGTTTCGCTGATTCGGCGCAACTGGTCGACCTGGGCGGGGCTCAACGCGTCGAACAGGTGCCGGCGTACCCCCTCGACGTGGCCGGGCGCGGCGGCCGCGAGGGTGGCGAAACCCTCGTCGGTGAGCAGCGCGACCTGTCCGCGCCGGTCGGTGGGGCAGTCCTCGCGGCGCACCCATCCGGCCGCCTCCAGCCGGGCGACCGCGTGCGAGAGCCGGCTGCGTGACGACCCCGCGGCCTCGGCCAGGTCGCTCATCCGCAGGCGGCGACCGGGGGACTCGGAGAGCCGGACCAGGATCTCGTAGTACGCGTGCGGCATGCCCGCATCGCGTTGCAGCTCGCGGTCGAGCGTGTCCATCAGCGCCCGGGAGGCGGTGAGGTACGCGCGCCACGTGCGTTGTTCGTCGGAGTCCAACCAGCGGGTCATGACCGCCATCATAACCCATTTAGTTGAACGTTCAACGAAACTGCGCTAGCCTCGGGTCATGGGTATCCACCGGCTCAACCACGCGGTCCTCTACGTCACTGACCTCGCCCGCAGCGTCGCGTTCTACCGGGACGTGCTGGGCTTCCGCGCGGTGGCGATGACCCCGGACGGCTTCCGGGGCGCCACCTTCCTCCAGGCCCCCGACTCCACGAACGACCACGACCTCGGCCTGTTCGAGATCGGCGCCGGCGCTGGGCGGTCGACCGCCGGCCGGACCACCGTCGGCCTCTACCACCTCGCCTGGGAGGTGGACACCCTCGACGAACTGGCCGTCACCGCCGAGCGGCTCGCCGCCGCCGGGGCTCTGGTCGGCACCTCCGACCACGGCACCACCAAGAGCCTCTACGGGCAGGACCCGGACGGTCTGGAGTTCGAGATCGTCTGGCTGGTCCCCGCCGACCTGCTCGACGACGCCGCGCTTACCGCCCGCAAGCAGATCGGTCGGCTCGACCTGGACGCCGAGCGGCGGCGCTACGGCGGGCAGACGCGGGGCGGAGTGGGGATCTCCGTGCCGGCCTGAGCAGGTCGTACGGTAGAACGGACCGATGCCGACCGACCGGACCACCGAGTTCCTCCGCGCGCTGCTGGTCCGCCAGCTGACCACCTGGCTGCCCACCGCCCTGCACCGTTCGCGGCGGGCCACCGTGGCGCTCGCCGGCACCGACGCGGGCGGCGCGGTGGCCGCGCTGCAACTCGTCGCCGCGCACGCCGACCAGATGCGCGGCCGGCAGGTCACAGTGCTGGTGCTGGCCGACGGCGCGCCCGACCTCCCGGCCCGCCTCGGCCCGGTCGAGGCGCACCTGCCCGCCGAGGTCACCGTGCACCTGCTGCCCGGCGCGCCGGACCGACTGCCGGTCGCCGCCAAGGCGGCCGGCGCGGCCGGCTCGCCGCTGTTCTCCTTCGTGGACGTGCCCGGCGCGGTGAGCCGGGAGCTGCTCACCGCGGCCGCCAACGGCCGCACCGGGGAGGTGCTGCTGCACGCGGGCAGCAGTGCCCGGGACGCGCTCGTCGCGGTCGGCTTTCCCCTGGTCGCCGAGCTGGCACCGGTGCTGGCGGACGACGAGGCTGCCGGCGTGATCGCGTTCGGCAGTCGTTCGGACCGGAGTCTGGAGGCGGTCCGCGACGCGCTCTGGTCGGTCGGCGCGGACCTCGGCGTGCGCTACCGCGACGCGACCGGCGCGACGGTCGACGTGGCCGGCGATCCCGACCTCGAACCGCTGGCCCGCGAGCTGCTTGCGGAACTGCGTCGGGGAGGGCCCCGGCCGGTCACCGAGCTGCGTCGGCACACCCTCACCGCGACCGTCTACCGTGCCGCCGACGCCAACCGGGCGCTCGCCGACCTGCTCGACGCGGGCGACGTGCGACGCGACCGCGAGGCCGGCAAGCTGGCCGGCGACGAGGTCATCACGCCGACGCGCTGATCATTCCGAGCGCCGAGCGCCGAGCGCCGCGCTGAGAGCCCGCAGACGCCGAGCGGGGTGCCGGTGAATCACCGGCACCCCGCTCGACTCCCGGGAGGCTACGACCGGGACTTGTCCTGCTTCCAGGACAGCGGACCCGGCAGGTCGACCCGGTGCGCCCGAGCCTTGGAGTTCCAGGACCAGCGCCCGATCTTGATGCTCCAGGAGGAGAAACCGTTCTCGGTGAAGTTCAGGATGATCGGACCGTACTTCTTGCGCTTGCGAAACATGAGGCCCATCGGAGGACTCCCCTCGTCACCGTTCCCTGCCGTGTCGAGATCGAACATGCCCGAACCGGCAACTTTTGAAACCCTCTCGCCGTCCGCCCTGGACAGTGCCGGCCACGCATCCCGAATCTCTACTCAACAGATAGGTGTTGCGCCACGATAGACACTGCTAGGAGCGCTTTGTCGCATCGGCAGTTGTGCAATTCTCACCTTCTGGAAGACCGTTGACCGGTCGATCCCGCCCCGGCAACATGAGGTCATGTCGCAGCGGGTTGAGCTTCACCTCACCGCTCGTGTGCACGTCGACCTGGTCCGGCACGCGAGCGCGCTCTGTTGAGCTGGCCGGTCCGTCCGGCTCGGTTCCAGCGCCGCGCTCACACCGCCGGCCCGCTCAACGCGGAGCAGCGTGCCTCCCGCCCCTCCGAGCGTCCCCGCTCCCACCGTGGACAGATCAGGAGACTCCGCATGTCCCCACCCCGTTTCGCCACCGCCCCGATCACCGCCGTGGCCCGCTGCTCCGGCCCGCTCCGACCGATTCACCAGTCGCCGGCCCTGGTGTCACGGTGACCACCGTGGAGCGTCCCGCGGCGGACGCGGCCGAACTGCGGCCGGTGAGTTCGGACCTGTTCCGTGCCCTGCTGCGCCGACAGGCCACAAGCGTCACAGTGGTCACCGCGGTCGCCCGCGCCACCGACCCCGCCTGCCTGGGTGGGATCGGCGCGCCGATCCGGGCGGGTTTCACCGCCACCTCGTTCACGTCGGTGTCGCTGGACCCACCGCTCGTCTCGTTCTGCCTCGGGACGGCGTCGTCGAGCTGGCCGGTGCTGGCTCGTGCCGAGCACGTAGCGGTGCACCTGCTGACCGCGGGGCAGCGGGACGCCGCCACGATCTTCGCCACCAGCGGCATCGACAGGTTCGCCGCGTACCCGGACTGGACGCCCGGGCCGTTCGGGGTGCCGCTGCTGACCGGCGTGCTGGCCCGGCTGTTCTGCCGGGTGGTGCACCGGGTGCCCGCCGGCGACCACACGCTTGTCATCGCCGAGCCCCTGGCGCTCGGCGACGGCGGCGACGGCGCGCCGCTGGTGCACCACCGGGGCGGCTACACCACAGCTGGCGCACCGGTGCCCCGGTGACGGCAGCGACCACACCGGACCTGCTCGCGTTGGACCGGGCCGCCCAGGACCTGCTGTTCCGGGCGGCCCGCACGGCCAACACGTTCACCGACGAGCCGGTCACCGACGCCGAGGTCGCGGCGATCCACGACCTGATCCGGTACGGGCCCACCGCGTACAACGGCCAGCCGCTACGGGTGCTGCTGTTGCGCAGCGCGGCGTCCCGGGCACGACTGCTGCCGTACCTCTCGTCGAACAACCGGGCGAAGACCGCAAGCGCGCCGCTGGTGGCGGTGCTCGCCGCCGACGTGGACTTCCACGAGCGGCTGCCCGAGCTGTACCCGCACCGCCCGCAGGCCCGCGACTGGCTCACCGATCGGGCGACGCGAGTCGAACAGGCCCGGTTCAGTGCGACCCTGCAGATCGGCTACCTGCTGGTGGGCGTCCGCGCGGCGGGGCTCGCCGCCGGCCCGATGGCCGGGTTCGACGCGGCGGGCGTGACCCGGGAGTTCTTTCCCGACGGGCGGCACGAGGCGCTGCTGGTCATGAACGTGGGCCGTCCCGGCCCGGGTTCCTGGGCGGAGCGGCTGCCCCGGTTGAGCACCGAGGACGTGGTCCGGACACTCTGACGCGCGAGGTGGATCAGCGCGGCTCCCACGCGTCGGGCAGCGCGGTGAGCTTGCGGACGTGGGCGGGCAGCCGACCGCTGACGATCTCGGCGAGGCTCACCTCGTCGACCACGCGCCGCACCGCCGCCCGCACCGCCACCCACAGGCCGGGCAGGTTCTCCGCGGCGCCCTCGTACCGGGTCTCCTCGGGGCGCAGGCCGCGCACCCCGGCCAGTGGGCCGTCCACCGCCCGCAGCACCGCGCCGACGGTCACCTCGCGCGGCGGACGGGCCAGGGTGTAACCACCCTCGGCGCCGCGCTGGGCGCGGACGATGCCGGCCCGGCGCAGATCCGCCAGGACCGCCTCCAGGAACTTGCGGGGCATGTCCTGCTCCCCGGCGATGGCCTGGGTGGACAGCAGCGAGGGGTACGCGGTGGCGAGGCTCAGTGCCGCCCGTACCGCGTAGTCGCCGCGCGCGGAGATCTGCACCCTGTCATCATGCCCGGCCGGTGCCGCGGGCCGGTCCGGTGGGCAACCCGGACCGCCCGACGTGGCCGCCGTTGGCCCGTTCGCCGAACGCGCCGGGGCGCAACCTGCCACCGTCGGCACCCGTCGAATCGACTGGCGGTCGAGGCCGGACCACCCGGCCGGTCACCGGCTGGTCGCGGGCGGCCCGGAACGCGCCGGGGCTGACCCCTACCTCGCGGGTGAAGAAGCGGCCGAAGTTCGTTGGCTCGGAGAAGCCGAGCTGCCGGCCGATCTGGGCGATCGGCTGGTCGGTCGCGGCGAGCTGCCGGCCGGCCTGCAACGCGACCCGCTCGTCGATGACCTGCTTGGCGCTGCGGCCGGTGACGGCCAGGCACGCCCGGGTCAGGGTACGCACCGAGCAACGCAGCGCGGCGGCATAATCCTCCACCCGTCGGGTGCGCCGGTAGCCGTGCTCCACCTCCTGGCAGAACCGGTGGAACGTCTCGTCCTCGGGCCGGGAGGCCGAGCGGTCGTCGCCGTCCAGGGTGAGCCGCAGCAGCAACACGGCCAGTTGGTGGCGGAGCAGCGCGCGGGCGGTGCGGCCGTCGGGGTGCCGCTGGCAGTCCACCGCCAACTGGCTCACCTCGGTGATCACCGCGTCCTCGTCCTCGCCGGCCAGTTGCCGCCAGGTGACGGGCGCGGCCAGGTCGACGTCGAAACCGCGCAGCGCCTCAGGGTCCCAGGACACGACCGTGGCGTCGAACTGCGGGCCGGCGCAGCGCAGCGCCTGACCGGCGCGGACCCGCAGCAGCGTGCCGGGCCGGCACGGCAGCAGGTGGAAGTCGAGTTCCGCGTCGCCGTGCCCACGGGTGGTGAGGATCAGCAGCTCCTGCTCGACGATCACCGGCCGACGCCAGCCGGGGTCGCCGGCAAGATCGGCAAGCGCGAACGTGGCGATCTCGTCGGGTGCCGGTGAAGCCGAGTTGATCGGTGGCGCGGGGGAGGGACCGGTGGAGACCATCGCCTGCGACGGTAGCCCGAACCGCAGGTCATCGCATCCCAATCGACGTCTGTCGCGGAACCGGCGCCGCCTCCGGGGCTTGTCGCGATCCCGGCGGTCGGGCTACGTTACCCGGCGGTAGCGCCGTCCGGTCCGTGGTCCGCCCGGCGCCTCGCCGTCCGTCCGACCGGTCGGCGGCCCCCGCCGACTCGCGATGGGATGGGCATGACGGAGCTGTTCTCGGTCGAAGGTAAGACGGTCCTGGTCACCGGTGGTTCCCGGGGGATCGGTCTGATGATCGCCCAGGGCTTCGTGCGGGCCGGCGCACACGTGCTCATCTCGTCTCGGAAGGCCGACGTCTGCGAGGCGGTCGCCAAGGAACTCTCCGCCGAGGGCCGGTGCGAGGCCATCCCCGCCGACCTGGGCGACGATGCCGGCGCCGAGGCGCTGGCCGCCGCCGTACGCGAGCGCGTCGACCGCCTCGACGTGCTTGTCAACAACGCCGGCGCGACCTGGGGCGCACCGCTGGAAACCTACCCGGATGCCGCGTTCGACAAGCTCTGGGCCGTCAACGTCAAGGCCGTCTTCCGGCTCACCACCGCGCTGCTGCCGGCGCTGCGCGCCGCCGCCAGCGCGGACGACCCGGCTCGCGTGATCAACATCGGGTCGATCGACGGCATCCGGGTGCCGTGGATGGAGGTGTACGCGTACTC
This sequence comes from Micromonospora sp. NPDC023888, assembly GCF_040639415.1. Lineage (NCBI taxonomy): Bacteria > Bacillati > Actinomycetota > Actinomycetes > Micromonosporales > Micromonosporaceae > Micromonospora > Micromonospora sp. NPDC023888. Next base: position 23,431 of record NZ_JBEZZW010000028.1, on the reverse strand, counting down.
GGCCACCAAGGCGGCCGTGCACATGCTCACCCGCAGCCTGGCCCACCAACTCGCCGCCGAACAGATCACCGTCAACGCGATCGCGCCCGGCCCGTTCGAGAGCAAGATGATGGCCTTCGCACTGGACGACCCGGACAGTCGGGCCGCCATCGAGCAGCAGGTGCCGCTGGGGCGCATCGGGCGCCCGGAGGACATGGCCGGCACCGCCATCTACCTCTCCTCGCGGGCGGGTGCCTACCTCACCGGGGCGGTCATCCCCGTCGACGGCGGCATCACCACGCACGGCTGAGCACCGACCATCCCGGGTCGGGCTGCCCGCGTACCCCCGGGTGTGCCGGGGCCGCGCGGACTCGGCAGATCCGCGCGGCCCCGGTATGGCCGGTGTTGCCCGTTCGGGCGGTGCTCAGCGACCGGCGAGCAGCCGGTTCACCGCCGTGTCGACGTCCAGGTGCTCGGCTTCACGGCCGCGCGGGACGACGACGTACGTCCGTCGAAGGAAACGCACCAGAACGCTGCGCGGCACCTCGAAGAGGGCGTTGCCGTCCGGTGACGAGAGGGCCAGCGCGACGAAGTCGCCGCGCGGTGTGGCCCAGGGCCAGACCCGCACATCACCGATGCCGGCTGGCTCGTCCAGGCCGGTGACCAGCAGTTCGCGGGCGAAGGACCAGCTCACCGCCTCGCCGCCGGCAGATTCGGCATGGAACAGGACATGGACCGCATACGGGTCAGCAGGGTCGTAACGCAGACTGGCACGCACCGGCAAGGCGGTGGCGTCAGGTGCGACGAGCCTTAGCGACGTCTCGACCTCTACGGTCGTCGGTCGGATGACACTCATGGACGTTCTCCCCCCGGCACCGCTGCGGAACGCGCGTGTCCCGCTTTTCCCATACTCAGGTGCTACTCCTGGCTACGCTCCGCCATACGCTGACTTCACCCAGTGGTGGGAAGGGGGACGGAAAGGCCGCGTGAATGTGAACATTCATGTAGGATTTCCGGTTCTGCCCAGTGCGTGATCCCGCCCGGCATCGGGTGGTTCAGTCGTCGACTTACTCCGGTAACGTCCAGTCGGCCGTTGCAGTGACGGGCCTGAGCGACACTGGGGGGTGAAATGGTGGCGAAGAAATCCTCAGTGGATCGGCCCGCGGCGTCCGGCCCACCGAAGGTCGCGGTCCGAGCAGCCGAAAAGCGGGGGTACGGAAAACCGATGGAGCAGCCCGAACGCGCCGATCGGCCAACTCCCGACGCCGATCGTCCCAGCGGCGTCCTCGTCGTCGGGGACCCGCCGCGCCGCCCCGGCTGGCGGGAGCGCATCTCGCTGACCCTCGACCTCATCCGGGCCAACCCCACCGGCCGGATCGCCCTCAAGATCTTCATCGCGATCGCCGGCGCGATCGTGGTGACCGTCGGCATCGCTCTCATCCCGCTGCCCGGTCCCGGCTGGCTGCTGGTGATCGCCGGGTTGGGCATCTGGGCTGTCGAATACCACTGGGCGCGCCGGCTGCTCGGCTTCACCCGCCGACACGTCTACGGCTGGACGCAGTGGGTGACGCGACAGTCGCTGCCGGTGCGAATCGTCCTCGGATCCGTCGGCCTGGTCTTCGTGGCCACCGTGGTCTGGCTGTCGCTCAAGTTCAGCCTCGGCATCGACCTGGTCGCCAAGGCGATGCAGTACCTCGCGACGCACTGACCCCGGATTTCCGGTCGGGATCCACGATCGGGTAGAGTCAGTGGCGCTGAGGGCGATTAGCTCAGTGGGAGAGCGCTTCGTTCACACCGAAGAGGTCGCTGGTTCGATACCAGCATCGCCCACTCTCAGTTTGTGCAGGTCAGAAGCCCGTTGCCGGAGTCATCGGTAACGGGCTTTGCTGTATGTGCGGCTTACATTGGGAGCAGCGGCGCTGGTCCTCGATTCGGGCGGCCCGGCTGAGTGAGCTGATGTGCGGTGCCGAGCGGGCCTGCTGGCTGGTTGAGGAGTAGGGCCGACGGCTGCCGGTGCCGCGTGGCGAGAGGGTGCCCCCGGGTTATGGCTCATGGGTTGACTGGTGGCCGTGGCCCGATGGTTGGCCCATTCGCCTGTCCACAATGCGAGGTCGTGTACCCAGCCGCGGGTGACCGTGCTGCGTCACGCGGTCGCCGCGGCAGCCCGTTCGGCGGATCTGGTGGGCCACGGGCTCAAGGACTTCGTACAGGTGGTGCACGAATTGGTCGGGGTGAGGTGAGGCGACCTTCGGCCAGCCGATCGTGAACCCGGTCAACGTGCCGTCCGACCGGGGTGGGCAAGCAGATGAGTGGCCCGGCCCACGCACTGCCATGGCATCGGCGAAGGATCATGTGCTACGGTAACCGAGTTGCAGTTTTGATTTCCGTAGACGTTATCCGGCGCCTCATGGGGTATCTGAAACCCATCGAGGCGTTTTTCGTTTTTCGTGTCGTTTCGACGCGGGTGATCAACGCAGCGGCGTAAGGGTCCGCACAATGCGGTCTCTGACAGCCTGCGAGGAGCAGACATGACTACAGGTACCGTGAAGTGGTTCAACGCCGACAAGGGCTTCGGCTTCATCAGCCCGGACGACGGCGGCGCCGACGTCTTCGCCCACTTCTCCGCGATCTCGGCGAGCGGCTTCCGCAGCCTCGACGAGAATCAGAAGGTGGAGTTCGACGTCACCCAGGGCCAGAAGGGCCCGCAGGCGGAGAACATCCGCCCGCTTTGATCCACATTCTGTGAGCGGCGGCCCGACTGGTTCAGCGGGCCGCCGTTTGGCATTTAATTCGCATTGTCGCCCTGACCGAACGATGAGGCTCCTCAGCCGGCTGAGCCGACGGGCGCTCATGCGGCGTTGGTGCTCACGACGCGATCAACCACCTCGTCGTGCTGCAGGCGCCGGTAGTTGGGCTTCCCGCCGTGATTGACGACAGTGAGTTAGCTCGTCGGGTGCAGACGTGGGCGCGGCGCTACCCCGTCGAGCACGACCAGGTCCTGGCTCCGCTGCTTGGAGCTAAGGCCCTCGATCGCTCCGCTGTGCTAACGGTTGTCGGCTGGAAGTTCAATGCCATGGCTCACCGTCGGGCTAAACGCCGGGAGGGGTTTGGCCCGAGAATCCGATCACATCGTCCGGGATATCACCGCTGCAGCCGGCGGCTGTCAGGATGACGGTGCTGCGATGCGCGCGATACGCGTACGGCAGGGAGTCGGCCCTGCCCTCGGTAGCGCCCTGCTTATGACGATGGATCCACAGCGATGGACCGTCCTTGACGAGCGTGCAGTGAAGTCGATCAACGCCATTGGCTACGCCGAGGTGCCGCCAGACTCCCAGGATCGGCGGACCTGGCTTCCCTATCTGCGTGCCTGTCTGGATGTGCAGACCCGGACCGGCGAGCCGCTTCGGGATGTCGACCGAGACCTGTACGCGGCCAAGGGGCAACGGTCGGCTGCCGGTAGTTTGAGCCTTGAGGAGTGCCGGCGGTGGCGTTGCCCGCGAGGCGGCGGGCCTGGTCGGCGACGACGCGGGCAGCCTCAGTGAGACAGCACCGGCGGGCGGGACCGTCTATCGGCCGCTCGGCGGCGTCCGGATCTGCCGATGTCAGTGCGCTCGCGTCGGCTTAGCAAGCCGGGGTCATCCAGTGCTGGCTTGTCCTCGATGGCCCGATGCTGTGCCGCCTACTGCTTGGGGAGGAAGGCGACCCTCCGACGTGACAGGGGGTGGATCTGACCGTCAAGTTCGCGCGGCAGCGGTTCCCGGAGCGCCGAAAATCTGATCCACGCCGTTGCTGTCGTCGTAGAGGTGAACGAAGCCAACTCGCTCGTAGAGCCAGCGCGCCGTGCTACCCCGGTCGATGGCAAGCCGGAAAGGCCTCGCATCACGGTGGGCGTCCATGACGTGCCGGAGTACCTGACTGCCTATGCCCTGACCCTGAATCGCAGGATCAAGATAGAAGTGCTCTATCCACTGCGCATCGACCTCGGGCCGCACGGCGATGACACCCACCGGCTTCTCGTCGACCTCAATGATGTCGGTGTTGGCAGGAACGTAGGTGTCCAGGAACCGGCGGCGAGCCCACTCCTTATCCCACAGTCCCAGGCGTTCCAGGTCTGGGCGCATGGCGCGCGCCTTGAGGTCAGCAAGCCATTCCGCATCCGCAGACAGCGCCGGACGAAGCCTCCATGCTCTATCCATGGGGCAAGTATGTCGCGCCCGCGCCCGCGCCCAGCATCCGCATCTGCCGCGATCCGGGCGCCTGCCCGCCCTCACCGGACGACTCACAGTCAGTAGCAGACATGGTCGCCGGGCTGGCCGCGCTGCGGCGTCCTGAGTGATTCGCGGCCTCGATCTCTGCGGATTTGGTATATCTCGCTCTGACCGCCGCCTGTTCGATCAGATGCGAATACGCGATGGTTGGTGTCTCGTCCACGCGAACGTTGCGGAGTCCACACCCACTCTGCGGAGGCCGTTGCGGGACCCTATGGGTATCGGTTCAACAGCTCGTATGCGAAGAAGGCGGCGTTAAGCCCGGTCCAGTTGCCGTAGGCCAGAATGACGAAGGAGACCAGGTGGGAGGTCGCGCCCGGTATCCGTACTCCTTGGTGCGTGCTCCTCTCCCGTATCGCGCTGGCCATCTCGCGGAACAGCTTGATGGCGAACGGCCAGCACAGCGCTAGCATGATGAGGGTGACGAGGGTGATGTCGTCGCTCATCGTGGACAGGAAGTCCGGAAGCCCGTACCGGCCAGAATCACGACCCTCGCCCACGAACAGGTGCATGGCCCCCCGGACGCCCAGGGCGGCACCCGCGATTGCGCCGATCGCGGAGTATGTACCCACGAACTCCAGGAAACGCCTGGTCGAGGGCAGCCGCACCGGGGTCGCGAAGACAGCCACGATCTGGGTCAGCGTGGACGCGGCGAAGAAGACGACGAAGCCCGCGGTCCATCCCGCCACGCCCCGCCAGGGCCGGGGAATCGATGCGGGATCGGACAGATAATGGGCGCCGAGGTTGCCGCCGAGGACGACGAGCACCGCCAGTCCGATCAGTACCGGTCGACCGGGGATGTCGGGAAAGCCGGACGACCGGTCGGCTGGCGGGTCCGTCGGCGGAGCTGCGGGTGGCCCTGTGTCCTCCGTCGGCATGGGCAGACGATCTCGTTTCTTGGGACCCTGGCCCTGTACCGACTTTTCGCGCTTCGCTCGACGAGACGGAGAAGCCTGCCTCCTATTGGTCACATCGCGAGGGTAGCGACGGCGGCCAACTGACCTCGGCAGCCAGGGCGGTGACCGCGTCTGCCGCGAGGGCCGTGAGGTTCAACGCTGCCGCCAGCGCATCCTTCTTGACTGCGGCGTCGGTGACGTTGTAGACCTCGGCGTCCTCGTTCGCAAGGTAGGCGGCCACACCCTCCTGGGAGGCATGTTGGAGCCTGGCGCTGTGCCGTCGCTCGATCTTTCGCATCGACTCGGTGTCTCGTGCGCCACTACAGCCATGCGAAAGTTTCGGGACTGCCAGGGAGCTCATTGGGGCAGCGCCGTCAGGTCGTGTGGACACCGCAGGATCAGAGTCCTCTTGTGCCCATTGTCGGCGCACGGGGCGACCAGAAGGACACTGTCCCGCGTACGCTGCCGTGGTGCAGATCGACTTGGTTGCCCTAATTGTCGACGAGTACGACCCCGCGATCGCGTTCTTCACCGACGTACTCGGCTTCGATCTCGTCGAGGACTCTCCATCGCTGACCAATGACGGTCGACCCAAGCGGTGGGTCGTCGTCCGGCCGCCGGGTGCCCAGACCGGGATCCTGCTCGCTCGCGCCTACGGAGAACGCCAACGCGCCGCAAGCGGTAACCAGCTAGCCGGCCGAGTCGGGTTCTTCCTGCGCGTCGACGACTTCGACGCCGCATACCGGCGGATGGTCGAGGCCGATGTCACCTTTGTCCGAGCGCCACGAACCGAGCCCTACGGCCGGGTCGCGGTCTTCCTCGACATCGCCGGCAACCGGTGGGACCTGCTTGGGGCCACCTGACGTCGCGCACTTGCCCGCTGAGGCGCCACTCAACTGCACCTGCCCCCACCCGCGGCTTCTCGTTTCTGCAGGTCAGAGTGGGTGCAGCGTCCTGTTTCACTCCGGAGTGCTCTGCGGTTTTGCGCAGCAGTCGACGGCGCTCTATGTCGCCTGGTGGGGGAGTGTGCGCAGGTCAAGGCGGTAAGGAGCCGTTGGTTGGCCCGGCCTTGCAACTGGGAGCAGATTGGGTGCAGGTTGGCGAAGGGGTCTCCGTGCCGAAGTGCTCACCGACGCCGGACAGAGACGAGGGCTTTGACGTGTGGTGATGCGGTCGATTGGTGCGCCGTGATCGCCCAGTGGATACCAAAGTGGTCAGGGCCCGGTGCTCCCGTATTGCTCGCGTCGCCCGATCGCGGGTGGCTGATCGTCACCCTGACAGGTCTGCTATTTATCGATGTCCGAACGAACAGTCCAGTCGTGCCAGACCAGTAGCTGGTCCCGTTAGCTGAGACGTCGATCCCACTAGCGGCACCATGGCCAGCGCATCCTCTGTGGTGACGCTTTCGGCGAGCCCGAAGGCGTCAGCACCCTGGCCCGCTCTCGTTGTCCCGGCGGGCGTCCTCAGCTGCGACGAGAGGATTTCCCCTAACCATCAAGCGGTCTTCACAATGGGTGCAGGTCATGATGATCGTGCTGGGTTGCTCGGGTGGAGTGTGTGACTCACCGTCCGCTCTTGGGAGCGTCGCGGCAGCCGAAATGCGGGGGTGCGCAGAGCGCCAGTAACGCACACTCATGACCATGCTGGCATCGGTTCGTAGCGTCGCCGATCTGGCCGCTGCGCAGGCGCAGGGTCATCGGGTCAAGTTCCTGTTCTTCTGGGGGCACCAGCCCGAGCGGGACGGGGGTGTCGGCGCGGGCTGTTTGAGCCAGTGGTGGCCGGCGGCGTTCACCGCCGACGGCCTACGGTTCGCCACTGCGGAGCACTACATGATGTGGCGCAAGGCCATGTTGTTCGGCGACCGTGCGATGGCCGAAGAGATTCTTGCCGCGCCGCATCCTCACGCCGCCAAGACGCTGGGAGGACGTGTCGCAGGTTTTGATCAGCAGACCTGGAGCGAACACCGCTGCGCGATCGTGGTGGCCGGGAACCTTGCCAAGTTCGACCAGCATCCCGCGCTACGGGCATTCCTGCTGGACACGGGGCAGCGGGTTCTCGTGGAGGCCAGCCCAGTCGACCGGATCTGGGGTATCGGCCTGAACCGCGACGATCCCGCTGCTACCGACCCCGGCTCTTGGCGAGGCCTCAACCTGCTCGGATTCGCGCTCATGCAGGTGCGTGAGGTGCTCAGGGATCAACAGCCTTACGCCTCGGTTCGAGGGTGACGCTCGGCGTCGTCAACTGCCCTTGATCTTCCTCGATGTTGACGTACCGCTGATGCCGTTCAAGGCCCGGCCGGTTCGCCGGAAACGTCGGTTGGGCGGTACCGACAGGCGGCTGATGGAAAGTGCCGGCAACCCGCTGCCTGAGGGGCCTCATCCGGCCTCGCGCGTCTGGCCCGAACGGCCGTCGCTGGTAGTCCGCTAGACCTCGACGCCGGTCATGACGCGAGCCCGTGCAAGTCGCGCAGCTAACGGGAGGGGTGGAAGCGTCGGTAGACGGCGGGGAGCTGTAGCAGGATCAAGGCGATGACCGCCCCACCGACTAGGAGAGCCGGTCCCAGTGTGTCGCCGACGAGGACCCAGGTCGGCGCGGAGGTATGTCCGAGCGTGAGGTTGCCCAGTTCGCCGGGGTTTCCGGCGGGAGGTCCTTGGCTGTTGATGAACGCCAGGCCGCCGCATAAAGCAAAAGGTGCGGTCACGATGCACGTCGTTGCATGTGCCCACGTCTTGCCGCGCATGAGCCCCGTCATCGAGAGGAGCAGACCTGCTGCGGCCAGGCCGGTCACCGCCGTGGTCAATTGGTCAACCACGTCGCGGCCGAGGTCCGCGAGACCATTTCTGTTGGCTGCCTCGGCAGGGGTCACGTAGTCGGCCACGTCCGCGGAGGTGAGGTCGTAGATGGCCGTTGCTCCGATGAGCGCCAAGCCGAGTACCACAAGGCCAACCGCGACCGTCGGCGCCAGCAGGGTCCACCGCGATGCCATCCTCACGGCAAGCCCTGCCAGCCCGCGGGCGATCCTGAAGATCATTCGACGGACCTTACCCAACCCGACCGGTTGGCGGGGCACGTCAATCCCGCGGGTCGGCGGCAGCAGCGCCGACAGCCGCCGGTGCGGATTCTCCCGGCGCTGTGTGACGACTGCCCCCGTGCCTTCCTGCCGGGATTGGCCGGGTCATGGATCATCACCGACCACCCGGACACAATCCGCCAGCAGGTCCACGAGGCCCTGGAAGACCTGGGCGCGGAGACGAGCGAGCTGACGTACCTGCGGCTCGCCGGCGACTATGCGGCATCGCGGAGCGAGGTGCCGCTGGAGGACTCACTCGCTGTGCTCGTCGAGCTACGTGACCAGGGGCTTATCCGCCGCATCGGGCTGTCCGGCGCGTGGCCAGAGATGCTGGCCCGCGCGCAGAAGATGACACCGATCGCAGCCGTACAGAACCGCTTCAACCTGCTCGACCGCAGCGGCGTCCAGATCCTCGCCGACTGCGAGGCGCAGGGCATCATGTTCGTGCCCTACTACCCCCTCGCATCCGGACGACTCATCGGCTACGGCGAGCTGACCAGCCCAGCGGAGCGCCTCGGCGCCACGCCAGCCCAGGTCGCGCTGGCCTGGCTACTGCGCCGTTCCCCCGCCATCGTCGTCATTCCCGGTACGAGCAACCCCGGCCACCTGCGCGCCAACATCGCCGCAACCGAAGTCGCCAAGAACCTGACCGACGCCGAGGTGGCCCGCCTGACCGGCCTCGTCGACGAGTCGAAGGCCGTCCTCGACCAGCCGCACCAATCCACCTTCGATGCGCTCAGGTCCACGACGGAGAGCCACCGCTAAGCAACCGCTCGGCGGGCGGCAGCCGGCTCACCCGCCCGCCGAGCCCCCTCTGGGTTCCATCGAAAGGAGCGCCGCATCGACGTACCCCTCTGGGTCGCCCGAGGGCTGCCTGTTCGGATCCTGGAAGCTGAGACTCAAATCCCACCAGCAACCCTCTGTCCAGGGCTTCTTGCTGGGAGACCTCTTCGGCGAATCCGAAGGCGTCAGCGTTGGCGCCCCGGCGGAGGCAGTAGTGCGACGCCCGCACATGCCGATGAGCAGATGTTTTTCCTGGCGGGGGCCTGGATACTTTCCGCGCATGTTTGACGGTTTCGAGGACGAGCGGGTCGATGTCGGGGAGGTGGAGCTCCGGGTCCGCTATGCGGGGCACGGGCCTCCGGTCCTCCTCATCCACGGACATCCGCGTACGGGGTCGACGTGGCATCGCGTCGCGCCGCAGCTGGTTGATCGCGGGTTCACCGTCGTCTGTCCCGACATGCGCGGCTACGGGCAGTCCGGCAAGGCGCAGATCCTCGCGGATCACTCCCAGCAGTCCAAGCGGGTGGTTGCCGCAGACCTGGTCCAGCTGATGGAGAAACTGGGCCACCCGACGTTCGCGACGGTCGGACATGACCGTGGGTCGTACGTGGCGTTGCGCCTGGCGCTGGACCACCCCGACACGGTCAGTCAGTTGGTGGTCATCGACGGTGTACCCATCAGTGAGGCCCTTGCCCGGTGCGATGCGAAGTTCGCCCATGACTGGTACCACTGGTTCTTCTTCGCCCAACCCGACAAGCCAGAGCGAGCCATCGCCGCCGACCCCGATGCCTGGTACGCCAGTAAGGCCCAGTCCGAGAGCATGGGGGCGGAGAACTACCAGGAGTTTCGGCAGGCCATCCACGACGCGGCCACCGTCCGGGCCATGCTGGAGGACTACCGGGCCGGCCTCGGCGTTGACCGAGCGCACGAGGAAGCCGACCGGCGTGACGGCCGCACCGTCCGCTGCCCAACTCTCGTGCTGTGGTCGACCCGGGACGACATGGAAGACCTGTACGGCGACCCGCTAGCCATCTGGCGCACGTGGGCCCCCGATCTACGCGGGCACTCGATCGAGTCCGGCCACCACGTCGCCGAGGAGAACCCCGACGACTTGACCGCAGCCCTGCACCACTTCCTGTCCTGAGCCTCCCGCCCCACACGGCACCACCCGGGCCTTATCCAGGGCACACTTCCCGCGGTGTCGAGCTGGTCGAGAAGCTCGACGGAGCACCATGGTCGTGCCATGTAGCCACGGGTTTCTCCCACGATCAGATGCGCACATCTGCCGCCGGCCGGGCGTCACTCCTCAGCGTTGTGCGACGGACGGGCCGACTGTGCCGATCGGTAGGCCCGCGCGACCGTTGACGACGTGGCGGCCATCTGCGGACGGGCGGGCAACCAGACGGTTTGAATGCCGAGCAGCTCGTTCATTGCAGCGATCTGGTACTCGTAGCGAAGGTCCGCGGCCGTGCGCACCCCACGGACGATGACCGTGGCACCTCGGCGCAGGCAGTAGGCAATGGTCAGGCCGGTCCAGGTATCTACCTCGACATTGCCCCAGGCTGCCGGCATGGCGTCGCGCACGCGTACGGCCCTGGTCGTGGCCTGGGCGGTTGGTCGCTTGTCGGCGTTCACCGCCTCCAGAACGATGACCTGGTCGAACATCACCCGAGCACGGGCCACCAGGTCGCGGTGCCCCGGGGTGATCTACCGCTGGTGGGGCGCCCGCCTTTGCATCCCGGTCAGGAACGCGCGGCGCTGGCCTTGAGGCTCCGCAGCTGTTCGACCGTGCGCTCGGCGTCCAGCCGTGAGTACGAGCCGAGCGCCGACAGCGGCATGACGTCGTCGCCGAGACGGAGGACGGGAGCGTAGAGCGGCAAGCCTCCCCGTACGTCGACCTGCACGCAGTCGACCGACTGGATCGCGCTCCACGCTGTGACCTGGTCACGGCTGTCGAAGCCGCGGACACGGACACCCTCGCCGCCGATTACCACGCCGAGTCGGAGAGCACGCCAGATCCCGGCCATGCCGCTCGTGACGAGTAGGAATCCCAGCACGATGCCGAACGAGTCGCGCTCGGCCAGTACGTCCCCGGAGGTGAAGTACGTGACGCCCAGCAGGATCCATACAGCGAAGATCACGACTAGGACCGGAATCTGGATGCGTGGCCTGATGACGATGCGGTGCATGGCGGAACATGCTACGGAGGAGCCCGTCCCGCCAACGGCGCGTAGTCCAGTCCAACTGCGGCGTTGGGTTGTCGGACCAACGGAACGCCGTCACGATCGGGCGCACGGATCTGCCGCTGGTCGTGAAGGCGTGTGCATCACTGTCGGTGTTCGGCTACCAGTGGGCGAGACCGCGGCCGGGGACAGCGACGAAGCGGAATCCCCGGAGTCCCGGTGGCGGCATACTCGTGACTGTGAACGCCTCGTACTGATCGTCCGGCTCGACGACGAGGACTCCGTCGTCGGCGAAGGTCAGAGTCAACCGACCGCCCTTGCGGATCTCGGCAGCCGTGATCTGCGCTTGGTGCCGGTCGAGCAACGGTGCCAGACCTGTCGACGTCGAGGGGTCGAACCGGCTTTCGGCGCCGGGTGCGCCGAGCCTTCACCCGCGTGTCACGATTCCTCAGTGACGTCAGGACCGGGACAAGTCGCGCAGATCGCAGAGCGGGTGGCCGATCGATTGACCGAGCAGTTGGGGCCCCGTGGATGGCGGCGGCATCGTTTCGTGCCCGACGATGAGGTTGCCTTCGTGCGCGAACCCGTCCACGGGGTCGTCTTCCACCTCGGCGTCAACCTCGCCGGACGCGACGGTGTCTTGCTCAGCCCTAGCGTCGCCGTCGAGCATGTCGCCGCCGCCGAGGTGCAGAGGCAACTCTTTGGTCGCGCGGGCACCGTGTGTCAGGTGGGTGCAAGCATGATGGATCTGGTCAACGACGCGGAGACATCCAAGGTATGGCTGTCTCGCTGGTGGGTCGTATTGCCGGAACAGGTGGACGCTGTCACCCAGGTGGTCGCCGACCTGACGGCCTATGGTGAGCCGTTCCTGGTCGGCAATCAAACGTTGCCAAAGGTGGTCGACACCCTGCTCGAACGGCCGAAATCGCAGGTCGAGTACGGATCTCTGGCTGTCTGCCTGGCGGTATTGGGCGACATGCCGGGGGCTCATGCCATGCTGGCGAAGTTCGGTACGGTTCGCCCGGTGTTCGCGGGTGGTATGACCGAGACATTCATCCACAACTTCACCGCGCGGTTCGGCAACTAGGGATCCAGCCCGATCATGGAAGCCAGATGATCGAGAACGACGCGACGAACCGGCCACGGCCGGCGGGTCGTCGCTGGCCTGGCCGGGGTGAGCAGGACCCGAGACACCGATCCCACGGGCAATGTCCTGAGCAGGCCCTTCAGGCTGGAGACCTCTTTGGTGCCCCCGAAGATGTCAGCCATGGTGCTCCCGGTCGTCAGTCGGGCGGCGTCCACTCATGTCGAGTTGAGTGCGTTTCGGAGGCCGACAGGCATGGAGGGAGGCCGGGTCATTGCATAGCGGTGGCCGGGGGATGATCGAATGACGTGGGGCAGCGGAAGGTGTAGAGCGAGTAGCCGCGCCCGATCTGCACGCCGACGATGTCTGGAGACGCGGTCGGGTCTTCCTCGGACGGGCGCCAGCTGCAATGCATGCCGTTCCAGTCGCCTGAGTCGACGGTGAGAATCAAGGTCATCGTGGTGCCGCAGGCAGCACAGTCCATCGGGTACGGATCTGTCAGTGACCAGTTCGCGTACCCGCCGACCTTCCATCCCGGCGCAAGCGACAAGTCGGTCTGATAGTGGGGACGGCCGTCGTCTTCGTCGTCATCCCACTCGTTGATCCGTTCGCGTAGGTCATTGGGGAGCAGGTCGGCGTATTGGTACTCGCGGACCTGCTCGGGGTGCACCACGCACGGGACCGGCAGGTACATGTCGCTGATCACCGGCGGTTCGGGAGGCGCTTCGAGTAGCGGGCCGACGGCGGAACTGTTGCGCCAGTAGAGGAAGACGCGAGGGCTGTAGTGCCGGTCCGAGTGGTCCACCGGGCACCACAGCACCTGGAGCAGGTCGGTGCCATCCGGACCGGCGTAGTCCGGGATATCTTGTCGGTACAGCTGCGCGACCGGGACCAACGGGATGGGATCCTCGATCAGGTCGTCCAGGTCCAGAGCGTCGGCCGCATCGAGCTCGGCCCGCTCCTCCGTAGTCAGGAAGTCCCCGGCCGGCAGCGGCTCCCGGGATTCTGCGGTCGCGAGGATCTCCCGACGGCGGCGCAGGGCGGCCGGGGTCGTCAGGTTCCATGGCTCGTGCGCCCCGGCGTCGTCGCAGACCGGCCATACCTCGTCGGCCGGCCATAGCAGCGGTCCGCCTACCGAACTGTCCGTAACGGTCGGAGCGCCGGGTCGGGGATGCAGGCGGGTCGCGGTGATGGAATGTTCACGCAGTTCGGGGAAGAGCTTGGTGATGTCTAGGGGACGCGGAGGTGTGGTGCGGACCATAGAAGTGGATCCTATGGCCCGCATGTTGGTGCGACCGACGCCGGACAGAGACGAGAGTGCCCGCGCACGATGGAGCACCTCGACAACCTGCTCGCGGGCGTCGACGTCACGCTCACCGACGAGATCCTCGACCGGGTCGACGAGATGGTCGCGCCCGGCACCGATGTCACCCGGCTCGACCAGGCCTACCTGCCCCCGGCCCTGCTGAACCCAAACCTGCGCCGCCGGCCGGTCAGCGAGCGTGGCTCCGCCTGATCAGGTGCTTCCCGATCGACCGATGCGGCTGCGGGAGCCAGTACGGGCACCACCAAGGTACTGACCGGCAGTTCACGATCAGTCCGCGGTCCGGTGCGAGCCCGTTTTGGGGGGAGCAGGTTGGGAGCAGCGGGGGTGCCCTGAACGGCCTTGAACTGCGTCCAACGGCGCTCAACTGCACTCACCGTTCCCGGGTCGAGTAGGTGTGCTTTGTTTGTTCCGTCCGATGGTGCTGTAGGAGGTAGCCACCATCGGTCGCGTCTGCGACTGGTGACGGATCACATGCTCAGAGGACTGGGTGGAGAGCCGCTGGGTCTCTGGTCAGTGGCCGGGGCTGGGTTTGGTTGACCAGGCGTTGTATAGCGGGGAGCGCGCCGCATAGGGCAGATGGCCGGGCCCTCGGGCAGGTTCATGGTCGGTTGTGGTGTTTACCCGTGACGGATGTGCATGCTCTGGGCGTCGGTGGTAAGCGTACGGGCGACGGGCGTGCCCGATCGAGCACACCCGTCCCCCCGTCCCTGTCACGGGGCGACGATGAAGTCGCGCACCAACGGCTTGAAGGCGGATCCGCCGCCGTCGTCGACGGCGGCGACCACGCGTACCGCATCACCTAGGTCCGGCAACGCATATGTCACCACGTTGTACCGCACCCCGTCGCTACCGACAACGACTGTCTTCTTGTTCTCGTCGAGCAACGGCTCTAGTTGAGCGAAGGGCAGCTCACGCAACTCTGCCAGAGCTCGCTCGGCGATCTTCTCTGCCACGTTGATGTTGAACGTCACTGCTTTGCACCTCCCTGTTGCCGCCTCTGCGGGCCGTTCGGCTACCAGAACACTGGGATGCGATAGGTTCGATGGCTTCCCTCTGCACCGGCCGCCGCCAGTCGACTTGAAAGTGCTTCGATTGCCCACGCGCCCGAACGGATATGACTCACGGTCGTAACCGATTCGCCAGCCTGCCTTGTTGCCTTTGTACTGGAGGCGCTTGTTCTTCCAGCCGGTGCACTTGAATCGGGCCTTGAACCGCGCGCCCTTCGCGAGCACGCGAGCAGCGGCGCCAGTGGCCTTACGCACCTGCCAGCTGGAGAATTTGTTATTGAGACGCTTGGCGTCATCGACTCCACGTTGGAGCCAACTCTTCACCGGCCCCTTCCAGCCGCTGTCGCTCCTGCAGCCGCAGTTCTGCCCGCTTTCCGTCGAGGTCGAGGTCGAGGTCGACGCAATTGACCGGATCGGCTCCGCAGTATTCGTAGGGGTTGGCGCTGCCGCCGTAGACGGGGTCGACTTGGAGGAACGGCCGGTGGTCGGATTGTAGAGTCGGACGACCATGAGGACGATGCCTGACGGTGTGTCCGCTGCTTGGCGCCGAGCCAGCCGTAGCGCTGCGTTCCGATGTTCCCACTGGCACCCGGAGGGCATCGCAGTCCTCGAAGCGTCCCTCACCCGGCCGTAGGAGCTCCTGCGGCGCCGAACCACTTGGCCAGCGCGACCTCGAGCGTCTGCTGATCCTGGCCGACCCACGCGACGTGCCCGTCCGGCCGAAGCAGTACCGCCGGCACGTCCAGCTCTTCGCTGATGTCGGCGACGTGGTCCACCCGGTCGGCCCAGCCGTCCACCGAAAGCCGCCCCGTCTGGTCAAGCAGCACCCCGCTGCCGGTGCGCATCAGCTCGAACAGGCGCCCATGCTTCAGCTGGACGTCGCGCAGCCGCCGCCCGAGCAGGGCATGGCCCTCACCGAAGTCGTACCGGATGCTGATCGCCGTGATCTTCTCGATCAGGAACCGGTTGACGTCGTTGAAGTCCATCAGCTGCGCCAACAACCGCCGAACCGCCTGCGGCCCGGGCTCGTTGGTCGTCAGCTGCATCTGCGCACGGGTGTTGTCCAGCACGTCGGCGGCGACCGGATGCCGCTCGGACTCGTAGCTGTCCAGCAGGTCGTCCGGCGCCCAGCCGTTGATTGCCGCCGCCAGCTTCCAACCCAGGTTGAACGAGTCCTGGATCCCGAGATTGAGCCCCTGCCCACCCATCGGCGGGTGGACGTGCGCGGCGTCCCCGGCCAGAAACACGCGTCCGACCCGGTAGCGCTCGGCCTGGCGGGTCGCGTCGCCGAAGCGCGACAGCCAGCGGGGGGAGTGCACGCCGAAGTCGGTGCCGGCATACTTGCGCAGCTGTTGCTTGAACTCCTCGAACGTCGGCGGTACCGAACGGTCTTCGACCACGCCCTCTGCCGGCACGACCGCCCGGAACACCCCCGGCTTGCCCGACGGCCCGATTCCGAACCGCTTCTCGGTCTTGCGCACCTCGGTCATCACTTCGCTGATGTCGTCCGGGGACGCCGACACCTCCATCTCGCCCAGCAGTGTGTCGATTCTCGACGGCTCGCCGGGGAATCGGACACCGAGCAGTTTCCGAACCGTGCTGCGCCCACCGTCACAGCCGACGACAAACCGCGCCCGCAACGGCGCTGCAGTTCCGTTTCCAAGGTGGATGGTCACGCCGTGGTCGTCCTGCTCCAGCCCGACCACTGCACAGCCGCGCCGGATCTCGGCTCCGACCTCGGCCGCGTGCTCGGCGAGCAGCCGGTCGGTGAACGTCTGCGGAATGCCGAGCACGTATCCGTGGGCGGTGTCCAGCCCGGTGGGAGCGGGCTTTTCGATGCCCGCGAAGAATCCCCGGACGCCGCCGGGTTGGATCGGGTACTGCTTGCCGTTTTCGAGAAACCGCTCCAACAGCCCTCGCTGATCCATCACCTCGATACTGCGCACGTGCAGCCCGAGCGACCGCACGAACGGCGGCAGTTCGGCGTCCTTCTCCAGCACGAGCACGTTGACGCCCTGCAGACGCAATTCGCTCGCCAGCATCATGCCGGTCGGCCCGCCGCCGGCGATGATCACATCGAACATGCATTCCCCCTGGTACCGATTCTTTTGCTCGGCCGACGATTGTGCGCCACGACCGGGGTCTTGCCGCAAGCCCGGGGGTGCGGTATATGTTAATAGTGGCAAGGAGTTCTCCTCCTTGCCTTTGTGGTTTCAGGCCAGCGCGCGCAGCCGAGCCCACCGTCCCACGGCCGGCTCGCCGACCACGATGGCAACGACCAGGCTCAGCTCCGCGCCCGTCGCCACCGAACCGATCCGGCAGAGCTGTTCCACGTTGTGCTTTGACTCGAGCCGGTGCCCGAGTCGGGCTCGTTGTCGTCGGGCACGCTTGCGATGTTCTGGTCGACCGGGAGGTTCCATGTGCGGCAATCGGACACGCCTGATGGTGTGTGCGATTCCTCGCCGGAACGAGCGACTCCCCGCCTTCTGTTTGAATGGTGGGGCGGGCCGCGGCCAGCCAAACGGACCGTTGCGCGGCCATCGCAGCGGCCACGGAGGACTTCGAAGGCGCGCAGCCGTTGGTTGACGGCGGCGATGGACTTCTGTGATTCAGCGCGTGCGGCGGTAGTGCAGGGCCACCACGCCGTTGCGGAGCGGCTCCGCCGAGAGCAGCTCGAGCTGGCGCGTGCCGGGCAGCCCGCCCTGGTAGAGCGTCGGGCCGTGGCCGGCGATCCTGGGATGGACGAGCAGCTTGTACTCGTCGATCAGGTCCAGCCGGTCAAGCTCGGTCGCGAGCTTGCCGCTTCCGAGGAGGACCCCAGCCGGGGTCGCGTCCTTAAGCTTCTGCACGCCCTCGCGCAGATCGCCGGTGATGTGGTGGCTGTTGGTCCACGGGAAGTTCTTGCGCGTCGACGACACCACGTACTTGGGTTTGGCCTCCAGCTTGACCGCCCACTCGCGCATGGCCGGCGGTGCCTCGACGTCGCCGCGGGCGACGGCCGGCCAGTAGCTCTCCAGCATCTCGTAGGTGACGCGACCCCACAGCATTGCCCCGCATTCGTCCATGAGACGGGTGAAGAAGGCGTGCGTCTCGTCGTCGGCGATCCCCTCCTCGTGGTCGACGCAACCGTCCAGCGTGAGGTTGAGGCTGAAGGTGAGGACTCCCATGGCCGGCGAGTCTAACGTCACTTCGGCCAGCAGTAGAATTCGTCCTGTTCTGGGAACCAGAGTTCCTCGAACTGTTCAATTTCGTGCGGAGTCAGTGCGAAGGCGACGAAGGAGTACCTGGGCAACGCATTCGGTGTCACTGCCCGCCTCGGCGCGGGCCCCACCGTCAGACGGTGCCAAGTTGCTTCCGTGCCGTCGGATGTCTTTGCGACGAGCCTTACGATCCCTTATCGGTGAATCTGGACCGGATCGCTCTGAGACCGGGCATCCGGATCTGCCGCTGGTTAGTACTCCAACGTCATTTGGTGTCGGCGTACCGGCTCCGGTGCAGAGACAGGTACGGCTTGACGACAAAGCTGCATCGGGAGCGGGCGGCTTGCCGATGGTCGACTGCCTCGACGGCTGCGGGACTGACCGACAGGCCCAGTCAGTGACGTTGCGTAACGAGCGACCACCCAACACGGCGCGGCGCTCGGCTTCCTCATCTGCCGAGTTGAGTGTACGTAATCATGTCAATGTTGACACGCCGAGACACTTCTTGAAGTTTACGATCAACCTTCTTTTACACCATAAGGAAGGGCAAATATCCATTGTTGAGACATATCTCCCCTGCGCGGCTCGAACCATGGTTGCCAGCCATTTTCGGCGCTCTCGTTCAAGGCGAGAAAGAGATGACTACTCCCAGATTGAATCCGATAGCCCACGCCGTCCGGTGTCCCACTCAACCGCCACCGCTGTGAAGGCGAACCATTGGGCTCACGCATCTCAGGATGAGGATCCTCGCTTCGCTGATCGGTGGCGTCCAGGGCCAACCCGTTCGACGCGGAAACGATGAGCACTTCACCTTGGACACCGCTTGGCTGCACGGTCCACAGTTGCTGGGGCTGTCCGTGCGCCGCCCAAACGATTACGCCGTGGTTGGGCTCCGCGGCGTATGCGGTGTCGAGGCCCTTGCCGCAAGCGCGGGCGAAGATGACAAAGGGGCCGGCCTCCCTGCGTCTACCCTTGAACACGGTCCGCACATCATCAACGCCGATCGTCAGAAACGGCAGCTTGAGCTCCACCTTGATCCGTGGCATCGGCATGGGAGGAAGATACGCCATGTCCGTCAGGGGGGGGCGATGATGTCGGACTGACGACGTAATGATGATCTTGATTTGCGCCCCGGATAGTGGTGCAACGCCGCGGGCGTGATCGCAGACGGCACAGTTCGGGGCTGGACGAACGGCATCGCCTCCCCCGAGCGAGTCAACGCCCGCAACAGGCTACCGGCACCGCATCCTTGAAATGGAGCCTCCCGGCCGACGGCGGTTCGCCTGATCCGCCACAACGTCTGGACATCTCGGTCGCTTCAACAAACTCATCTGCCGCGATCCGCGCACGTACCTCCGCCCTGCGGTAACCGAACGTAGTCAGTTCAGACAGCCGTCCTGGCGGTGATGACAAGGCAGCAGACGTCGATCAGTCGTCCCCATCAAAGTCGGGCTCGTCGATGAGGCCGCCCAGGAATGTCTCGAAGTCGGGGGCGAGGACGGTGATCTGGTAGTTCCAATCCTGGTCGACGTGTACGACCGCCGGAGCGCCGGGGGATCGGTAGTCGAGGGCGATCATGTCGTGGCCCGCCGAGGGGCAGTCGGCGATGTAGATGCCGATGTCGGGGTAGCCCCACTCCGCTATCCAGAACGCGTTCCCGAGCTCACCGCACAGGCTGAAGGAAGCAGTCCGGCCGATCGCCGCCAGTGTGTACACCGCCACGTAGTTTGCGGACCAGGAGGTCCGGCCGGGCGAGGGGTGGGCGTCACGAGCCAATACCCCGCCGTTGTGTCGCCGGGCCAGGTCGACGTACGCGGCGGGTAGTTTGCGCCCGAGTTGCGCTTCCACCTCCCGTAGGACCTCGTCGGTGAGCGGGCTTTCCAGCGGACCGGAGGTGTCGAAGATGATCGTGGGATCGAGCACGCGCTGACGGTAGTCGCTAAACGTCAATTGCAGGAACAACCCCAGCTCCGCTGTCTGAACGTTGTTCTTCGTGGCGCGCCCGGCCGTCTGCCCGGGATGGCTGGTGTCCGCTGGGACCTGCGCCCACCGATCGCCACCCCGGTCGGTGTGCTCGGCCCCGACCTGCCGGGGCTGGAACCTGCCTGGAACCATCAGAGCCGTGACGACCTTCCGCCTCCTGCGGCAGACGAATCGCTCGTCGCGATTCGCCAAGGTCACCGTCGAGGTTGCCGCAGCGGTCCGGTCCGACGTCGAGGTGACTGCCGTCGCGGTCGACGAGCACCGGCGGGAAGCTGAGCTGGGCGCTCGGTGGGCTTTGCGTGGACTCCCCCGGGCGGCGAGGGTAATCGTGACCGGCCTGGTCGTCACCGAGGTCGACACCAGTGTGGGCGACGTCTACGAGGCCGCTGCCCGCGCCGTGTGGCAGGCCTTGCGCGTCGAAGACCCGGTGCCGTACGTGGGTTTCAGCGATCCCGAGGTGGTCGCCTCGTGGCTGGCGAGCATGGTGGGTCGACGGCTCGACGCCGTAACGGAGGCCCGACACTGGTGCGAGGAACGGCGTGCACCGGACGCTGAGAGCCTGTTGCACGCGTGGCTGTTCTTCGAAAACGCGATACCGGTCGGTCTGCACGGTCGCGGCGACGAACTCCTGCTCGCGAAGGAGAATCCCTACCGTTCCTACGACATGGACGAGTACGGAGAGACCAGGGTTGGCCCGGCGCGGCGTCCGGACGTGCTGTCCCGGTTCATCGGCGCCCGGCTCACCGACGGCGCCGTGATCGTCGGCCACGACGTTGATTCGGTGTGCGCTGGTCTCGTGCTGCGGTTCGAGAACGGCGACCTCGTCATCGGCACACTCGGCGACGAGTGGGTTCTCGCCATCGGCTCGGTACCGGCGGCCGCCGCCCACTACTGGGCTGTGCAGCCTTTCGTGCACGGCGGCTACCGGTAGCGGTTACCACTTCATCATCTCCAGCGGATCAGCCTGCGCATGCCGATCTTGACCGTGTCATCGCGGGTGCGAGCCCGGCACTGGCAGGATCCGGCCCCTCCCGCCGATAGCCGGTGCGCCACCATGCGATCGCCAGACCCCGGCAGGGGACCATCCGGTCATGCCGCCGACCGAGCTTCACGTGCCGCCGTAGGTGGCTGGTGCAGCGGAACACCTCACCTGGCTACATCCTCGCCGGGCTGCGGAGGCAACGACGATTCAGGTGACATCCGCGGGTAGCCGCACTCATCGTGTAGCCAACGATCAAGGTAGGCCGCCCTGTCAACTCGCGAATCAACGACCGCAAGCCATTCGGCTGCCGCCTGCTTCATGTGTCGGACCGCAGCGGCGTCCTGTTCCGGCGATCCCCTTCCAGGAGCGTCCATCTCATCTGTCAGTGCCCCCCAGATGAGGTTGAGCGCGGTCGGCGTGTCAGGCAGGTATTCGCCTTTCGGGGTCTCGGACATGGCGCTCAGGGCCAGCCCCTGAAACTCGAAACCCGCGTCGTAGGTGGGCGAGCCCTCATCGGCATCCAGCACGAGCCGTGCCTGGTTCGCCGTTACTCCCAGGAAGCCTTCGGGGCCGTGTTCCGGATGCCAGCGACCTGCCATGACAAGGACGCTACGCCGGCCTCAAGGGCATCGAGGCGGCTGCCCCGCCGAAGCTCTGGAGGTAGGCCGACCTGGAAGCCCGACCTGAACAGAGTCAGGTGCGCGGATCTGCCGATGTACGGATGCCTATGCGGCTGGGGGCGTCGTTGGAAGTAACAGGATGCGGCCGGTGTGAGAGCGGGCCTCGATGAGCTCGTGGGCGGTCGCGGCCTCGGCGAGTGAGAGGCTGGCATGCACGGTGGTGCGCAGTTGACCGCGCGAACAGGTCGGCGAGTTCCCCCATCTCCTGGCGTGCTTGTTCCGGGTCCGCATGGCGCCAAGCGGTGAGGTTGAAGCCGGTGACGGAGCGCAGCGCGAAAAGCTTGACGACGGGGACCTGTTCCAGTTCTCCGGTCGCGGCGCCGTAGACCACGATGCGGCCGAAGGGCGCAAGCAGGTCGAGGCTGGATTGCAGGACCGGTCCACCGACCGCGTCGAGTACGACATCGACACCGCCCGGGGCGGCGGCGCGGACCTGGTCGGGCCAGTCCGGTAGCGCGTAGTCGATGGCGACGTCAGCGCCGACCTTTCGCACGAAGTCGAGTTTGCGTGAGGATCGGGCAGTGCCGATGACGGTGCCGGCGCCGAGGACCTTGGCGAGTTGCACGGCGAGGTGTCCGATACCTCCAGCGGCGGCGTGGATCAGCACGGTGTCGCCGGGGCTCA
The DNA here is from genome assembly GCF_040639415.1 of Micromonospora sp. NPDC023888. Lineage (NCBI taxonomy): Bacteria > Bacillati > Actinomycetota > Actinomycetes > Micromonosporales > Micromonosporaceae > Micromonospora > Micromonospora sp. NPDC023888. Next base: position 1,365 of record NZ_JBEZZW010000028.1, on the reverse strand, counting down.
GCCGCGCGGCGCGAAGGATCCGCAGGGCGACGGGGGCGCTCATGGCGAGCATGCTGGCGTCACCGGAATCGAGATGGTCAGGGACGGCGGCGAGCCAGGACGTTTCAGCGACGACGTAGTCCGCGTACGCGTCCTCGGCGAGCGCGGCCACCCGCCGGCCTACAAGCCGCCGGTCGACGCCGGGGCCCACCCGGGTGACCGTGCCGACGACGTCACCGGTCGGTCGGCCAGGCAGCGGGCGCTGGAAGATGCTGCCGCTGCCGGATCCCCGGCGAAACTTGGTGTCGACGAAGTTGACGCCGATCGCCTCGGTTCGCAGCAGCACCTGTCCCGCCTGCGGGGCCGGCTGGTCCGCATCTTCGACGGTCAGCACCTCCGGCCCGCCGTACTCGTAGTACCGGACGCGTCGCATGGCCACCCCTGAACTAAAATGGACCGACAGTCAACTTCGGTTCAGGACGCTACTGGACCGACGGTCCAGTTGTCGAGGTGGTGTCATGACCGAACCCGAACGACTCCGCGCCGACGCGGTGCGCAACCGCACGGCCATCCTGCGCGCCACTGAGGAACTGCTGACCCGATACCACCCGCAGCAGATCTCGATGGAGAAGGTGGCCGCTGCAGCCGGCGTCGGCAAGGGCACCGTGTTCCACCGCTTCGGCAGCCGGCACGGGCTCATGCGCGCGCTCATGCAGGAACGCGCGCAAGACCTGGAAATCGCGATCACCACCGGCCCGCCGCCGCTTGGACAGGGCGCCCCGCCGCGCGCACGACTCCTGGCGTTCCTCACTGCCGTGGTCGAGATGGTCGCCCGCAACAAGGGCCTGCTCGCCGCCCTCGGCCCTGCGGCGCCCGTCACCGCCGTGCCGGAAGAGGAACCGCGCGAGGCGCATCCGGTCTACCGGTCCTGGCACGGCCACATCAGCCACCTGGTTCACCAGCAACGGCAGGACCTCGACGCCGACATGCTCGCCCACGTCCTCCTCGCCACCGTGCACAGCGAACCCATCCTCAACGCACTCGAGCGTGGCGACGGAAACCGCCTCATCCGCACCTTGCACGACCTGGTGGCCGGCCTGATGCCGAATCCCTAGCCAGAGGGACGATGGCTTTGACCTGGGGTGATGTGCTTGAGCGGTCCGGGGAACAGCGCGCCGCTCTTCGCGGTAGCTCGCTGGGCGTCGCGCAGGCTGACCGTGGGTTAGTCAGAGGCAGCTGATCCAGGTGCCGCAGGCCGCCTGGACATGCGAATCGGCGGTGACCGTCCGGGTGCCGGCTCGCCCCGGCGGCGGAGGATCCGGGGGAGCGGAGCGGACGTCACTGCGACTGCCTCCTGTGCCACCCCGCGCCCTGGGGCGGGGGCGC